>JAFAMM010000340.1 GCA_019233375.1 Acidobacteriaceae bacterium
TTCGATGTTCTGATCACCTACAACGGACGGACGTATGATCAGCCGCTGCTCGAGGCGCGGTACCGCATGACTCATCACGAGACGCCGTTTTCCCGGCTCGCTCACCTGGATCTGCTTCACGGTGCGCGGCGCCTTTGGAAGCTACGGCTCGAGAGCTGCCGCCTGATGCAACTCGAACAGGAGATCCTTGGCGTCTACCGCGAAGGAGACTTGCCTGGCGAACTGATTCCGTACGTGTATTTCGAATATCAGCGCAGCCGGGAGGCGAGACGCCTGCTGCCGATCTTCCATCACAACGCGATGGACATTCTGACATTGGCTTGTCTGACCGCTATTGTGCCGGCGGTCTTTCGCAGCGCGGATTCGGAGTCGCTGTCGCGCGCTGGCGTTCGCCGTGGCGAAGACTTTGCCGGCATCGGGCGCTGGCTGCGCTCGGCCGGTGAGAATGAGCAGGCGCTTGCTCTCTTCAGGCGTGCAATTGACGCCGGCCTGCCCGACCGGCTGCTCTTTCAAGTACTGTGGGACATCGGTCTGCTCGAGAAGAAGATGCGCAGGCCGCACGCCGCGCTGGCCGTTTTCACAGAACTGGCCGGGTGCAGCAATGAGCATCGGGTGAGCGCGCTTGAAGAACTAGCCAAGTACTACGAACACGAAGACGGAAACCACACGCTTGCCCTGGAATTCACGAACCAGGCGCTCGGTTACGCTGAATCGGAAAGTTTGCAGCGCCGGCGTCAACGGCTCGAAGGCCGGCTGGCGAAGCGCCGTTCGCGCCGTCCCAGGTGATCTCCCCGGTATCGTAGGTTTATATGCCGCTCGTGAAAGTGAAGCCGCTCTCGGAATTTCCGTCCGGCGAGGTGTGTGAGCTGGAAATCGATTCCAATCCGTACGCAGTGTGCAATGTAGAAGGTAAGCTGCACTGTGTGCAAGGCGTTTGTCCGCATGCCGGTGGTCCGTTGGGGCAGGGGAACCTGAATGGGAATTATCTTGTGTGCCCGTGGCACGGTTGGGAGTTCGATTGCCGCACCGGGCTGAACGACTCGGATGAAGATGTAAAGCTGCAGACGTTTCCAGTCATCGTGACGGACGGCGATATCTACGTCGATCTTCCTTGAGAGCGTTACCCTTTGCCTGAGCTTCCCGAAGTAGAAACGGTCGTCCGCTCCGTTGCGGCGCACGTGACCGGAGCGCAAATTACGCACGCCGAAGTCAGCTCCCGCCGCGTCACCCGCGGGGACCACGAGAAAACAGCTCGCGGCCTGACGGGCGCAATCATCGAAGCGGTTCGCAGACATGGGAAACAGATCTTTTTTGAACTTGACAGCGGGCTTCTCTATGTTCACCTCGGCATGACGGGTAAGCTTCTATGGAACACCGAGCCGGGAAAGTACACACGCGCCGAGCTGACTCTCGATCGCGGGGTCCTGCTGTACGACGATGTACGCCAGTTCGGCCGTTTTGAATATTTCAGGGAGGCTCCGGCGTTCATCTCGACGAGCGGTCCGGACGCGCTGAGCGTTTCGTTCGAAGACTTCTTTTCGCGGCTGCGGGAGCGGAGGGGCCCCATCAAGCCGTTGTTGCTTAATCAACGCTTCATCGGCGGCGTTGGCAATATCTATGCGGACGAGGCGCTGTTCTCCGCGCGCATTCATCCGCGCGCGAAGGCGGGCCGGCTTTCAAAACAACGCGCCCAAGAACTCTACGGCAGCATTCTTAGAACGCTCAAGCTCGCCATCGAGCATCGCGGGTCGTCCATTTCAGATTACGTTGACGCTTCCGGCGAAAGAGGAGGGTATCAGCTGTTGCACTGCGTTTATGGCCGCGCCGGTGAAGCCTGCTGCCGCTGCGGGGCGGTCATTCGACGCATCGTTTTAGGCCAGCGTGGAACGCATTACTGCCCCCGCTGCCAGCGCACATGACTTTCTTTCGTTTCCGCCTCGTGCGCCTCGGCGTGCTTGATTGAATCCGCTACTTCCGTGACACTCTTCATCGCCTTCACATCGTGTACGCGGACGATATGCGCTCCGTTGAGAATGCTTGCGGTGACGGCGGCCGCGGTGGCGAATTCGGTGAGGACATCGGCTTCTTTCTTCAAGAAAGATTTGCGTGATGGCGCCACCAGGATCGGCAGGTCGAAGGTCCGTAACAGGGAGAGATTTGCCAGGATTTCAGCGTTTTGCTCGCGCCGCTTGCCGAAGCCGAGACCCGGATCGATCACCAGCTGGTGCTTTTGTGCGCCGCCTTGCCGCGAGCGGTTCACCGCCGCCTGCAGATCGATCATGATGGAACGCATCAGGTCCTTGAGCGGTGGAAGTTTGGCCCAGGTTTCTGGCGTGCCACGCATATGATTGATGATCAAACCCGCGTCGTGCCTGGCCGCAACTTTCGGTAGCTGCAGATCGAGCAAAATCCCGGTTGGATCATTTACGATCTCCGCGCCATGTTCGAGCGCCTTTTCAGCAACTCCCGATTTGTAGGTGTCCACCGAGATCGGAATGCTCAGTTTGCCGCGGAGCCGTTTGAGAACCGGGATCAAACGGCGAAGTTCCTCGGCTTCCGGAACACGCTGCGAACCGGGGCGCGTCGACTCGGCGCCGACATCAAGAATATCCGCTCCATCCTCTTCGAGTTCCACCGCGCGTGCGAAGGCGCGATCGGGATCCGCATATTTGCCGCCGTCCGAGAATGAATCGGGCGTTACATTGAGGACGCCCATGAGCAGCGTGCGATCCCCCAGAATGATTTCGCGCTGCTTGAGCTTCCACTGATACCGTTTGTGCATCGCCTGTTCCGAGTGTGGCAGACGGGCCAGGAGAGCGCTCAACCGGCGGTTTGCACTGCCTGCTTGCTCGGCTCACTCGACAGTTCGCACCGGGTGCGTCCCATGATGCTGCGGGCCCAGGCAAGCTGTTCATCGAGCACTTGCGCCACCTCAGGCAGCTTCTCTCGCAGGCCCGCGAAATGGGCCTCTGCGATTTCGGGGGAACACTCCGTCAGCGGTCCGCCCCAGGTAAGGCGCGCGCCTGCGCAGCACGCGCGGAACATTTGCTGCGCGCCACCCTCCAGCAGAGTGAAAAGCGGGTGACCGGCGATGCCACAGGCGCGAAGGGCCTGTTGCGCGGCCATGAAGATCGGTATCGGGAGTGCGGTCGTAAGGAGTTCCGCGCCGAACAACAGCTCTTTTGTGCCCGGCCGGATCTCGATCATCCGAGCATCACACCGGTCCAGGAGTTTACGTAAGGGCCGAGTGGCGGCAGCCATTCCCTCAGCGGCAAAATACGGCATCCCGTGTGCCGCATGGATCTGGCACGTGGTCGCCACCGCCGCGCCTTTCTGCCGCAGGCGGTTCAGAGTTTCGCTGCCGAGCCAGGTGTCACACAGCACGAAAGCGAGGCCTTCGAGGACCAGCTCCGAGGCGCAGATCTCATCGACCACTCTCTCAACGGACGAGTCTGGCAAGCACAGCAATACCAGCTTGGAGGCCTGCAGCTCCTCATAGCTCGCAACCGCATGGCCGGCCTGCAGAAAGTTCGAAACGCGACGCGCAATGCGTAAAGAACCGGCTT
>JAFAMM010000400.1 GCA_019233375.1 Acidobacteriaceae bacterium
TTGAAACTCCTTCACGTCTTCTTCGTGGTCCTTGACCATGGCTTTCATGTACATCTTGTCAAACTGCGCACCGGAGAGCTTCTGCAGCTTGTCGTAAAGGGCCTGGTCCTTTGCATTCATGGTGGCGGGCAAGGTCATATTCTGCTGTTGCGCGAGCTGCTTCAATTGATCATTGGCCTTGGTGTGGTCGTCAACCATCTTCTGGCCGAATTCTTTCACAGAAGGACTTTCAGCTTTGCTCACAGCCAACTGCCCGAGCTGTACTTCTGCCAAGCCTCCTTGCGCCGCCTTGGTGGCAAAGGTCGTGTCGGCGGAACTCAGCATTTTCTGGGCGCTGGTGTCCATGTGTGCCGCGTTATCATTTTGAGCATTTGCCACGCCGAAGAAGAACAGCAATGCTCCTGTGATTGACCCCGCGGTCAAATACTTCCTGAAATTGTGGTCCAAAGGGAACCTCCGCAAGTTGGATCAAGCCGCAGGCTGGCGGTTACCTTGCAAAACCTGCAGAGTCCGGCTACCGGGGCCGCTCGATAGCTAGGCGATTTCGTTCGCGATGGCGTAACGCGTCATCTGCGCCGTCGAATGCAGGCCAAGACGTTGCATGATGGCCGCGCGATGAAATTCGGCCGTTCGTACCGAGATGTTCAGTTGGTTGGCAATGTCCTTGGCGCTGCAGCCCATGGCAATGAGTCTGAGAACTTCGCGCTGGCGCGCCGTCAACTCGCTCCTGGCGCCAGTGCCTTGGGAAGACGCTACGCCATCACGCGCTCCGGGGGCGAGGAGGGTTTCACCCTCGAGTACCGCATGGATGGCAGACATGAGTTCCTGGGCGGGAGCGCGCTTTGAGAGATATGCCTTCGCTCCCATCTGGGCCGCTTGATCGACGTAGCTCGAGTCGGCGTACATCGAAAGGAAAACGATGGGTAAGGCTGGGCTGCGTTCGAGAACTTTGCGTGCAGTAATGAATCCGTCTCCCCCTGGCATGCTGACGTCGAGAATGGCTACATCCGGCTTGAAACTGTCAACAGCTTCGATAAAAGCCTGCGAGTTGTCGACCGCGAGCACATTGAACTCGCTCTTCATCATGGCGCCCAGGGCGTCGAGGATCAGGTGATGGTCGTCGGCGAGAAGGACTTTCGGTAGCGTTGGTTGTGGGATAAAAGCTGTTCCGGCGCTCAATTGGTACTCCAGCGTTACGACTATTTCGGTACGTAATAGTGTCGTAGGAAATTGTACTATAGATGGGCTGCAACTATATAGCAGGTAAGGGGTTGACGCTCTGGTACGCGGGTAATCCCTCGCTCGATTGCAAAAAGAAACCTCGCCGGGGGCGGTGATCGTCTCATAGCCGGGAGTGCTGCGCGGTGTGTGACTATTCTCTTTATGCTGTTCGCCAACGTCTCGCATGCCAGGGAGACGAACTCGTAACGTTTCGCTTCGACACAGGAAGCTTAGGCTTTGTTTCCGTCTGCGATGCCGAAAAGCAGAAAGAATCTGCCCACGGCCGGCGCGAGCCATGGCGGCGCATGCTGGACTGGCTCCGGCTCGGCATGGGCCGCAGGTGCGATGCGACGGCAGTTTGCATGCCACCCGGCGCGCGCATAGAACTGGAGATTACAGCTCCGGTTGCCCGAGCAATCGGCGTTCCCGCCGGACGCTGTGAGGCGGTTTTCGACGAGATAAGCGCCGAGTCTTTCATGTATCGGGACGCTTTGCGTTTTGGCGACGGCCGTATGTTCCTGCTGCAGAGCCTGCCGGAAGGCATTCACGGAAAAGTTCTCACATTAGGCTCGAACGACGTGGACGAAGCGGCTCTTCTTCCGAGTGAATGGGACGCCCAGGGCACCCGTGAGAGCCGACGACCTGTTCCGGACGCGCGACATCGGTAATTCGCCCGCTCGCTGACGCGGGAAAGATTGCGATTCAGCCCCCGCGCTGCTTGCCGGCAGCGTAAGACGGCGGCTTTCTGTGCGCCTGTTCACGGTCTAATTTGAGACGCTGGCCTTTTCTGATCAAATTGAACGCCAAACTTGCGGCGGGCTGCCTGCGAGAATCAAATCCGAGGGGAGATCAGCCATTCGCATCGCACTGTTTACGGAGACTTTTCTTCCGAAGATTGACGGTATCGTAACGCGGCTGCGGTACACGATCGCCGAGTTGCAGAGGCAGGGAGATGAAGTCATGGTCTTCGCTCCTGGGGAGGGGATACTTGAATACCATGGCGCGCGCATTGAGCGCGTGCCGGGCCTGCGGTTTCCGCTTTACCCTGAGCTGACGCTGGCGCTCCCAAGCCCCGCTTTCCGCGCCAAACTACAGGCCTTCAGGCCGGATGTGATTCACGTTGCCGATCCGGCGCTTCTCGGCCTGGCGGGCATTTATTACGGCGATGTATTACCTCTGCCGCTGGTGATCTCGTACCACACGCGCCTTCCGAAGTACCTTCACTATTACCGGTTAGGCGCTCTGGAGCCTACCGTCTGGAAGCTGATGCGGCTGCGGCACAGCAGGGCCGACGTGAACCTCTGCACTTCGACGGCCATGGCGGAAGAGTTGAAGGCGCACGGTATCGAACGGGTGCAGTTGTGGCCAAGAGCGGTGGATACAAACGAGTTTCATCCCCGATTCGCCGATCCGGAAATGCGCACCTTCCTGAGCGAAGGACACCCGGAGTGCCCGTTGTTCGTTTACGTAGGAAGACTTTCTCGCGAGAAGAATATCGAAGCTTTGCGCAGTGTTCTTGACGCAATTCCGGCGGCTCGCCTGGCGATTATCGGCGGAGGGCCGTACAAGCCGGCGCTTCAATCATTATTCAGTAACCGGCCCGCTTTCTTTGCGGGGTATCTCACAGGCGAACGGCTTGCGGCAGCTATGGCGTCAGCGGATGCGCTGGTGCTTCCGTCTGAAACGGAGACGTTGGGCTTGGTGCTGATGGAGGCGATGGCGGCCGGCTCGCTGGTTATCGGCGCCAATCGGGGCGGCATACCGGACATCATTCAGAACGAGGTTAACGGGCTGTTGTTCGATACGCAACATGCCAACGGATTGCCTGAAGCCGCCCGCCGGGTGGTGGTAGACCCGGATCTTTGTCAACGCCTGCGGGCGGAGGCGAGACGGCAAGCCGAGGGTTGGAGTTGGGCAGAAGCGACGCGCGCTCTGCGATCTTATTACAGAACTGCGTTGACAATGCCGCGCGGCGCGAAACCGGCGCGCGCCAACTCCTTTTATGTTCAGGCGATGAAAAAGGCGGCAATCGGCGGTATCAAGGTATTCCTCCGTTAGCAGGCGTTCGTCCTGCTAGCAATCGAGAGGCCGTAGATGAAGACGATAGCACGCTTCACCCATTTGTACGCCTAGAAGGCCCGCAACAGCCGGTTTTACGCAGAAAACCGCGATCTTAGAGACTGGTCTCGCACTTGCGAGTTCACGGGCATGCAGACCCGAACATTTGCACGCACTCTGTGGTCCGGTTTCGTGACGCTTTTCATGCTCTGCGGCTTGTGCGCTCTGGCGACGTGCGGGATCTCTCCCGCTATCGCACTGGGTTCGGACCGATAACGCGCTTCGCTGCGCTAAAACGGCACGTCGTCATCGGTGACGCCCATACCGCTGAAATCGTCCTCCGGACCGCTGCCGCTTGGCGAGGCTGCGCCACGGCCGGGAGCGGCGCGCTTCGATGCGGATCCTGCTGCCTCAAATCCTGTAGAACCGGATTCTCCTCGGCCTCCGAGCAGAATCACTTCGTCGGCCACCACCTCGGTGGAATATACTTTCTTCCCGTCCTTATCGTCGTAGCTGCGGGTTTGCAGCCGCCCCTCGACGTAGACCTGCTTGCCTTTGGTCAGATAATTGGCCAGGTTCTCCTGCCGCCAGAGCACGACGTTCGTCCAGTTCGTCTCTTCTTTCCATTCATTGCTCTGCTGATCTTTCCAGTTGCGGGTGGTGGCTACTGAAAAGCGCGTCACTGGCGCACCCGACGGGGTAAATTTCGTTTCGGCATCGCGCCCGAGGTGACCGATCAGCAGAACTTTGTTGACGCTGCGGGAAGCCATGATCATCCGAACTGTATCACAGCAAAAAAAATGCACTCGGATGGAGGTGAGCGGGGTCAGAGTGAAAGGAGTACCAGTCTGGCGTACCAGAACGCCTTTTCTTTACGCTGCAACAGGAATGTGAGATCGGCGGTCTAAATTTACAACTTGCACTCTAATATTGGTGCATAATGATGAAGCCGATGAGTCGGCGGCGGTGAGACTCACGGATGTAATTCTCGGGGACAACATGGCTTTGCGCTGCGGACAATGCCGGTGCGTGGCTTATAAGACTTCTCTGTTGGTTCGAGTTGGGCAGATTTGGCGGCGAGCTGCGGGATTCACGGCTCTGCTGTGCTTTACCGCGGTGGCGGGACACCCGCAGGAAATGATGAGGCCGCCGGCGGCCGGAGAACGGCTTACCCTCCTGCCTTCCGACATGGCCATTTTCGCGTCGGCCGATCAAAGGAAAGATCTGCCGTGCGTCGTGACCCCGCGCAAAGCGGACGTGGGGTTCGATCTTCGTTTTCACACGGGGTTCGACGTCACAGTACCGCTCAAAGAGCTGGCAGGCAACAGCGAGGCGCTTACGGTTGTCTTTCGCGTGTATCCGGAAGGCGAGCCAGATCACACTGTCTATTTCCTGGAGCGGTTCCACACCCCGAGTATCGAGGACGAAGCCAAGGGCGAGGCTCTGCTGCAGGGGGGGATGGACGTCGGTGAGGGCAGCTACCACGTGGATTGGCTGATGCGTGACCGGTCCGAGCGAGTCTGCTCGTCGAATTGGAGCTTTGATGCGGTACTTTCGGCCAAAGACAGGCCAATGCCGCTGTTTCTCGGTCCGAACCAGATTGCCGAGTCGCTTCCGGAACCCTTCGTGAATGACTCCGCGCGGCCGGCGCATATGACGGAGGACGCGCTCAATGTGAAACTGCTGGTCAACTTCGCTCCGCAGGATTCCCAGTCCGCGTCCCTGCAGCGCAGCGACACGGATGCGCTTGTCAGCATTCTGAAGGCGATCGAGCGGGATCCGCATGTGGCGCACATTTCGCTCGTTGCTTTCAATATGGAGGAATCGCGGGTGGTCTACCGGCAGGAGGCATCCGATCAGATCGATTTTCCGGCGTTAGGACGGGCCTTGCACAGCGTTAAGCTGGGGACCGTTGACGTGGGGAAATTGGCCGAAAAACACGGTGAGACGGCATTCCTGCAAGGCCTGATTGAGCATGAGGTCAGTTCGTCAGCCCACCCAGACGCTTTAATCTTTGCCGGCCCAAAGGCCATGCTGGACGCCGATGTACCCCAGGAGGACCTGCGGCGCATCGGTAATATTGAATACCCCGTTTTCTACATGAATTACAACCTAAATCCGCAGGCCGTGCCGTGGAAAGACTCCATCAGTCATGCCATTCGCGCGTTTAAAGGCACGGAGTATACGATTTCGCGCCCTCGCGACCTGTGGGTTTCAACAACCGAGATGGTTAGCCGGATAGTGCGCTTCAAGCATGAGAAGGGAACGACTACCGCCTCGGCGGCGCAGGGCGGGGTAGCGCAAACGCCTGGCCATGACGTATCTCAGTAACCTCACCAGCCCCGGGAAGTGCCAGACCGGCGATACACTACTTGAAATAGGGGTGAGTTGAACTATGAGACGCCGGATGCTCCGTGCTGGCATTCCCATCTCGTTGCTGTCGTATGCATGTCTGACAGCGCTGGCGGCTTACGGCCAGCAATCCGATCTCGACGAATTTAAGAACAATCTCGCTCCGAACGTGGGTTCCCCGGAGTCGGCAATCGATCGTATGCTGCAGATCGCCAAGCTCAAGCCCGGCGAAACGCTGTACGATCTCGGGTGCGGCGACGGCCGAATCCTGATAGCCGCCGCCAAACAATATAAGGTCAAGGCTGTTGGGGTCGAGATCTCATCGCGGCTGGCAAAAGTCGCCGCGGCGAATGTCGAAGAGGAGGGGCTCAGCAAGCGCGTGAAAGTGATCCACGCCGACTTCATGCGTGTCGACCTCAGCTCCGCAAACGTCGTGACGCTCTACCTCGCTACGACCGCGAATGATACTCTGCGTCCGAATCTCGAAAGATTTCTGAAACCGAAAACGCGCGTTGTATCCTACGACTACCCGATCGCCGGTTGGACGCCGATCGCCACCTCTTCCACGGAAGGTCACTACGGCGATGCGCATACCATTTACCTGTACGAGGTTCCCAATTCAATCAATAAGAAGTAGGCCTGTCACTTGAGGCCAGTCTTCGATGTTCTCGGGATCGGTCTTAATGCGACGGATACCCTCCTGCTGGTTGAAGAATTCCCTCCCTACGCGGGCAAAGTCCCGTTCCGGCGTGAGCTATTAAGTCCCGGAGGCCAAGTTGCGACGGCCATTGTTGCGTGCTCCCGCCTGGGCCTCAAGACAAAGTATGTCGGCACAGTGGGCGATGATTTGCGCGGGCGTATCCAGCGCGAATCGTTGCAGGGGACCGGCGTCGATACGAGCGGCCTCATCGTCAGAGAGGGCTCGCTGAATCAGACCGCGTACATCATCATCGATGAACGCACAGGTGAGCGGACGGTGCTGTGGCAGAGGCCCGGCAGCCTACGCTTAGAAGCATCCGAGATACCGTACGACGATATTCTGAACGCAAGAATGCTGCATATCGATGGCTACGATATTGCCGCCGCGGCGCACGCCGCGCGCGTGGCCAGGCGCGGCGGTGTTCCGGTCTCGCTGGACGTGGACTCCGTTTATCCTGGGTTTGAGTGCGTTCTCGAAAACGTGGATTACCTGGTTGCCGGCTCAAACTGGCCGCTGAAATGGACGGGCGAGACAGATCCTTTTGTAGCATTGGCGCGGCTACAAAATGAGTACGGTATGCGCGTTGCGGCCATGACTCTCGGGCACTGCGGTGCGCTCGCGCTTGAGCGGGGCCGCTGGTATTATTCGCCGGGATTTCAGGTGACGTGCGCCGACACGACGGGCGCCGGAGATGTTTTCCACGGAGCATTCTGCTATGCCCTGCTTGCCGGCATGCAACTTGGGGCAGCTCTCGATTTTTCAAACGCGGCGGCCGCTTTGAACTGCACGGAGATCGGGGCGCGCGGCCATATCCCGGTTCTCGCAGAAATCGAGGAGCTTCTGCGCTCAACGAGGGATGATACGCGCCGGATCTCCGAACCGGCAGCAGCGGGCGCGGCTGTTCGAAATGCGCAGCTGGTGCAGCAGAACTAAATGATTCCTCTTCGCGTACGACTGCTCCGTACCTCCACGCCGGTGGCCACGTTGCTGCTGATCTTTGTGAACACGTTCATCTTCTTGTACGAAGAAGCTCTGCCGGTTTATGCGCGCGACCGGCTGTTTGAGATCTACGGACTGGTGCCGGATCATTTTCACCCGACGATGCTGCTGACTTCCATGTTCCTGCATGGCAGTTGGCTGCACATTATCGGCAACATGTGGTTTCTGTGGGTCTTCGGATCGCATCTGGAGAACGCCATGGGAACGGGAAAGTACCTGATCTTCTACATCATTTCCGGTCTGGCCTCGGCGTTTGTTCAGTTGGTCACCAGCTTCGGGAGCCCCGTCCCGACGATCGGCGCGAGCGGTGCGATTGCGGGGGTGATGGGAGGCTTTCTGGTCCTTTATCCGCGCGTGCGGGTAGTCACGCTGATTTTCATCGTGATCTTCATAACAACCATCGACATTCCGGCCGCGATCATGCTGCTGTATTGGTTCGCGCTGCAACTGTTCAGCGGACTCGGCTCGATTGCGACTGCCACGCAAGCTCAGGGCATCGCATGGTTTGCGCACGTTGGCGGTTTTATCGCGGGCATCGTTCTCGTTCGTGTTTTTGCCGGAAACCGGTCGCGCTTCATCCCTTCCTCTTTTTGAGGGCCATGGACGATCCGAACGAGCCGTTTGAAAACCTGCGCCCGCTGGATGTTCTCGCGATTGCCGCTCATCCCGATGATGTCGAGCAGACATGCGGCGGCACATTGATCCGGATGGCGGAACAAGGGTATAGAACGGGCGTGCTTGATCTAACCGCGGGCGATATGGGAAGCCGCGGCACGCCTGAGATTCGTATTCAGGAATCCCGGACGGCTGCTGAGCATCTGCGTCTCGCGTGGAGACAAAATTTGCGCTGGCCCGATGCGCGTCTTGAGAACAACATCGGCGCGCGCATGACGCTGGCCGGCGTTGTCAGGCGCATCCGCCCGCGCACTGTAATTCTCCCTTATTGGGAGGGCCGGCACCCGGACCACTATCGTGCTGCCGAGATTGGCTATGAAGCCTGTTTCCTGGCCGGCCTGAAGAGGCTTGAAGAGGACGTTCCGCCGCACCGCCCGTTCAAAATCGTCTACTCGTCGCTCTACGCCAACATCACGCCTTCCTTCGTGGTGGACGTCTCGCGCCAGTTCGGACGCCGCATGACAGCGCTTTTCAGTTACTCCTCGCAGTATGGAGACACGCAGGAGGCGTCGGATCTCTTCCCGTCGCATACAGAGGTGGAAGAGCGTCTGGCGGCCGTGGCGCGGTTCTACGGGAACCTGATTGGGGTCCGGTACGGCGAGCCGTTCGTTGTGAAGGAAGCGATCCAGATCGACGATATTGTGAGCATGCCGGTCCGCAGTATCTGAATCAGGACGCCGCTTCTACGGGCGTATTCCGCGGATACTTCGGCAGGAGCGCAAACAGGCAGGCGGAGATAAATACGAAAGCGCAGAAAACGATCAGGGCAGCGCGATACGAGCCGCCGCGATCAAACACGCCGCCCATGAGAAGGGGGCCCAGAGCGGCTGCGCAGGCGTAAACTGACCAAGTGTATCCATATAACTCGCTGAAACTGTGTAAGCCGAAAAAGCGAGTCAGAAAATACGGCGTTACATCGGATTCGCTGCCCATGCCCGCCCCGACAAGCAATGCGCCTAGGATGGCGGTTGCTATCGATCTCGCGAATATCACGCACAGAAATCCGCCTGTACAAATCAGAAGCAGCACGGCGGCAACCCGGCCGGCGAAGAACCGGTCAAGCAGGTAACCGGTGCTCAGTTTACTCGCAAGAACGGCGAACCCGAGTACGGATAGGACGGCGGCCGAATGTGCGGGTGAGATGCCGCGGTCCGTCAACAGCGGCGCGAGATGGGCAGTGAGGCCATTGGTCGCGAGCGAAAACAGCAGCAGCGCGGACACAAGCAGAAGAAACGCCCGGCTAAACAGAAACGCGGCTGTGCCGGAATTTGCGCGAAGACTCGACCCGCCTGTGCGTCGCCAGATGTGGCCCGGCGGCTCACGCAGAAACAACACGGCGAAAGGCACCCCGAGCACGAGGACCGTTCCGCCGAGAGCTGCGTATGCGAAGCGCCATCCGTAACTCGCGATCAGCATCTGCGCGACCGGTGGAAAGATCATAGATCCAGCGCCGGACCCTGCCATCACCGCCGCCAATGCCCGCCCGCGTGACTGGTCGAACCACGCGCTGACAACCCTGGCGTAGCCCAACTGGGTGGTGCCGTTGGCGACGATTCCGATGAGAAACAGTACCGCCAGGAACTGAGCGAAGTGCCGCGTCAGCAAAGCGAGCGACGCGAAACCCAATCCGTAAATGGCCACGCACGGTACCACGATGCGCTGGGGCGGATACCGGTCAAGCAGACGCCCGATCAAGGGTGAGCAGAGCGCGACCGTGATTGCGGCAACGGTAAAGCCGAGCGAAACCTGCGCTCGAGTCCAACCGAAGGCGAGGCTCAGCGGCTTCAGAAAGACGCTGAACGTAAAGACAAACGCCGAGCCGAAGCCGACGAAGACGCCGGAGCACGCAGTCAGCAGAACAAGACCGCGTTTCGCGCCCGGGCATTCAGCTTCCCGTTGGAGGCTGTGGCGGAGGCTGAGAGCTTCGTGCGTATCCATGAATCGCTGAGCGCTTCGCGCCCATCCGGTGTGCTTGGTCGCTCATGGGATGGACGCCGCTTGCGTCGATCCAGCGGTTGTAGAAATTGAACAGCCCGCAGACCGTGATGGCGTAGTAGATCGCTTCATCCGTAAATCCTTCCCGGTGGAGCTCTTCGATATCCGCAGGTTGAATCGAGATTGAATTCTCATTGACTTTCCGCACAAAACGGAACAGAGTCTTCTCGGCGGTTGAAAGTTGCGAAGTCTCCAGGTCTTGCAACACCCCTTCGACGAGTTCGACACTGCCCAGCAATTCCGCCGCGACCGCGGCGTGTGATTTCGTTCAAAAAGGGCACTGGTTCAAATGGGAAGTATAGGCCGCGATCAACTCGCGTATGCCGGGCGTCAGGGGCGCTTGCTCCCGCATGATCTCCTGGGTAAAGCGCTCCAGGTGTTGGGTGGCATGGATCTTGTACGAGAACATGTGCAGGATCTGGGGATACTCGGGACCCGCGCGACGCATCACCTCGATCGCGCGGCTGTAGTTGTCTTCTCCGCGATGCTGTTCTACATCTTTCAGAAACATTGGGTCCATGGTCGACACTGAAGCTTACCAGTGTTGCAGATCCTTGTCACGAGACGCGAGTTGGATTGGGGCCTCCACCTTCCGATGGGCATCAATCCGCCTGATACTTTGAAGTAAATGCTAACAACGGAAACTAAGCGCATTGCGCCGCCGAAACGACTGATGTACGGGCCCGGTCCGGCGATGGTAGAGACAAGGGCCTACGAAGCGATGGCGCAGCCGATCGTTGGTATTTTTGATCCCTATTTCCTCGAGATTATGAAGGAAATCCAGGCCGGGCTCCGGCAGGCTTTCGGAACTGAAAACGAGAAAACTTTCATGATTCCGGGCGGCGGCAGCGGCGCCATGGAGGCGGCAATTGCGAACTTCGTGCTTCCAGGATCCAAGGTCGCCATCTTCGCGGCGGGCCATTTTGCGGACAGGATCACGCTCATGGCGCAGCGGCAACGGGCGAATGTTGCGCGCCTTGAAAGGCCGTGGGGCGAGACATTCAGCGAGACGGACGCCCGAGAGTTCATAAAGCAAGAGCGCCCGGACGTTGTTACCTTCGTGCAGGCGGAAACCTCCACTGGCGCATATCAATCGGGGCGGAACATTACAGCGGTTGCTCGCGAGCACGGTGCTCTTGTCATTGCCGATTGCGTTACCTCTCTGGGCGCCATGCCGGTCGAATTGGACGCCATCGGAATCGATGTAGCGTTCAGCTGCTCGCAAAAAGGCCTGAGCTGCCCGGCGGGCCTGTCGCCGATCTCGATCTCGCCAACGGCTTGGGAATTCCTACTGAAGCGGCCGGAGTTGCCGTACACGTGGTATCTCGATCTCGCGATCATGGCGAAATACTTCGAAGCCCCACATGTGTACCACCACACGCCCTCCGCACCTCTTTACTACGCTATGCATCAAGGGTTAGCCGCGATTGAGGAAGAAGGGCTGCGCAACCGGTGGGAGCGGCATCGCCGAGCGGGCGAACAGTTGATAACAGGTGTGCAAAAACTGGGCTTCGAGCCCCTGGTAAAGAATCCGGCGGACAGAATCTGGCATTTGACCACGCTGAAACCACCGGTAGGCCTCGATGAGGTGCAACTGCGGCAGGCGCTGCTCACGCGATACGGGATTGAAATAGCCGGCGCTTTAGGGCAGCTTGCGGGCAAAGTTGTGCGCATCGGGACCATGGGACCTCTTGCGTCAGAGGACAGCGTTACGTTTCTGCTGGACGCGCTCGCTGCTTGCATTTAGCATTGGCATATGCCGTCCGACTTCGTCATCCGGCTGGGGCTGTGTGAAGTTCAACTGCTAAGAGGCGATATCACCAAAATCGCGGTCGATGCCATCGTGAATGCAGCCAATTCCGCGCTCGCCGGAGGCGGCGGAGTAGACGGAGCCATTCACCGCGCCGGAGGTCCGGAGATCATGCAGGAACTCGATTCGATCCGAGACCGGCTGGGCGGCTGCAGTACCGGCAGCGCGGTGGTGACCGGGGCGGGGCGGCTTCCGGCAAAATACGTTTTCCATGCCGTCGGGCCGCGGTATCGTGACGGCAAACACGGCGAGAGCGAGCAGCTTGCCTCCTGCTACACTACCTGTTTCAACCTAGCGGCCGAACGCGACGTGAAGGCGATCAGCTTTCCTTCCATCAGCACCGGGATCTATGGATATCCCATCGAAGAGGCTGCCGACATTGCTCTGCGAGTGACAGCCGAATGGCTCCGCGAGAAGCCAGGGCCCCTGCGAGTCGTGAAGTTCGTTCAGTTCAGCGAGCACGATCACGAGGTCTATCGGCGGCGCGCGGCAGAGCTGCGCGGCGGGTTGGCGGCTCAAACACATGGCTAGAATGTAGATGTTCATGCAAGTTCTCGAGGCTGGAGCAAACAAATACCTGCTGCTGGAGTTGGACCCCGAGGTGGTGGGGAGCATCGCCAAGCAGGCAGGCTTCGATTTCAAGATTGACGATCGCCAGCGCGTCATGTCGGTGGATCTCACGGCGGCTGACCGGCAGGCGCCTCTGCTGCTGTTCGATGCGGCCGATCCCGGCAATCTAGGATGGTTCTCGCGCTGCCAGTTCTATGTTGACGGAAAGTCCGGCACGGTTTTGCAGACACCGCTTACACTCGCCAATCAACGTGACAAGAGCGGACGCCCGCTGCCGCATGCGGTACGGCTGCAGATTGCGAAGGAATTACCCAGCGGGTTTCGCATGCCGGGACGGCAACCCGTAACCGAGCAGGTGATCTACGCGGTCACCTTCAATCTGCTGAATGCTTTGCTCAACACGGGCGTCGGCGTGTGCGGCGGTCCTACAGTGCGGCCCCTCGCCGGCCGCACCGAAGCGATCGGCCCGAGGAACTAGACCGCTCCCACAGCCTCTTTCGCTTTGACGACGATTCCTTCCATTTCGAGCTGATATTTGCGAAGCTGCTCATTCGTGGAGGCCTCAAAACGCATCACCAGAACCGGCTGTGTGTTAGATGCGCGAACCAGTCCCCAACCGTGTTCGAAGGGTACCCGGACTCCGTCAACATCGATAACCTGATGGTGGCGGCGCACCAGGTCCGCAACCTTTTTCACCACCTCGAATTTCTTATCGTCGGCGCAGTCTACCCGGAGTTCCGGAGTCGATACGAGCCGCGGTATGCCCTCCAGTTGATGCGATAAAGGCTTGCCTGAATTCGAGACAATCTCAAGCAGGCGGCAGGCAGCATAAATGGCATCATCGAAGCCATAATAACGGTCGGCGAAGAACATGTGGCCTGACATCTCGCCGGCCAGTTCGGCCTTCTCCTCCCGCATTTTTTTCTTGATCAGTGAATGACCCGTTTTGAACATGATGGGCCGGCCGCCAAGCTCGGCGAGCTTGTCATACATGATCTGAGAGCACTTGACCTCGCCGATAAAAGTTGCTCCAGGTTTGCGGCTCAGGACTTCGCGCCCAAAGATCAACAGGAGCATATCTCCGTAGACGACCCTGCCGCTTTCATCCACTGCGCCAATGCGGTCCGAATCGCCATCGAAGGCAATGCCCAGGTCTGCGCCGTGCTCCACGACAGCGCGCTGCAGGTCTGCCAGGTTTTCAAGAACTGTCGGATCGGGATGATGGTTCGGGAACCGGCCGTCCATTTCGAAGAACAATTCAACGGCTTCCACGTTTAGGTTTTGCAGTACACGGCGAAGCACCGGCCCAGCGGTTCCGTTGCCGGCATCGAATACCACTTTCACGTTTCTGGAAAACGCGAACTGACCACCTAGCTCCGCGACATACGGCGTAACGGCATCCACCGGCTCGCATGTTCCGTTACCGGATTCAAAGTCGCGGTTGACAATCAGCTTTCTGACGGACTGTATCTGCTCGCTGTGAAGCGTGCCGCTTCCACACACTGTTTTGAAACCGTTATATTCGGCGGGATTATGGCTGCCGGTGATCATCACTGCGCCGTCGGCTTGAAAGTGGACGCCGGCGAAGTACAAAACGGGAGTTGGCACCACGCCTAAATCGAGAATGCGGGCACCGGCGGCAAGCATTCCCCTCAGCAACGCGGCGTGCAGCCGTTCTCCGCTAAGACGGCAGTCGCGTCCAAGGCAGATACGCTGCCCGCTGTGGCGGAGCAGGTACGTTGCCAGCGCGCGTCCCAAAGATTCAACGTCTTCGTCGCGCAGATCTTGATCCGCAATCCCGCGAATGTCGTATTCACGAAAAATGCCAGGATTCATCATGTTTGTACTAACAAGAATAGCGGTAGGCAAACCGCCCCCGTTTATGAGGACTGAAGCGGCAACTCCGGCTCGAGACGCTCTTTGCGAATCGTGAGGCTTTCAACGTAATCGACATCGACGTCATAGCCCAGTCCGGCTCCATTCGGGACGTTGACGGCCCCGTTGCGAGTGATTTCGACGGCGGGGTGAATGATGTCACGCTCCCAATAGCGTTTGCTGGCGGAGATATCGCCGGGCAGAACGAAATCGGGCAGGGTGGCGAGTGCCACGTTGTGCGCCCGGCCGATGCCCGACTCGAGCATTCCCCCGCACCAGACCGGAATGCCGTTCTGCTGGCAGACATCGTGGATGCGCTTCGCCTCAGCGAACCCGCCTACTCTTCCCAGCTTGATATTGATAATCTGGCATGCCTTGACGCGAATCGCCTGCTCGGCATGCCGGGCTGAGCGAATGCATTCATCCAGACAAACAGGCGTTTGGATGGCTGCCTGCAAGACGGCGTGATCGAGGATATCATCATACGCGAGCGGCTGCTCAATCATCATCAAGTAGAAATCATCAAGCTTCCTGAGATGGTCGACGTCGTTCAATGTGTAGGCCGAGTTCGCGTCCACCATCAACTTGATGGCCGGGAAATTTCTCCTGACCTCGCGAACCACGTCGATATCCCAGCCGGGCTTGATCTTGATCTTGATGCGCTGATACCCCGCGGACAACTCGTGCGCGATCTTTTCGATCAGAACATCGATACTATCTTGGATGCCGATCGAGACGCCGCAAGGGATCTCCTGCCGCGCACCGCCGCCAATGGTCGTCCAGAGGGGCTCATTGTGAAGTCGTGCATAGAGGTCCCAAACAGCCGTTTCTACGCCGCCACGCGCCATTAAATGCCCGCGAATATACTTCGTGCGAGGCGCGATGTCCAGCGGTGACTCGAATTTGTGGTCGAGGATGCGAGGCACCACGTAGTCAATCAGTAGCGGCCACACGGATCCGGTCCACTCTTCGTTGTAGAAAGGATTTTCGCCGGCCGTTACCTCTCCGTATCCGGAGATATCCCCCGCGACCGCCTCCACGAGCACGATATCGCGCTGCTGTGTGCGGCCGAAGCTCGTTTCGAAGGGGTGGACCAGCGGCATGCGAATCTGCCGCACGATGACCCTGTCTACCTGGAATGCCATGGACCTAACAAGTATGTCCCAGTGCTCTTGGCCCGTTCAAATCCGATCACAGCCAAGCCCGAATCGAAGCATTCAACGAAGAGCTTCGCTGTTTGCTGCTGGATGGCGCGCGCTTCCTGCGGCGAGCTCCGCCGGATGTCAGCGATATCAGCGGGCAGGGGTATGGTCGCTTCCACCGGGTGGCGCTCAAAAGGACGGCCGGCGGCGCGCGCTTCCACGCGGCTTGAATTGATCCACCACTCCGGAACCAGACGATCTGTCGGCAGCCCGCCGTGAAGATGACTGGAGGTGGTCCCGTACTGGTTGTGGACGTAGCGGCGCACAATCGCACCGAGCCGTTCGATGTTGAAGAAGGCGTTTTTGAGTTCGAGCGGATCGAAGGTCCATTCGATCAGGTCTATTCCGCTCAAGAGTGCATACTCTCTCTGCTTGAATTTCAGCAGCCGTCCGACACCGGTGTTGCGGTATTCCGGAAGGACGCCCAGCATGTGGCTGTGGAGATAGTACTTGCCGCCGGGCTTCAAGCCGGGGATGCAAAGACAGAATGCAGCCATTTTGGATCCCGCAAAGGCGCCTAAAACCTGGCCGCCGATTTTGCTAGCGACAACAAAAAGCCGCAGCGGCAATAGTTCGACGTCTTCGAAACCCCAGATTTCGCGCTGCAGGCGAACCGCCTCTTCGAATTCATGCAGCTTCACGAGCTGGCGTACTTCCATCTGATTCGCGGTCGCCACTTCGGCACATTGTAAAGCAGGTGCAAATCCGGTTCTGGCTGAATATCACAGAAAAGCGGGATATATACTGGCTGCCGAGTGCCAATTTTGAGGAGAGAATGGCTTTTAATAACAGAGTAATCTTGCCAGGTAGTGAGCGACAGGCGCCCGCTGATTCTCAGCAGATCGGGCCCGTGCCGCGGCATGAGACCGTCCTGGTGACAATGATCCTGCGCCGAAAGAACGGCCAACCATTGGTGATGCCTGAAACAGTTCCGGTGTCGCGCGAGGTTTTCGCAGAGAGGTATGGCGCGGACCCGGGCGATGCCGCCCTTGTGGAGCGTTTCGCTCACGAATATCACTTGACAGTTGCCGATATCGACCTGCGCAAGCGGCAAGTTCATCTGACCGGGACGATCGCGGCTTTGCACAAAGCGTTCGGCACAGATCTCGCTTTGTATCAGATGCACACGGGTCAGCAGTTTCGCTGCAGGACAGGATCTCTCAGCATTCCTAAAGAGCTGGCGGGCGTTGTGATTGCGGTGCTCGGGCTGGATAATCGGCCGGTTGCCAACGCACACTTTCGCGTATTGTCGGCGGCGGCAGCGGCAGCAGCAACCAGTTATAACCCGCCGCAAGTCGCTGCGCTCTATAATTACCCGGCGGGCGCAGATGGGACCGGTCAAACGATCGGCATCATTGAATTAGGCGGCGGCTACAACGCATCGGACCTGCAAACGTATTTCAGCGGGCTGGGCATAAACGCGCCCAGCGTTACTGCCGTGTCGGTTGATGGAGGAACCAACTCACCGGGCGGAAGTGCGGACGCGGAAGTGATGCTCGATGTCGAAGTAGTGGGATCTATTGCGCCGGGCGCAAACATCGCGGTGTACTTCGCGCCGAACACCGATCAGGGTTTTATCGACGCGATTACGAATGCTGTGCACGATACCACTCGCAATCCTTCAGTGGTTTCGATTAGCTGGGGTGGTCCTGAGGATTCATGGACGCAGCAGGCGCAGACTGCGATGAACGCGGCGCTGCAGGATGCCGCGACGCTGGGCGTGACCGTCACGGTGGCGGCCGGCGATAACGGATCGTCTGATGGGGAGACCGACGGTAAACTGCACGTTGATTTTCCCGGCTCTAGTCCGTATGCGCTGGCCTGCGGGGGCACGACTCTACAGGCCTCTAGCAACACAATCGCGTCAGAGGTGGTCTGGAACGAGGTTGCAAGCGGCGAAGGGGCAACGGGAGGCGGCGTCAGTATCGTGTTTCCGCTACCCAGCTATCAGAACTCGGCTGGAGTTCCGGCGCAGGCGCAAACCGGCTACGCGGGCCGCGGCGTTCCCGATGTGGCGGGCGATGCCGACCCGAGCACGGGCTATAACGTGCTAGTGGATGGACAGAACACCGTTATTGGCGGAACGAGCGCAGTTGCCCCGTTGTGGGCAGGGCTGGTCGCCCTACTGAACCAGAAACTCGGTAAACCGGTTGGCTTTCTGAACCCGAAATTGTATTCGCTAGGCGAATCGGTTTTTCAGGATATTACGAGCGGCAATAACGACGACAGCGGCTTGGGCGCCTACAGCGCGGGCCCGGGGTGGGACGCCTGTACCGGGTTGGGTAGCCCGAACGGCACTGCGATTCTGAATGCGCTCAGCAATGGTAGCGGCGGTACAGGTTCGAGTTGAGTTGAGTGCATGAGCGATTCGCGGGCAGAGATTCCAGGGAGTGCGCGGATTCAGACGGCTGCGGCGATCCGCCCCGCTGTGTCCGACCGGCCCGTGACGGTGACGATTCTGTTACGGCGCTCTCCTTCTGCCCCGGACCTTACGGAAGATCTGCTTTCCGGTAGATTTCAGGCGGCGGGGCGGGAGAATGCCGCCGCTATCATGGGTGCTGATCCAAAGGACGTCACGGCTGTCAAAGGGTTCCTGGCGCGATGGGGCTTGAAGATCGTTGACGAGAATCTTGCCGCCCGCACCTTGCGCGCGCAGGGAACTGTTCACGAGATCGATGCGGCATTCGGCGTTCGCCTGATGGTATTTGGAGCGCCAGATGGAACCGAGTTCCTGAGCCATGAAGGGGCGATCTCGGTTCCGGCAGACCTTTCGGGAATCATTGTCGCAGTGCTCGGGTTGGACCAGCGGCGCATCGCCGAACCGCGCGGCGTCGTTGTTTGATCGCCTACGCGCGTTAGACCACCCTGCCAGAGCGCAGTTGCTCGCCCGATGTCTTCTGACGCGCTCACGCGGCGGAAGGGAAATAGGATAACTCTACAAAGCCGTTGTTGTACGCAACCACGTTCTTCAGGCCACCGCTCTTCCGTTAGAGAACCAGCGAAGAGCCGAAGTCCACCGAACAGGATCGGAGCTACAGTCAACCTGATTTCGTTCACTAAGCCGAGTTCGCGAAAACGCTGGCCTAACATGGCGCCGCCGACGAGCCAAATATCCCGATAAAGAGGCGCGAGTTTCTCGTAAAGAAGTATCTTGAGATCGCCCGAGTAGAACCTCACGCTCTTCCGTGGCGAGGGCAGCGTGCCGGCGGTTTTGGGCGCCATCCCGGAAGTTACGCACGGCATAGACCGAAATCTGCCGGGATGTGCTGGCCTAGGCCGATTGGCGCTAGAATCCACTGGAAATCCGTTTAAAACGTATTGGAAGGGCAGTTTGAAGTATTACTGGCGAACGCGCAGCACATCAAAGCAGTGCCGGGGCGCAAAACCGATCAGAAGGAGAGCGAGTGGATTGCGACGTTAACGCTTGCCTCGAGGGTCGTACTGGAAGCACTGCTCGAGCGAAACACCAAGTACGATTGCCACCTTAAAGGCAGTATCGAGGGAGGGCGAATACCTGCCCTGTTCCATGGCTATCACTGTCTGCCGTGTGACGCCGACTTGTTCTGCCAGCTCCTGCTGCGTCATTTCGCGAAGTGCCCGGAGTTCGCGAATCTGATTGCGAATGGAGGGCATCAGAGCGCCCTCCGGTAAGCCACAATCTGGGCGGTGGTTTTCGTGATGTCGGCGATGATCAGCATTCCGAAGAAAACGCTCAAGAAATGAAGGCCGGCCATTGGATTTTCTAATCGAAGATGTCCGGCTGTCGCGTGAAACCACAACATGCCGAGCCCGATCACCATGAGGGAGACCAGCGTTAGATAACCCGCACGATATCCTCTCAGCTCGATCAACTGATCGCGCTCGTCGGTTATACGGTTTCGGCTCAATGCGGCGATGAGGGACTGCAGGATGATTTGCAGCACGATAATAGCGACAATCATTCCTGCGACCTTGTTCACGGAGTTTTCCTGGTGCAGGAAGAAGTAAGGTCCGTACACAACGAGCTCCGCCGCCAGCGAGGCGTAGAGAGTTTTCTCCCGGTAAGAAAGGCTTGTCACGTTACGGCGCTCCGTTGTCAAAAGTATTTGACATTGATAAGATAACGCCTTGAATGTAAGTATGTCAAATGTTTTTTACAAAGTATTCTAGAGGACTCCTGAAACGTTTGGACTTCGTGACATTCATACAGGAATGGAGTCATACTCCTGTTACGATCAACAGGATCACTCAGTGCCTTCTCCCCCGAACCGATGTGCTGCAGGGCACGCTGGACCTGATGGTCCCTGAAAACGCTTGAAACACTGGGCTGCGCGTGAAGCGCGCCTGCGCGAGGACGTTGAGCAGCACTGGCCGCGCTGACGACTCCTACATGGCGCAAGACTATCAGAACGGGATGCACGGCTCGCGGCCTTACGTGAATTCGGCCCGGTCGAAGGCATGAAAGAGCGCAATCCGGATCAGGCGCGCTTTCGGTTTTTCGAAGCCGTCGTGCGCGATCTCCGGTTTGCACTTAGTCAATGCCGCAAAGAGCCCGGCTTTGCTGCCGTCGCGATTGAGTCGCCATCGGCGTCTGCCTGGGAGTTCCGGCGGCGATGGCGCGGTCCAGTTCTTACGGTCTCAGCTTTTCGGAGTCACGGCCCCATGATCCAGACTTACTTACTGTATGTGTGCTTGCCATCGCAGGGACTGCATTCCTGGCGTGCCCGGCACCATTGCGGCGTGCGCTTCGCATCGAGCCCCAACAGGCTTTACGGATTGACTAGGGCAAGCGCCGGCATCAATTCAGCTTGTCGTTAAGGCAGATCGAACCGGCTCAAATTCGGAGAACGGGTCCTGTACGGCAATGCGCCAGTGCTCGCGGTGGCCAACTCGTCTGAGGCGGAAGTAGAGCACCGCACGCACAACGTCGCTGATGTTCGGACCCATGTTATGCCCAAGCATGTAGTGAGCGATCAGTACGTCTCCGGCAGATCCGACCACCTGCGTTGGATCCGAAAGATGAATGGGCGGATACGGGATGCACGACGCAAGGGAACCGGATCCGTGCTCTGCGAAGTACTGTCCCGCTCTCATGTGCGACCCCGGCCAAACCCAAAGGTTGCCCGCATTCTCCTTTAGCTGATCCGTGAGAAAGATTCCAACCAGCATAGTGAACGTACCCGGCCGGCCATCGGGCTCCGTCGGCGTAAGGCCGTCAATATGCGGGCCGCCGGGATGATGATCCCAAGGGGGGATGTTGAGTGAGATCTGAACGTGTTCCGGGGCGCTTAGACCGGCTCCTCCTGTGATGAGCGACTGCAACATATCGAACAAGCCACTCTTATAAAGCGGTGCAACGAGCTGCTGGGGGAACTCAGGGAACAGGAAATAAAAATGAGGTCCACAGTGGCCCGCTTTGGGTGGACAGTTACGGACTTGATCCGCTACTACTGAATGTGCGCAAGCGACGAGTTTCGGCGAGACGATCTGCGGTAAGACAACATAACCGCGCGTCGCAAATTCCTTCAGTTGTTGTCGATTCAACTTAGCCATATCTACACTCTGTTCGGAAGAACAGCCGCGCTATTACATTTTCGACGAAGCCAGTGCCTTCGACACGCAAAATAACCGGCAACCGCCGCTCACCGTCTGTGCTTGATTGCGGACTGCAAGCGTTTCACTTGGTAAGCATGATGCCGCAGGTGCGCCGATAGGAACGCAAGCGCTAACCTCACGTCCATCCATCCGCTCACCGGGTGACGCGTGGCGCCAAATAGAAGCTCTTCTGGCGCAAGCATTGATATCAATTGAGCCATCTCCGACCGGAACTGCATCCAGCGTTCGACCATCACCGGGAGGCTCGAGGTCATTTCTGGCAACGTGTTGAGAGCCAAAGTGGGTACTTTGACCCGGATCGGGGAGAGCATCAGGCCAAGCAATCCATAGGCTCGCAGCCGGTCCACCAATGGAACAGGGTTCCTGAGCGCGAGGTTCCCTTTGAATCCCTCGACCATCGTGCGTTCCACTTTCATCAGATGGTCCACAACATCCAACACACACCAGGCACCCAGCTCGGGGCGCCACGCGAGATCGCTTGCAGAAAGACTCTCGATGCTCGCCAAAAGGGATTGCTTCTGCGCATTCAGCTTGTCTAAGCGCCTGCGAAGTTGCGGGGTCATCAGACTCGTTTTTCGGTGATCATAGCGCGGCAAGGTTGACCCCTGTAGCAAGCAAATGCCTGCCGCGCGGGACCTGCCTTGAAGAGGCTCGACTCAAATCCATGCGCGGCGGTTCGACGTCACTTGTGCTTCTGATTTGACTTGGCAGATTTCTTTTTCGTCGCGGCTGTACTCTTACTGCTCTTGGCAGCGCTCTTTTTCGTTTTCGTTCCGGGAGCACGCAGATGCTGGGCTGCGGATCTGCGGGTATTGGGATGATCAGCCTGCCACTGATCGAGCTGGCGCTTTCGCTTTGCGCGGAAGTCCTTTTCTGAGTCGGTAAGCTTTGATTCTTCTTTGGGGCGGCAGCTGCCCTGCGCATTTGGTTCCTTGCCTTCGACAGGCTCATAGCCCGGCCAGCATCGGTTCTGGTTCTTTTGAGTCATATCTCATTCAGATGGGATTATCGTTTGGACTGCATTAGGCGCATCGCACGGGCACTTCGTTCGATCCTGTATCGCTCGGAAGCTTTCAATCACGTGCGGCGCGCTTTGGAAGGTGGGATATGTCACGTGTTCAATTCGACGGCTACGGCCGACCACAAACGTGGCGCGTCCTGACAAAAAGCCGAGTATCTTCGGCACGCCGTAAAGTTTTCGGACAGTATGCTCCGCGTCAAGTAATAGCGGAAACGGCAGACTGAAAAAACCGGCGAATCGGCGCGTCAGGGCCCCGGAATCCGGACTGATGCCGAACACTGCAGCATTTGCCTCGCGGAACTCTTCAAATCGATCGCGAAAGGAACACACCTCCGAGATGCAGAGCGGTGTAAAGGCCTTCACGTAAAAAAAGAGGACGACCGGGGAATGCCGCAGGGTTTCGTAAAGATGAAATGTGCCTCCCGCGGAAGTAGGCAGTTGAAAATCAGGGGCTTCGTCGCCCGCTATCAATAATGGTTTTGTCATATCAGCTAGTCAGTCAAGTAGGTTCGTCCTTTCCAGCTCACAGGAATGCGCAAGAGCATCCTCAACACACCAACCCACTGAATGATCAACAAAATCAGGATCGCTACCGGATGCAGCAGGGCAGCCAAACGAGGCTGTTTGAATCGGAAAGCGGCGATCATACGCGGCAGATATGAAGCTGCCGTTGCTGCAAAAATGGCGACCAGCAGCGCTGTGCAGACGCGATGGTTCCGGGCATAGAAAAGCAAAATCACGGGCGCAATTTGCCCGAGTGCTAGCAGGACAGAGAACGGAATGATATTCTTTGGCGCTCCCAAACCTTCGGTTGCGTTTTTTAGTAAGCCGGTTAAGACCTCGCGAGCGCCGTTGTACATGCGGCAGGACGCAACGCTTGTCGCGTCGCAAAGATCCGTTTTGAAACCAGCGCGTCGAAACGCTCGCGGTAACGTGAGGCCATCGTGGCGAGAGGCGCGAATGGCCGCATGTCCGCCTGCTCGCTGATAGGCCTCGCGATCGGCAACAAAGAGTTGACCGCAACCGGCGCCGAACGCGGGATTCAGCGACTCACGCATGCGATGCAGCGGCAAGAATCCGAGCAGCAGGAAGTGCATCAAGGGCAGAAGTAGCTGTTCGAGAGGCGTCACGGTAATTTGGCGCGGGAATCCGCTGATCAGCGATGCCCGACTTGCACGAAGCGCGGATACCATGTGCGCTACTCCATCGCGCTGCAACCGCACGTCAGCATCGAGGAAGCAGAACAGGGAGTTTTTCGCCAATCCGGAGAGAACGAAACAAGCGAATTGTTTGCCGCACCAGCCACGCGGCATAGGGGGCGAAGTTGCCAAAACCACGCGGGCATCTGTGCGCGCGATCTCGCGGACGATCGCAGCGGTCTGATCTTCCGAGTGGTCATCGAGGACGATAATTTCGAAGGCAACGTTTTCACTGGACAGTGCAGCGCGAACACAGGATTCAATTGAGCGTTGCTCGTTGCGGGCGGGAATAAGAATTGAAACGGATTCCGGCACCGCGGAATCCGAAGGGGGCGCATATAGCAGCATGTTGTGCAAGAAGAGCGCTGCGGGACCAATGGCGCAGACTAGAGCAAAGATGGTCAAAACGGTCAGAAGCATCAGCGGCTGCTTCCGTGTTCCGGCTGCCACCGTTTTCGCCGCAACGATGCTGCAACAGCGCGCCACAGACCGTACACTCCACCGACACCGGCATTTCCATGCAATAACGGCTCGAAGCTGCTGGCTCGCCGTTGCTGAACCCGCTCCGACAATGCGTGCACGGTAACCTGCAGCGAGCACCGGAACAACGCCGTCCACGCGGCTGGCAGGTGATCGACACCGTGTCCCACAATAGGTTCGCCAAAGCAGGCGAACGCTTCGGGATAACGCTCGTTCCAGAAGCTGTACTCGAGAGCTAGAGGCAGCATCACAAACCTGTCTGCGTTACGAGCGACATGGCCGATTCCAGGTTCAAGAACAATGGGCTGGCGCACATCGTTGAAAGCGCCCTGAGCTGTAACCCAGAAGGCACCATCGGGACGGCTAAGGCAGGCGGTGCCCACTTCGAGAAATCGCGACGCACCCTGCCGAGTACCGGGCTCGATGCCGAAAAACCCGAGCCGCTCAAAGAACTTGTACTTGGCTAAGCCTTCGGCTGCGATAGGCGCCGCGTGTTGCCTGCCGGGGAAAAAACGCTGGCTTAGGTGCAGCGCGATCAAGGGGTCCCACCAGGACGGATGATTCAGACAAAGCAGCAGCGGAATACCAGAGAACTGTTCGGGATCCGCCAGCCGCAGCAGGTGAAGACCGTGAAAATTGCGGCGCAAATACCAGTCGACGTAACACGCAAACCAGGCAAGTTGCCTTTTGCTCACGGCCGGCGGAGTGTTCCGGCGGCTACTCACGACACCGCCGCCTTTGTTTTGCGCACAATCTGATCGCGATCGAGGCGATCGGCTGCGATCCATCCGGACATGAGCACCATCGGCATGCCCGGTCCGGGATGCGCCGCTCCACCCGCCAAATAAAAGCCTCGCAATTCTGAATCGTGGTTGGCTGGCTTAAATCCGCCGTGCAGCCGCCCATGACTGGCTATCCCGTAGATTGCACCGTTCCAAACGGCGTACCGCGAACCCATATCTTCGGGCGTGAGAAAACGCTCGACTTCGATTGACGATTCGAGATCATGAAGACCGGCGGTTCGGGCTAGCTTGTCAAGAATCACGCGCCGATAATGCGGAAACATTTCTTTCCAGTTATGTGATGGCCGAAGGTGAGGTGTGTGCACGAGAACGTACAGCGCCTCTGCACCAGATGGCGCGACAGCGGGTTCAGTGATAGCAGGCGCGCAGACGTAACAAGTCGGATCGGGCGCTAGAGTGTGCTGATGATAGATGGCATGAAACTCCTCGGCCGAGTTGCGTGAGAAAACGAAGTTGTGATGCGCAAGTTGCGGAAATCGACGCTTGAGGCCGAGATAGAGAACCACGCCGGAACAGGCGGGCTCATAAGAGCGCCTGCGATTGAACCTTCGCGCGAACGGCCCATTCAACAGCTCACGATAAGTCCGCACCGCATCTGAATTCGCCACTACGGCTGAGAGTCGAACGAATTCGCCGCCCTCGGTTTCAATGCCGGTCACGCAGTTCGCCTCCGTTGCGATCCGCGTAACAGGGACATTCGTCCGAAACTCAACGCCCAATTCGCGAGCCAGAGTTTCAAGGGCTTCGGGTATAGCACGCGTGCCTCCCAGCGGGTACCAGACGCCTTCACTGCGCTGCATGTGCTCGATCGCGCAGAGGATGGCGGGAGCTTTCTCGGGCGATGAACCAACGTATTGGACGAGGTGTTCCACCATTTGGGCAATTCGTTCGTCCTTGACTTCGCGCCGGATTGCGCCGTGAACCGTTTGGCCGAGCTTCATGTGGCTGACATCCCGCAAAAGGCTCAGGCGGCCGAGCGAGCCGGCTTGGAAGGTATCGCGCATACTTCCTATCGAGCGCCAGAAGAAGAAACGGTTCGATATCGCGTGCAGTTCTTCGGAAATGTGGCCGAGCCGCTCGTAAGACGCCATCGTCTCCGGCGAAAACGCTGCTAGCTGCTCACGCATACGCACCGTGTCACCATAAAGATCTACCGTGCTGCCGCCCTCGAAAAAGCAGCGCCATTGCGGCTCAAGTTGCACGAGCTGCAAATAATCGGAAAGCTCCCGCCCCGCCTCCGCGAAGATTTTGCGCAGGACCGAAGGGTAAATGAGAATGGTGGGACCCATGTCAAAGCGGAAGCCGCCTTCCCGCAAAACGGCCGCTTTACCGCCGACCCAGGAATTCTTTTCGAAGACGGTAACACGATATCCGCGTGCGGCCAGAACGCAGGCAGCACTCAGCCCGCCCAAGCCCGAACCGATGATACCGATGCGGTGAGTCGATTCAAGATGCATAGCGTTTTACTTTCCATAACGCGCGGCTCAAGCGTAGTGATGCCCGCAGCCGTGTGCTCCAGCGCGTGGAGTAGGACGCGGAGAGATAGCGCGTGAAGAGCTCTTGTGCATTAGGCGGCAAGGGTTCCAGGTGACGCAAACGCTTTCTGTTCTGTAGCAGGATGGTCTTGAGCGCGGTGAACTGACGCAAGCCCTCGGCACCACGCGTTCTTCCAAAACCGCTTTGTCCGCGTCCGCCAAAAGCCGCGCGAGGGTCGGCCGTAGGCATGATGATGTCATTCACCACAACCACGCCGGCATGCATCTTCGCCGCAAAAGCGCGCGCGTCTCCCGGTGGGCCGAAAACAGAAGCGCCCAATGCGTAATGAGAGCGAGCCGCATAACCAAGCGCCTCTTCATCCGTTTGGTAGGTTTTGATCGGCAGATAGTCAGCAGCTTCGGGAACGTGCTGCCGAAAAAGCTGCTCGAAACGCTCAGCAACAGCCGCAGCCGCAAAGACACGACGCGGCGCAATACAGGTGTCTCCACCGTTCCACCGCATACCGAATGCGATAGCGCTAACCGCGCGCTCGAGATCTGCGCCTGCTTGCACAAACACTGGATCGCATCCGGAAAGCTCCAGTATTACGGGCGTCAACTTGTCCGCGGCCTGCCGGTACACTGCGCGGCCGGTATCTGACGAGCCCGTCAGAACGATTTTGTCCACGCCTTCGGCTATAAGACATTTCGCCGACTCGATATCTTCGTCCAAAACGAGTAGAGCGTCCTCCGGAAGACCGGCGCGCTGTGTTAGCTGCTGAAATTCTTGCATGACCGGGTACCCCTCATGCCCGGGTTTTATCACCACCGCGTTTCCCGCTACAAGCGCTTGCAAGGCCTGCACACCGGGCAAGAACAAAGGATAGTTCGCCGGCCCGATGATCAGGATCACGCCGATGGGATCCCGCCGTTCTTCAATTTCGATGCCGCGGAGCCAAGAAGGGTACCGTCTGACCGGCAGCGTTTGCGGCGCGAGTATAGTTGACCCTTCCCGTTCTAAGAAACGGCAGGCTTCGGCCAACGGAATCAACTCGGCCGCGATACGTTCTGCTCGATTTGTTTGCAGCCGAATGGGAAAAGCGTCGAGTATTGCATGCGCGGACGCGACCAATTCGTTTCGGGTACGCTGCACGATTCTCAACCGCTCGCGCAAACTCGTTTTTGCCCAGCGCGCCTGTGCTGCGCGGCAGCGGAGAACAATTGTTTCAGTTCGTTCTGCAACAGGAAGCATCAGGCCGCCCCCGCGTGAGTCGGCTCCTGTGCCGGAACTTCGCTCCGTGAGGACGGAACGCCGAAATCTTCGAGAAGCAGCCGCGAACTGATCCGTGCGGATTCGAAAATAACC
>JAFAMM010000460.1 GCA_019233375.1 Acidobacteriaceae bacterium
GCGTTCGATGCTCGGACTGCACTCGGATCACGCTTGGCTGGCTTACAAAAAGCTGCAGCGTGTGATTGCGGACAGCGAAAGGGACGGCCCGGCCCTGCTCATCCGCGATACGAATGGTATCCGCGTCCTCATCGCGCTCCAGCGGCAAGGCTGCCGCGCCTACCTGGCGGGCAGCGATTTCCCATTCCTGAAACGCGTCGGGATGGAGCCAGCGCAAAAGATTGGCAAGCAGCAACGGAGTCGTCACGCGAAAGCGCAGTTCACCCGCAAATGGGTCAAAGCCGATAGCGGCGGTCTGCGGGACCCCATCGTGCGCGGGGCGCACGACGATAATCGGACCCTCAGGCGCGCTTGCGACGGCTGTGTCGCCTTGGAACGTCTCGAATACCTCCGCTTCGGCAACGGGAAGCTCGCGCGCCCGCAGACCTGCCGTCAGTTGCCCTTGCGGATTCCACGTACTCACGAACGGCTGGCCTATGGTCGCTTTGACCGGAATGGGCGCGCGGCCGGGAGGCGGCTGAATCCATATGCTCGGGATCTGTGGGGGCGCGGGCGGAGAGAAGCGATCAATGATCATTACGTCGGCGGCTGGCTTCGCTACATACTCTTCGGGCTCGGCGAGATGGGCGCTGAGGCGCGGGTTCAGAGAAAGCAGAGGCTTCAGGAATTCAGCGCGCGAAGTATAGGCAATCACGCGCAGAGTGTTGTCGCGCGGCAAATAGAGCGTTGCGGAATCATCGCTGGGAAGCTGATCGGGAGAGAGCAGCTTCGCCGTTAGTTGTCCCGCCGCGTTGGTAACGAAGTTGTATTCAATGGCCTGTGTTTCGCCTGCTTTTACAGCAACCGTTCGGGGCGCGAACTGCGTGCCCGCGAACTCGGTCTTTACGCGCAATGTGCGGGATTCGCTGCCATAGTTTCTGATCGTCATGAACGCTTGCCAGGTGTTCGTATCCTCGCCTGGATGTTTCACCGAGAGGCTTACGATGCCGCAGTTTTCGCGCGTAGCCGCTACGGGAAGAATGCGCAGGTTCGGGAGGTTCGGTGGATTGCCGTCCTGATCAGAGATCAACTTCGGACCGATATACACGATCTCGCCGGGCTCGCCACCGGACGAGGCTTGTGCCTGCCGCGCATAAGCCAGCGCCTGTTCGGCATTGAAGCTCGAGTAACCCGGCGTCGACTCCGCAATCGCGCGCAACAGGCGTACGTGATCTGAGGTGAACGGCGTGGCAGGGGCGGTGAGGCCTCCGGCGCGAGCCACGAGCGCGCGGTCGTTCGGCTGCAGGGTAGCCAGGTACTCGCCCGCTACACGCTTTTCCGCGTCAAGCAGCGTTCCCTGAGACTTGCGCTCCGCCGACCACGCCGAGGTATCAAGCAGCAATACGTGATCCCGGCCGCGGCGCGCACGGCTTCCCCATTGAAGCTGTCCAATGGCGAGCAGCATAAGCACAAGGCTTAGCAACTGCAGAATCAGCGACCAGGGCTCGCGCATCCGCCGGCGGCTCTGCTGCTGCTCCACCGCGACCCCGGCAGTCCAGAAACGCAGGGTAGAGACCGCTTTCCGGCGTTTGCTGCGGTCGAGCAGATAAAGCAGCGTAATAAGCCCGCCCAGCGCGCCTAAGAGCGTGAAGAATTCGCCGGCGGTGAGATTCAGAAAGAACATGCAGCGCTATGCGCCCTCGATCAACATCAGAGGCCCGAAAATAGCTTCTTCGAGCGGCATGCTGGTTACAAGCCCAGCGTAGCGCCCGCCGTTCCGCAGTGCCAGTTTGCGGAGTTCCGTGCAATGCGCCTCAAACGCATCGGTGTATGACTGGCAGGCCTGCCGGTCCACCGTCAGCCTGAGCTGCGCCCCCGATTCGGCATCAAGCAACTCGACTTCGCCATCGAGCCAAGGTTCGCGATCCTCCGATCCCCATACCTGGATCAGCAGCAGTTCATGCCCGAAATCGGCAAGATACTGTAATGGACGGCAGCAATCCGCATCATCGAGAAAATCCGAAATGATGATGGTGAGGCCGCGCTGCGGGTAGGTCGTCAGATATTGGCGCGCGGTCTCAAAATAGTTAGTTTTTCCTTCTGCCTTCAGGCCGCGCAGATAATTCTCGGCCGGTTGAAAACGGTGGCGTCCGCCGCTGCACAGGAAGGGGTCGAGCAGGCGCGAAGAGAACGGCTGTAGAAGAATGCTATCGAGCCGCACGAGGCCGATGTACATCAGGGCCGCCGCAAGACGGCGGCAGTAATCAAACTTGCTTTGTTCTCCGGCAGCGCTGCCGGTCTGCATGGAAGCGCTGACATCCAGCAGCAGACGCACCGGCACGCGCGGCTCAACCTGAAACATCTTGAGGAAGAGTTTTTCAAAGCGCATGTAAGCGCGCCAGTTGACCGCGCGGAGGTCGTCGCCCTCATGAAAGCTGCGATGGTCAAGGAATTCCTGCCCGGGGCCGGCAAAGCGTGACACATTATGTCCACCGACCAGGCCGTTGAAAGACTTCTGCCAGTGCAGTGTCAGGCGTTCCAGACGCTCCAGAAAGTGCCGGTCAACGAGAGGCTCTTGCATGGAACAGACCGGTCCGCAATTCGCTAGCGCTCTCCAGCACCGTTCAAGATGCGGCGGAGAATGCTTTCCGGCGTCTCGCCATCCGCGTGCGCGTCGAAGTTGAGGATAATGCGATGGCGCAGCACGGAGGCCGCAACGGCGGTGAGATCTTCCATGCTGAGGTGCAGGCGGCCGCGCATGACCGACAGCACGCGCCCGCATTCGATAAGCGCCTGCGCGCCGCGCGGGGAACTGCCGTAGCGGATGTAGCGGTTCGTAATCGCAGGCGCGCCCGGCGACCCCGGTTGAGTGGCCATGACGAGCTGGATCGCATAATCCTGAACGTGAGGAGCGACGATCACTTGCTTGCAGACTGCTTTGAGATTGAAAATCTGGTCGCGATCCAACACCTGCGCGAGATCCTGCTCATCCTGCCGCGTCGTCACCTCTACGATGCGGTTCAGTTCCTCGCGGGAAGGATACGTAACCAGAATCTTCATTAGGAAGCGATCGAGCTGCGCCTCGGGCAGCGGGTAGGTGCCTTCCATCTCGATCGGGTTCTGAGTCGCCATGACCAGGAAGGGCGGTTCCAGCGAATAGGTACTGGTTCCGCTGGTCACGGTGCGCTCCTGCATGGCCTCGAGCAGCGCAGACTGAGTCTTGGGCGTGGCCCGGTTGATCTCGTCCGCGAGCACCAGGTTTGCGAAGATGGGTCCGGGTTGGAAGCGCAGGTTTTTGTGCCCGAACTCATCGCTTTCCATGACCATACTGCCGACAATGTCGCCCGGCATCAGGTCAGGCGTGAATTGAATGCGGGAGTACCGTAGGTCAAGCACGCGCGCCAGCGTCCGCAGCAGGGTGGTTTTGCCGAGTCCGGGAACACCTTCCAGCAGAACATGGCCGCCCGCAACCAGGCAGATCAAGACGCCTTCGATGACGACTTGCTGGCCGACGATCACCTTCGCGATCTCTTCGCGTACCCGCAGCAAATCCGAAGTCGCGCGGTCTATCAGCTCGGCATTCGCGTTCAAAATCTCTGCCATTACACAATTTTACGGGAGCCGGAAGAACCGCTGCCCGCTTCCTCACATGGAGTGAGACGGAAAGACCATGTTGGCGGGTTCCACGCCGCGCCTCCGGCAATCGGCCGCATACAGCGCGCCGTAGCTATCGACGATGTAGTCTTCAGGAGTGAAGCCGAGGCGTTGAGCAGTGGCGTCGATCCACTCTGCCGGGCCCTCGATTTCGAGGAAATCGCCTATAGGGGTCTCATCGAGCATGACAAGACCGCA
>JAFAMM010000007.1 GCA_019233375.1 Acidobacteriaceae bacterium
CCGGTCGCGGAAAACAGGATTTTCTCAGGCACGGTCTGTTTGGGAATTTCCAAGACCCAGACAAAGACTTTATCGTTGTCGTTCATCAAGGCTACATATTCTAGAGGCGGCGTTAGAACGCGGTCAATCGCGGTATCCGTGAGGTGCTGTTTCCAGTCGTCGGCGAAACGGCGCATTTCTTCCTTGCGTAGTAGACTACATATGTATTTACGTCCTGAGAGGCAAAGCGTAATTCAGCTTTGCCATTTCTGGTTGCGGGTGATATTCGCTCTTTGTTCGCCATCGTATCACAGCCGCTGCTACCGGCGTGCCGCCATGCCGTCCTTGCGTAGTGAGTCGTAAAGATGCGCGCCGAGATCGCGCGCGGTCCACCCAAGCGAAGCGCGCAGGTCGGGCCGGCCTACGTCACCGATGAATAGCGTGTCACCTGTCAGAACGGCGTACGGTTTGACTCGGTCTTTTTGAAGATCGAATACGAGGATCGAAATCGATTCGATCGTATGGCCGGGTGTTTCGAGGACCTGCAGATGCAGCCCCGGAAACTTGAGCATATCGCCGTCCTTCATTGCGAGGAAGGCATATTCCGCGTTTGCGCGAGAACCCAGATGGATGATTGCCCCGCAACGGTCGCGTAGTTCCAGGTGGCCGGCTACGAAGTCCGCGTGAAAATGAGTAAGGAAAACGTGGCGAATCACAAGGCCGAATTTTTCTGCATCGGCCAGATATTGATGGATATCGCGCTGTGGATCGATGACAATCGCCGTCGACGTTGCCTCGTCCCCGAGTAGGTACGACGAATGGGCTAAGCAACCCAGATAATACTGTTTCAAAACCATAAAATCCCGCAGGCACGTTCATCGTGCAAAATCGGGCCATCGGTTGGTGAACAGTCTCTTGAGTACCGTAATCAGAACGGTTCCGGGGGCGGCGTTTATCGCTTGTATTTCGTTTCCGTTATCGACGATGACGAAGTTCGACGCTCGTCCTGTGGATATCATTGAGGTGCCAGTGCAGTCCGCGTTTACCGTGTATGTGCCCGTACCCGGCAGGTTTTCCGAGATTACTCCGTTGTCACTCAATGTCTCAGTGCTCTGAAAACTTCCTTTGCCATCGAAAGTCGATTTGCCTACGGTTGCTAGAGGCACGCCGTTTAGAGTCCCTGTCGTGGTGAACGAGTAATCTCCTTGCAGTGTTGCGTTAGAACAGTGTCTCTGTTCAGCTTCACCGGCGTGCATCTGTTTTGCAATGCCGAGCATCAACATGCCGGCGAACAGGATCCCGAATGTCTGTCGAAAGGTCATTTTCGCTCCTCACTGACTGATTGCTACAAACTGTCCCGAGGTCGATCATCTTTTTTCGAATAGAGTGATTCCGAAGACCACGACGAAACTTTGCATTTTCAAATATCTTGATCGACTTCAGGTGCTTTCTTCGCAACCGCAGATGAAAGGGCAAACACCAATGTTTAAACCAACACATCATCTGCTAACAATCAGTCTCGCGGTTGTTCTCTCGGGCCCCCTGATGAAAGCACAGCAAGCTGATCCCCCCAAAGTAATCATCGACACGGATTTCAACACCATGTTCGATGACGGACAGGTCGCCGTCATGGCCGCCCAACTTTACTCACAGGGCGCTATCGACTTACTCGGCTTTACGATTGCATCCGGAAACCAATGGCGAGATCAGGAGGTCTCCGACTGCCTCAAAGCCATGGAACGCCTGGGTATAGAAGATCGAGTGAAAGTATATGTCGGATCGCAGTATCCGCTTCTGCATAACTATCAGTCGTTTCTTTACGAAGAATTTTTGTATGGTCAGCCGATCGATTATGTAGGCGCATTTGCGGGGCCTCAACCAACCCCCAGCCAGATAGTGCCGCCTCCCGATGGGCTTGCCAAACATACCAAACCGGCTGAAAAAGATGCCGTCGATTTCATGATCGAAGCCATCCATTGCCACCCGCATGAAGTTACAATTCTTGAAATCGCGCCTCCCACGAACCTGGCGATAGCGATCCGGAAAGACCCCACCATTGTTCCCTTGATTAAGCAGGTCATAACAATGGCAGGGCAGATGTATGTGGCGGGTAATGCGTATCTGGATACTGCCGAATTCAACTGGTGGTTTGACCCGGAGGCTACGCAGATTGTTCTGCGCGCCGGGGTACCCCATTACATTATTCCCTTGGACTGCACGAACACTCTTCCGCTAACGAAGGAGATTTACCTTCAAATCGTCCAGCATCAGCCACAGACAATCGTCACTAAGCTGTATCAGCAAGCGTATGCGCCGTTCTTCGGCTCAGGACCACCGCCGTATGTGCCGTATATCTTCGATACAACCGCGTTCGCATTTCTTGTGGACCCCACGTTAGCAACCGACGTTCGCGATTTGTGGGTCGATGTAAACACCACCTTCGATCCGTATTATGGTCAGTCCGTTGTACATACTTTCGACTCTTATCCGTCCATCGGCCTGCTTCAACCGTCCAAAGTGATTTTTCACCTGGACAACGCAAGGTTTAACGCCTTCTATGTGGACTTGCTGACCCGGCCGGTACCGGTGAGGTTCGATCGGTAGTATCCGCGAACATAGAAAATCGGGGTCGAAAAGCGGTGTGACGACTTCGATCCGGCACGATAGCTTTTGGAGCATCCAATCAGCTGAGCCGATGACGAATTGTGGCTCAACACGATTTTGCTGGCGACGTCAGTACGGTCGCCCTGCATCCTGCCCTATTTGGCCCGGGCGCCCAAAAAATCCTCAAACAGCTGGCGCCTTTACGTCGTCTCAAGTGCGCTGCCGGATCACCTCTGGTGGCGCATTTTGCTTTTATTTGGGTATGCGCGAGGGCACGACGCGTTTTCGGCGGCCATTGATTACCGCTTTGGTCGGGATGGGTGCCGAGAGCCAGTCACAAAGGTTCGGTTGGAAGTTACCGGGTGTAATGCTGGTTTTCGATAGTGCTCGGCAAACCCGCTGTCAGACATTGAAATAAGAGACGCTCATCGGAAGCGGGCGAGGAGGCCTGCTTCCGATGAAGCGATCCAAACCAAAGCCGAAGAGTGCTCCGAAACGCGTACTGCGGCTTCCCGACCTGGACCACACCAAGATGTCCGTCTTGAACACGTTGGGTTCGCCCCAATCGCAGCGAGCGTATGACATCGCGATCAACGACTTCATTGCGTGGTACTGCTCAGAGCCACGGATCGCATTCAACAAAACAGTCGTACTTCGCTATCGCATTCAGTTAGAAGCGAAGCATCTAGCCCCGGCGACAATCAACCTACGTCTGGCTGCCGTGCGGCGGCTCGCCTACGAGGCGGCCGATGTTGGACTGCTCAGCACAGACCTGGCCGCCGGTATCCGACGGGTCAAAGGTGCCAAGCGTTTGGGCGTGCGGCTGGGTAACTGGCTCAGTGCAGACCAAGCCAAAACGATGCTGCAGTGCCCAAACCGAGAGGTGTTGATCGGCAAGCGGGACCGGGCGATACTGGCGGTGCTGCTTGGCTGCGGATTGCGGCGCTCCGAAGCCGCGCAGCTCACCTTCGAACATCTGCGCCGGGACGACTATTGGGCAATCGTTGATTTGTTCGGGAAAGGCGGCCACATTAGATCCGTTCCGGTTCCAGACTGGGTGAAGCTTGCTATCGATCGCTGGACTGCTGCGGCGAAGATCGAGTCCGGTTGTTTGTTTCGCTGCGTTAGCAAGTACGGAACAGTGTGGGGCGACAGCATCACCGAAAAAGTGATCTGGCACATTGTTCGCAGATATGCCAGACAATGTGAACTTGGGAAGATTGCGCCTCACGATCTGAGGCGCACATGCGCTCGCCGGTGTCACGACGCAGGCGGCGAGTTGGAGCAGATCCAATTTCTGCTTGGACATCTCAGCGTGCAGACTACCGAACAGTACTTGGGCTGCAAGCAACGCTTCCGATCAGCTGTGAACCATCACATCGGCATCGAACTGAATGACGACTGATGAGCCAAGGAGCGGTTCCGTCGTTCGCGATTATTATCTCTTTTCTTTCGCTTTTGAAGACTGGTGTTGCCGCTCACTGTCCAACAAGGGGACTTGCCGAGGACTGAACAGCACGTTCGTAAACCCTTGGCCGTTAGAACGAAGCCGACCGCGCGGCGGACGCTACGCGTGGGCGGTGAACCATAGTTAGAGGTCGATAGAGTAGCGGGTCACAAGCTGTGATGGCGTCAGGACGGCATCGCTGGCGCCCAGAAACTTGCCTCAGTCTACCGGCTCTGCCACGCTGATTGAGGGATTAGATTCGGCAGCTATGGCCGATACCTCCATTGGTGCTTTGTGCCCGATCACAAGCATGGCTCCGGTCCTGGCGATCACTGGCATGGTGGCAAGGGCGCATGTCCTTCGACCCCGTTGGGGAGATTAGTTAACCGTTCGTCACCGGGCCGAACCGCATCCCGATTTTCCGATCAGGAGAGAAAGGATGTCAAATCAAACAAGCGGAAAGGCGAATAACATAGCGAAGAAAGAACTCGCCCGTCGTTTGCGATCGGCGGACCCGGGGCTGGAGGTTGTTCATCCGAATGCGGCCGACATCGACATAGGAAATGCGAGTCACTACGTAGCAGTTCGTCCCGACCGGGATCCCGAACCAGTACGACGATTTGA
>JAFAMM010000408.1 GCA_019233375.1 Acidobacteriaceae bacterium
CGAATTTCTCACGAAGCCGTTCACGGAAGAAGTTCTTCTGGCCGCGATCCGCCAAGCGCTCGAGCGAAGCCGTAACGTGTTGAGCAGTGAAAAGAAGATCCAGGCGCTGCAAGACGACTACGGAGCCTTATCGCACCGAGAGCAAGAAGTGATGGCCCTTGTAGTTACGGGGATGCTGAACAAGCAGGTAGCCGGTGAATTGGGAATCAGCGAAAAGACAGTCAAAGCCCACCGCGGACACGTCATGCAGAAAATGAAAGCGGGCTCGTTGGCGGACCTCGTCAACATGGCCGCCGCGCTGCGGCTTGGACGGGAACGGCCCGTAACTGATTCTCAGCCGTGATTGCGAGGACTAGTCCTGCAGTTGTGAAATGACCAATATCGATGGGTTCGGCTGTTTCAATCATGGCGAGACCTCGCTGTGAACGTCCGTCACCTTGGTTTCCGGGTGGGACGTTGGACCAATTCGAAGTCGCGAGGGCGCTTGGGGATGCAGTCCGGTTCTCGATTCACCGGCACATTGTTGAAGTGGAAGAAGTAAGATGCGGAGACATTTGCGTGAACAGCCCTGTCCAGGCGTCTACGGTCTCACACCATCTCAGGATGCTCGCGGAGGCCGGTTTGATCGAATCTCGACGCGAAGGCCAGGGCGTGTACTACCGTTGGGTCCCGTCTAAGCTGGATGCGTATCTCAAGTACTTGCGGAAGCTCGCGCAAAAGGGCAAGCATCGCGGGCCAACGCAGCCGATCGTCATGGCGATCCGGTAGTAGGGCAGGACACCGTAGTCGCTGTTCCTTCCTAACAAACGCGGGGTACCAAACATGGCAATTCATCAACGAGTAATGGCGTTTCTCGTGGGCTCTCCAGGCGACCTGATCAATCTCGTAGCGATTTCGTCTGTGTTTTCCTATCCCATGATCGGAGGAAGACGGGCTTATCTGTCGAAGATCCTTTCGTATCAGTCCGACCGCGATGTGCGCGGCAGAGATGGCCTCACCATAACCAACTGCATCCCGTATTCGGAATACAAGGGTCCCATCGATACTTTGATTGTCCTCAGCGGCGAGAACGAGTTTACCGCGCCCTCGGAAGACGTGATCCGGTGGATTCGGAATCGTGCGCCACACGTTCGCCGAATTGTTTCGGTGTGTGTTGGAGCGTTTGTGCTCGCGCCCACTGGCCTTCTCGACGGAAAGAGGGTAACCACCCACTGGCATCATGCGGCCAAGCTCGCACAGCAATATCCAAGACTCAAGGTTGATAAGGACAGGATCTTCATCAAGGATGGGAAGATCTATTCCACGGCGGGTGTGACTGTCGGCATCGATATGGCTCTGTCGATCGTCGAAGAAGACATCGGGCACTCAGCGGTCGCAGCAATCGCTCACACGCTGGTACTGTATATTCGCCGTCCTGGAAACGAGCCCCAGTTCAGTAACCTCCTAGCTCAGCAGGCAAACGTGAGCGGCACGCCCATGCGGGATCTTCCCGCTTGGGTTAAGTCTCACCTGACGCAGAAGCTCGATGTAAACACTCTGGCCAGAGTTGTTGCGATGAGCCCTCGAACCTTCGCTCGCCAGTTTGAAGTGCATTTCCGAACAACGCCCGCACGATGGGTGCAATCGCTCCGGGTAGAGGCGGCCTGTGTACACCTTTCCACAGGACAGGCGCCGCTGAAAGCAATCTCCAAAGCGACGGGCTTTCGCGATGAACAAGCGCTGCGTCGCGCGTTTGTCCAACAGCTTGTCATGACGCCCAAGGAGTACCGGGAACGCTTTGGCGTGTTGAGGTTCAGCGGCTCGCACCCAATTGGCGCCGATCACCCCACGGTAGGATCGACTGCGAAAAGCGCGTAGGTGACGCCCTTCACCAGGAACTCACTTTTCTTGTGCAGTGAGCGCCGACCAGGCTGGCTTCCTTGCTGGACGCTGCAACAGTGCGCCGCCGCAGTTCGGGCAGGTGGTTAAGAGCTCCTCGCTGCAGCGCCTGCAAAATGTGCATTCAAAGGAGCAGATCATTGCATCTTTGGAATCCGGCGGTAGGCTGGTCCCGCAACGTTCACAACTGGTCTTCATTTCCAACATTCGGTTACGTCTCCCCAAGCTCAATGAAACTTCGCTGCCGGCATGCTATGCCGATGCCAGTTCGTCGATTGGCTCCGGGGCGGTGGCGACAGCAATGCGCCAGCTCGCCAATTCGGCTACAGCCAACGATATCGCCACCAACACCGCCCCGAGATATCCGAGATGGTGCGCTCCGAAGACCGGAAGGCCCAGCGCGCCGATCACGCCGGCAGTAGTTACTCCGAGGTACGTGCAGGACGTGTTGAGCCCCAACACGACCGGTGCCGTTTGTGGCGCGATGGCGACTAGACGGCGCTGCTGAGGCGCCAAGAGCCCCCAACTAAAGGCGCCATAGACGATCAACGCCGGAACCGTTGTCCAAAGGGACGCGCCCGTCCAAGACACGGTCGCCACAACAAGCATCAGGACAACGAGCATGTTGAAAATCAGCTTGCGATCGCCGATGGAATCGGCCAGCCGTCCAACAATGAGGTTGCTTGCAGTGCCGCTCGTTCCCCAGATAACCAGGAGAACGCCTGTCAGCAGAGCGCTATGCCCTATGGCTCTGTCGAACACCACAGTGAAATACGTATAGATGATAAAGTGCCCGCTCTGGTAGAGCCAGGTGCAAAGCAATGTCAGAGAAATGCGGGGATCTGCAACCGGCTTAATTCTTTGGGCAAGTGTGATCTTTGGCGGCAGCGGAACATGTGCGAGGAGACGCCACACACCCACGGCGGACGCACCGGCGAGAATCGAGACGAACGCCATGGTCCAGCGCCAATCACCCAGGCCGCCGATGACGGCGCCTATCGGCGTGCCAAGAGCTGTAGCGACGGTCAGGCCGGCGATGACGATCGACAGCGCCTGGCCTCGCCGTTCGGCAGAGACCAACGTCGCCGCCGCGCCCGTCGCCGTGGGAGCGAACATTGCAGCGCCGATACCCGCGAGCACACGACTTGCCATCGCCACGGCGAAGTTCGGCGCGACTGCGGTTATCAAGTTCGCCACACCAAAAATAGCCAAGGCCGACAACAACATGCGCTTACGTGGGACATGCGCTGCCACGGCTGCGATCAGGGGCGCCATCAATGCATAGGTGATCGCGTACGCCGTTGTCATCTGGCCGGCGGCACCAATACTCACGCTGAACGTCCTCGAAATCTCTGGAAGAACTCCCGCTACGACGAAGCTGTCGGTACCGAGAGCGAACATCCCTAGAGCTAAAACGATCAAACGACGATCCATTTCCGCCTCCTGTGCATACCGTTTTCGATGCGTCGCGAATAGGCTTGCACTGACAGAAAAAGGGCAAAAGCTGCCACTGCGATGTGGCTAAATTGCGCGGCGATGTCCGCATCTACGGTGCATCTCGGTGCCAACTTGCCGAATCAAGTGAGGAGAACAATGAAGCTGTCATATAAGTTCCTTCGTTCTCCGATCGGAGGATTGAAACTAGTCGCCAGCGAGGAGGGGCTGGCAGCGATCTTATGGGAGAACGACAATCCCCGGCGCGTGCGTCTCGGTGACCTGATCGAGAATCCTGAACATCCTATCTTGCTCCGAGTGGAAAAGGAGCTGAACGAATATTTCGGCGGTATAAGGAAGACATTTACGGTCCCGCTCGATATGCGTGGAACGCATTTTCAAAAGCAAGTTTGGGAAGCGTTGCTCGGCATCCCCTACGGACAGACACGCAGCTATGGACAGCTTGCGAAACAGCTACGAAACCCGAACGCCACGCGCGCCATCGGCGCCGCTAACGGCCGAAATCCAATCGCCATCGTTGTTCCGTGTCATCGCGTCATCGGTTTCGACGGCAAGCTCACCGGCTTCGCGGGCGGCCTGGATGCGAAGGCTCACCTTCTCAATCTTGAGTGTCAGCAGTTGTCCCAACCAGAAGTAAACAGATAGACCATTAGCCAGCCTTTCGAGCTTTTGTCACTTGCGTCCTCGGTGAAGCTGACGCCATTCGATCGGAGCGAGAGCTCGACTGGGTTTCGACTGCTCCGCTTGGATTTGTTTTCTGATGACGATCGAATTCACCGAATCGCTCTCTGTACTGTTTGGGCGTCAGTGCAGTGTGTTGAACGAACGCCCGGCGCAATTGCTGTTCATCTCTAAATCCGGTGATCTGAGCGATCATCTTTAGCGACGCATTGGGGTCTTCAAGGTGTTGCATCGCGGCTTCTACGCGCAAGGATTGCACCCAGCGCGCAGGAGTTGTGTCTGCGCTTGTCCCCTGGCGTGGCACAAAAAGTTAAGACACTGTTAGCCGTTGGCTGAAAAGTTCTTGGCCGACGGCGGACCTGTATTGCAGAATGGCTTCCGGTTGGTGAAGCGGAGGCGAGCGCTGCAGGAGTGCAACTGGCCGAGGAATAACCAACCGGAGACTCATCGAGACGATGAGCCGGGGAGCGGCGGATTAGTCGCTCCCTGACGTAAGAGAAACCCGTGGCGGGCAATAGCGGCGTTTTCTGGGGGCACCCCAATATATGCGGCATGCTCGCCGCTCGCTTATAGCGCGTCCTAAGCGCAAAAGTTTTGGCATTCGAATCCGTTTTTGCGATTTGGCCAAGCATTTCATGCTTTCGGACCGATCGCATCCTATCGGATCGAAAGATTTCCCGATGCCTGAAAAAACTCATACAGAGAGCTGCCGCGCAGCGGCTTCCTTACAGTTGGGCGTGATCAGATTGGCTTCGAACTCGCAAGGCGGCAGATATCCCAGGGCCGAGTGCAGTCGTTTTTCGTTATACACTTTCTCGATGAAACGGCGGAGCGAACGAAACGCGTCGGGCAGGTCGCGATATTCCTGCCGGTAGACCTCCTCGTATTTCAGCGTTTTGATAAAGCTTTCCGTGCGCGCGTTGTCGTAGGGATTTCCTTTGCGGCTCATGCTGATTTGAATGCCATGCTGAGCGAGCAAGCCGATGTATTCCTGGGCTGCATACTGAACACCGCGATCGGAATGATGCACCAGACCCGCCCTCCTGCTGCGGCGCGACAAGGCCATCTGGAGCGCCGCCAGGGTGAGCTTCGCTTCCAGCGTACGGTCCAGAGCCCAGCCGATTACCCGGCGCGAGAAGGCATCCAGAATGATCGCCAGATACACGAACTCGGTCTCCAGTCGAATATACGTGATATCGGCAATCCAGAGCTGATTGACGTTGGTCAACTGCAAGTCACCGGCCAGGTTGGGATAAATCGGAAAACCATGCCGCGAATCGGTCGTGACCAAGAACTTGCGGCGCCGCAGACACAGCAGATTATCCTCACGCAGGATGCGATGCACGCGCTTGGCATTCACCACCCAGCCACGGCGTCGCAATTCGGCGGTGATCCGCGGCCGCCCATAGCTTGGCATCTCGAGCGCGATTCGTTGTATCGCGTCCCGTAGCTCCATGTCGCGTTCCGCCGGCTTTGCATCGGGATCGAAACGAT
>JAFAMM010000113.1 GCA_019233375.1 Acidobacteriaceae bacterium
GTGATCAGCCAATACCGAAGTGTTGCCGGATGGTTCAAATTCCACATATGGAGGAGCCAGTCGTGCGGAAACAGGCGCGACAAATCACCATTCTCCAACACTGGGTCGGACTCGCCTACAATGCTGCCGTCGTCATCCGTGATAACCACGATGAACGTTTGTGGGACCTGAGCGCGTCCTTTCGCGATCGTCGAAAACCATACAACGTAAGTCCACGCTACATCCGCGGGGCACGGGTGCCTATTGTCGCTTCGCACCAGTTCGTGGATATTCCTTCCTACAAGTCCCGGCTCTGGAAAGTAACAACGTTCGAGAATCCGTATAGTCTCGAAGGTGGAAACGGTCAAAACTCCTCCTACCAAGAGAAACAGAGCACTTCTCGAACGCGCTCCCATCTGGTATGCCGGGGGAACAAAAAAAATCATAGCCGGTAAAGCTGGAATGAGATAGCGTCCCTGAACTCCCTGCACCGAAACGGAACCGACCGGGGTCCACAGAATAAATGCCGCGAGGAAAATCCCGCACAGGGTTCCGCCGACAGCCAGAGCACCGAAGAGGAGCTTTGAAAACTGCGTCCTTTTTCTGTTTGCCCAGATCGTGAATGCGACACCGCATAGGAGGGCTAGCCACATCGCATACATCCAACGCGGGAGGGACAGGTCGAACCATCCGAACCTCCCAACCATTTCCAGAAAAATCGTCTGACTTTCGTGCTCCAGTGTTCGCTGCACCGCCATTGCAAAGAACGCCGGGTGCGCAATAAGCGTATGAAGCTGCGCGGCTGGATCGAATCCAGCGAAGTTGCCTCCTTGGCCTGTCACTGCAACGAATGGCCGAACCAGCTTCGACCAAGCTCCGTAGCAGACGGCAGAGATCGCCATGGTAAGAGAGCAAAAGGCCACAGCTCGCGGCCACCCCAGTCGTCTGTAACTCGCCAAAATCAACAGTCCGAGAGGCAGATAAACGGGCTTCCCCGTGACCAGCAGAAGCATTGAAGTGATGAGTCCAAGACGAATGAAGAAACTGTCGCGATCGATGAAACGCGCACACAATGCAACGAAAAGGACGCTCAACGCCGTGGCGGCAGCATCGCTCGAAATCGAGCTGATCTGGTACAGACTCATAGGCAGCATCGCCGGAATGACGAGTAGAATTTGATACTGAGGAGCGAGACGCAGCGCCCAAAAGATCACAATTATCGCGGCGGTGGCGTTGAAAAGGCGAGCCGAGTAGAACCACAGGTAGATCTTCGGTGAGAAAGCGCGTGCAAGCATAATCCCGGCGCATTGCGGCAAATACAAAGAAGGCGGATAAATCGTCGCGCTGGGAAACTCAGCGAACTTCCTCTCGTCGAGGGGACGTTGAGCTCGTGCCTCTTCGTCGAGTGCGGCGAGCCGTGCTCCGATCGTGCGCAGCTGGTCCTCCCGCCGCAAGTACTCCGATGTCATCTTATCTTTGACAAAATCGGATGCAGCCGCAGGAAGCCAGCCGCCGGCCTGTCGGGTAGCCGGCTGGATTTCAGAAACGAACCTCCCGGAGACTAGCTGGCAGGCACGAAGGAAATGCCGCCCCTCATCCGGTGATTGCATCGGCGGCGTAAGGCCGCATAGCAAAATCGCGGTTGGAAGGGCCGCGATGATATACATCCAGGACACATCCAAGCGCCAGGAGCGGCTGCCCAGTCGGAAACGACTTTGTTGTTCCGCCTCGCGCCGTTCGACGTTACTGGTCGCGGCGCTCTGATCCATCGTGAATTGCGGGCAATTCAGCGATCGCCCGTTCGACAGCAATATGTTGGACAAGACGGGCCATGCGAAGTTCGGTGTCTTTCAGTCTGAGATACAAGAGCGTAAGCAGATAAACCCCGACTGCCATACAAAGGTAGAACATCAGGTCCGCGCCCCGGCCCACTCCGGCTATTCGTGCAACCCGGTTTATTATTTCGGGGAACAGCACGACATAAATCGCAGCCAATAGAAGGATGATCGAGACTGCTTTGAAGCTCACGCCGACCGAATGCATCTGAACGATTTTCAATAGAAGCGACAAGAATACCAACGTTAGTACTATTTGAATCAACATAGAACTTCCTCACTTCAGCATTCGGCCGATCGTCAACTCTATCAGGATCCCAATCGATGCAAGCGCGGATTGGCCCTTGGATTTCGAATAATCCGTGTAAAGGACCGTCACAGGAACCTCAGAGTATTTCAAATTCAGAACGGAGATCTGGTCGAGGATCTCCGACGCATGGGCCATTCCCAATTGTTTCAGTGTCAGTCTTGCCGCCGACTGAGCTGTCATAAGCCGCAGCCCATTGTGTGTGTCGGTCAATCGCAGACGAGAGTGAAGACGCGTAAAGAACACGGCTGTCTTCAAAAGTAACCGGCGCGATTGCGAAATTCCTTGTGCTTGTCCGAGAAAACGCGACCCAAGCACAATGTCGTATTGCCCGGAGACCAGTCGCTCCCAAAGTATCCGGACATCTTCCGCACGGTGCTGACCGTCTGCATCGAAAGTACATATGTATCGCGCGTTGGCTTTAAGGCAAAACGCGATCCCGGTCTGTAGTGCGCCTCCCTGTCCGAGATTCAGCGCATGGCGCAACACAATCGCCCCGCTTTGGCGAGCGATCTCGGCCGTTTTGTCTCGCGATCCGTCATCAACCACGACGACAGTGTGACCATCTGAGCGCAGCTCTGAGACGACACGACCGATCGTTTGCTCCTCGTTGTATGCGGGGACAACGACCCAAACCGCTGATACATTCTGCACAGACAAGTGCCTCTCGCCGAGAAATCAGTTATCTACCGTACAATTGCAGCATTCCGCCTAGCACCGAGACCTCAGCCACCGATTAGCCATGCTTAGAAAATGGCAAAACTGTAAGCTGTGTCGAAAAAGAAGGCCCTCGTTTTCCCATCGGAAGTCTAACACATCTCTAGCAACGTGTGGATTTGCACATTCACTCGTCCGGGGAATCGATCGATGTTTCTTTTTCTTCGGCCATGCTTCCAAGGCCATGCTTCCAAATGGAAGTATTCAGATGCAACTCACCATGCCATGCCGCGCAATGTTCGCTTTGCGACACGCCCTGCAGGCGGGGCATCCGGCTCTGTACGGCTCCGTTCCGTTGGATTTACCATACCTAGCATCGCGTGGGTTATGTAGAGGGTAGCTTAGAAGCTAACTTCCGCCGGTGCTGATTTCTCGCTTTCATTTCCCTTCTGATCGAAGGCACTTACTGCGTATCGATACGTTTTGCCGTGCTCGACATCCCGGTCACTATACGTGGGCAGCGTCAGCGGGCCATTGACGCGTTGGAAAGAGGAGCCGTTCACGGAACGGTACAGGTAATAACCCTTCAAATCCTTTTCCGGACTGCGCTGCCACGAAATCTCGATGGAGCCCGGGCCAGCAAGTGCTGTCATGCTGCCCGGCGGCGACGGGGCGAAGATGTCTGAAAACGATTTCTCGACCGGCCTGGACGGGAGACTTTCTGCGAGACCTTTAAATGCCGTCACCGAGTAACGGTACGGAGTATCGTACTGCGCGGTGGTATCGAGGTAATCGGGCGTTTTCGAGGTTCCGATTTCAACGGGCTGGTCCTCACCGGGACCCTGCCGGGAGACACGATATTCGACACCCTCGCCTTCTGTGGGCCAGGTCAGAAGCAAGCCCTTCGCGGTGCCGGCGGGCTCATTCACAGCCGGGGCGGCAAGCGGAGGGATCACATCCAGCACGACCCGGTTTGACCACGACGAGAAGTGATCCTCCTTCTTCACCGACGTTCTGACAGCGACCGCGATTTGCTTGCCGACCCAATCCGAGGCTGGGACTTTCTTCTCCATCGGCGAGGGTAGCGGGTCATCGGGGTCGTTCGGAGGAGGCGGCGTTAATTCGTAGTGCTGCGCGGATGCCGCCCACTCGTCAAAGTCAAACGGATGCACGTCAGGACCGACCGCCAGATCCACATTGGAAAACTTCTTGATTGCGAGATTGTCGCTGGTGCGTGCCGGCGTTGAGAAGTTGATCTCAATCTGGTCGCCGCGCTCGATGGCGGTCAAATTGGCAACCGCGAGCGGGATCTGAGGCGATGGCGGCAAGACGGGACCGACGTAGCCGCACCCGGTACACCAGGCGAGTGCCCCCGCGACTATCAGCGAGCGAACGCACACTACAGAATGTACCTGCTGAGATCCTGATCCTTGACGATATCGGCCAGTTGCTTACGGACGTACGCCGCATCAATGCGGACCGTCTTCTTCTTGAGATCAGGGCCTTCGAAGGAAACATCTTCCAGCAGCTTTTCCATGATCGTATGCAGACGGCGCGCTCCGATGTTTTCCGATGACTGGTTGACCTGCGCGGCATTACGGGCAATTTCGATGACAGCGTCGTCGGTGAAGCTGAGCTTGATTCCCTCGGTTTCAAGCAGGGCCGTATACTGCTTCACCAGCGCCGATTTCGGTTCCTTCAGGATGCGAATGAAATCGGCCTCGGAGAGCGATTTCAGCTCCACTCGAATGGGAAACCGGCCTTGCAGCTCTGGTATCAGATCCGCAGGCTTCGAGACATGAAACGCACCCGCGGCGATGAACAGGATGTGGTCTGTACGAACGAAACCGTGGCGGGTATTCACTGTGGTGCCCTCCACGATGGGCAAAATGTCGCGCTGCACGCCTTCGCGGCTTACATCTGGACCGTGGCCGCCTTCACGTCCGGCGATTTTGTCGATTTCATCCAGAAACACGATGCCATTGCGCTCTACACGCTCGAGCGCAATGCGTGTGACCTGATCCATGTCGACCAGCTTTTGCTCCTCTTCCTGGATGAGGTATTCGAGCGCCTCTGACACCCGCATATTGCGCTTTTTGGTGCGCGGCCCGAACAGGCCAGGAATTACGTCCTTCAGATTGATGTCCATCTCCTCGACGTTGCCGTTAGTTGACACTTCGAAGGTAGGCCCGCGCTCTTTGACATCCACCTCCACCATGCGGTCATCGAGTTTGCCGGCGCGTAGCTTCTCCCGCAACTTTTCGCGCGTCCGCTCAACGCTCTCAGGCGGTTCGGGCTGTGGCGGCATTAGCAGATCGAGCAGGCGCTCTTCGGCCTGCTGCTCGGCGCGATCCGCTACCTGTTCCAGGCGCTCCTCGCGGACCATATCTATGGCGATATCGACAAGATCGCGAATGATGCTTTCCACATCGCGTCCGACATAGCCGACCTCTGTAAATTTGCTGGCCTCTACTTTCAGAAAGGGTGAATTCGCCAGCTTGGCGAGGCGGCGCGCGATCTCTGTTTTGCCGACGCCTGTCGGACCGATCATGAGGATGTTCTTCGGCATGACCTCTTCGGCCATTTCCGGATCGAGCTTTTGACGCCGCACGCGGTTGCGTAATGCAATTGCAACGGAGCGCTTAGCGTCCGCCTGGCCGACCACGTGCTTGTCCAATTCGGCCACGATCTCACGAGGCGTAAGCTCATCAAGCAGCGGGGCCTCATCCGACGATTGCTGCGGGAGATAGATGACCATCAAGACAGCTCCTCAAAAGCAACGTTGCCGTTGGTGTAAATACAAATTTCACCGGCAATTTTCATTGCCTTCTCGACGATGTCACGAGCGCCCAGATTCGTGTTCTCCAGCAGAGCGACGGCAGCGCTCTTAGCGAAGGCCCCGCCTGAGCCGATGGCTGCCACCGGACTGTCCGGTTCAATCACGTCGCCGGTACCGCTCACAATATACATGTTCTCGACATCGGCAACGAGCAAAAGCGCCTCGAGATGACGGAGCATGCGATCGGTTCGCCATTCTTTGGCGAGCTCGACCACACTTCGCGCCAGATTGCCGCTGTGCTGCTCGAGCTTTGCCTCGAAACGCGCAAAAAGAGCGAACGCGTCGGCAGTCGAACCGGCAAAGCCGGAGATGATTTTACCGTTGTAAAGCCGGCGGAGCTTGCGTGCTCCGCTTTTGAGCACCTCATTGCCCATGGTGACCTGACCATCGCCAGCCAAAACAACTCTTCCACCCCGCCGCACGCACAGGATGGTCGTGGAACGGATTCTTTTGCGAGTAGACATTTGAGACCGGAATACCGGATACGCGCCCGGCGGCCAAGCGCCATTACGGGCGGCGGTACTGAGTGTGAAAACTTCATTTCAGCACAAGCGATATGTTTGAACCGGTCCTGTATGCCGCGGCGCCGGAGATCCTCTGCGGCGAAAACAACACACACGATCGGGAAAACAGCCACCCAGTGTGGCTGAACAGCCACAGTCGCGAAGCAGCAAGCAGTCTAGAATCAAACGATTACGGCGGATTTAGCCAAGCTCCTGGTATGCTGATGGGTTCTTAGATGCATTTCGAGACTACGATTCGCCGTCCTGTTGAAGTGCAAGGGATCGGGCTTCACCACGGCGCGCCGGTGCGAGTTCGGATCCTGCCTGCCGCACCCGCGACCGGAATCGTGTTCATCAGAACAGACCTCAATAACACGCATATTCCGGCGAGTTGGGAATATGTAGAGCGGGTCAGCTATGCCACCAGCCTGATGCACCCGAAGGGCATTTTCATATCCACCACAGAGCATCTATTGAGCGTGCTGTACAGCATGGAAATCGACAACGCTTTTGTCGAGCTTGACAATCTGGAACTTCCGATTCTAGACGGCAGCGGTTGGCCGTTTATAGAACTGCTCCGTCAGGCGGGCCGGCAGCAATCACGTCGGCCGCGGCGCTACATGCAGATAGTGAAGCCGGTGACGGTCGAAGCGAGCGGCAAAACGGTTACCATCTTCCCCTCTGACCGCTTTCAGCTGCGATGCCACAATTTTTTCGATCATCCGATGGTGGGCGAACAGAGTTTGGAACTGGATGTTACGCCGGAGAACTACGCCCGCGAGATAGCGCCCGCGCGCACCTTCGGTTTCGAGTATGAATTGGACCAGATGCGCGATCAGGGATTGATTCGCGGCGCGACCCTGGAAAATGCAGTGTGTTTCACTCGAGACGGCGTTGCGAACCCGGGCGGCCTGCGTTTCCCGGACGAGTGCTGCCGGCACAAAGCGCTGGATCTGATCGGAGACCTTGCCCTCATCGGAAGGCCTTTGTTAGGCTGCGTTGTCGCCGAGAAGGCGGGCCACAAATTACATGTGGAGCTGGTAAAGAGGCTCATCTCCGAGCCAACGCTTTATGAAATCGTGACTCTCGACCGCGCGGGCGGGCGGAAGGTTCAGGCGGATGCGGCCGCCTTTGTTTCCTAGGGCATCATCGATTTGCGTTTGCTGCCGCACCTGCTCACCGCAAGCCGACTCGTCGCGTGCCCCATAATAGTCTGGCTGCTATTGACGCATCGGTTCAAAGCCGCGCTCGTAGTCGTACTGGCGGCAGCGCTGACGGACTGGCTGGACGGCTATACGGCCAGGCGCCTGGGCGTAAGCGGAAAATTCGGCGTTGTGCTCGACCCTCTGGCCGATAAAGTGCTGCTTGTCGCTGTATTCCTGACCCTCGGTGGTATAGGACTAATTCCCATGTGGATGCTAGTCCTGGTGATCGCACGCGATGTAGTGATCGTTACGGGCGCTTTGCTGCTGCGCATAGTTCGCGGCGTGCGCAAATTCCGGCCGCTGACCTCGGGTAAGGTCAGTACATTCTTTCAGGTCTTGCTTGTTCTGCTGGTGTTGATTTTCGCCGCCTTTCCTTTCACTCCGCTGTATTGGCTGGCCAAGGCGGCCCTGTTTTCGAGCGCGGCCCTCACACTCTCGAGCGGGGCGGCTTATATACGGAAGGGCATTTTGATGAGCACTGGCCACTGGTCCGGAGATTAAAGAAAAAATCTTCAGCAACCGTGCGTATGTGAGAAAACCGCCGTTGACGAGGCTGTGGCCCGGGAGTAGCCTGTAGACATGGAGCCGAGCGTCGAGACTTTTGTCCCCTCGCGCCTGTATTCGCGAGTCGGCTGGGCGGCGTTGGCTGGCTCCGTGGTATGCGTGCTGTGTGGACTACGCGCGCCCTTAGCGTTCATTCCGGGCGTTCTGTGCGCGGGCACGGCTGCAGCGCTGTTCTGGCTGGCTGCCCGGCCCGCTGTTCGCATCGGCGACACGCAGTTTAACATCGGAGAGCGCGCCATCGCCTGGCGCGAGGTTCGCGAGGTAAACACGAGCCGGTTCCTCTCTCCCCTTGTTGTGAAAATCCAGCTCACAAACGCCCGCCGCCGGGTTCTTATCTACCCTGGAGAGCCGGAAAGAATCGAGAAATTGCTGTTTCAGCTGCGAAAGAACTCGCAGTTTGCCACTTTCGACGGGGTGGCATATCGTGATTACTGGACCTGGCTGAGCATGAACGGGTCGCGCAGCGAGACCCCCGTTCTCGAGCAGCCGGTGCGCATGCTAAGCCCCGAAGAGGAAGACGAGATTGAGCGGATGTACCAGAAGCTCAAGACCGTTGGCCGGCTAGACACACGCGTTCAGGACTCCTCCGACTCCTCTGATGAGGACTAGCACTGGCGCGTAAACCGCGGACAGCGGCTTGGCGCACCCGCGGCTGCCTCCTCGTTCTCTCGATTGCGCTCCTGGTTGTATCCCTGGCTTGGGTCTTTCGTGCGACCATTCTTACTCTCTCAGGCAGCGCCTTGGTGGAAGATGACGGACCGCAGAAAGCCGATTGTGCGGTGGTGTTGGGCGGCGATGGGTTCGGAACGCGTATCACCAAAGCGGCACAACTGGCCCAGGCAGGCTACGTACCATACATCCTGGTAGATGGGACGCCTTCTCTGATCGGCCACGAATCCGACATGACGATCACGTATGCCGAGCAGCAAGGATATCCCGCGTATCTGTTTCGGCCGATCTGGCTGCCGCCTGGAGTGAATTCAACGCAAGCGGAGGCGAAATACGTAGGGAATCTTCTGAAGCAGAGTGGCGTCAAAAAGATTCTGCTGATCACGAGCAATTACCACACGCGCCGCGCCGCCCATGATTTCCGCGAGGCGAACCCGTGGCTGCGGGTAATTGCCGTTGCGGCCTCCGACCCGGATTTTTCTCCAAATGGATGGTGGAAAAACCGCGGAGGACAAAAAACGTTCTTGCTTGAATGGACTAAGACGGTGGCTACCTGGGTAGGACTCTGATGTTGCAGTCACTCATGACGCTTTGGCCATACGTTCGGCGCTACCGGGCGGGTCTGATGCTGGGCGTGAGTTCGCTGCTGATGAAGGACGTTCTGGCCGCGGCGTTACCGGTCGTCATCAAGTACGGAGTGGACTCGCTCACCAGGGGTTTCCAGCTGAAAACGGTTCTGCAGCTGGCGCTGCTCTTGATCGGCGTTTCGATCGCGAAGGGAATTTTCCAGTACTGGATGCGGGTGATCATCATTGGCGTTTCGCGCGACATCGAGTATGACCTGCGAAACGATATCTTCTATCACCTGGTCAAGCTGTCGCAAGACTTCTACGGGCGTTTCCGCACGGGCGACATCATGGCGCGCAGCACGAATGACCTCAATGCAGTGCGGATGATGTTAGGTCCGGGAATTATGTACTGGAGCGAGACCTCCATTATGTTGCTGCTTTCCATGGCGGTCATGCTGCACGCCGATTGGCGGCTCACATTAACTGCACTCATTCCGGCGCCGTTCGTTTCTGTGGCAGTAGTGTTCTTCGGACGGCGCATTCACACGCGCTTTGAGCATATTCAGAAAATGTTTTCCGACATCAGCAGCCGCGTGCAGGAAAATCTGGCAGGCGTTCGAGTCATCCGCGCTTACGCGCAGGAGAAGGCGGAAGTGGATCAGTTCGAAAACCTCAACCGCGAATATGTCCGCGAGAATATCGCCTTAGCGCGGATTCAGGGATTGTTCATGCCGCTACTGCAGGCGCTGATCGGCGTCACTTTTCTACTCGTGTTGTGGGCCGGAGGCCGCCAACTGCTCGAAGGAAAGATCTCGTTGGGCAGCTTTGTCATGTTTAACACCTACATGGGAATGCTGATCTGGCCGATGATCGCTTTCGGCTGGGTGGTAAACCTCATGCAGCGCGGCACTGCTTCGCTCAACCGAATCAATGAGATCCTGCATGAGACGCCCACAATCTCCCGCCCTGCGGGGCATTCGGTAGCGATGCACAGGGGCCACTCGGCCCAGATCCGGTTCAGCGATGTGTATGTGCGTTTTGGCGGCCGAGAAGCGATATCGGGCATCGATCTAACGATTGAGGCCGGTGAGACGGTCGCCATCGTCGGGCACACTGGCAGCGGAAAAACCTCTTTGGTGAATCTGATCCCGCGCCTCTTCGATCCGTCCGAAGGATCGGTACAGATTGGCGGCATCGATATGCGCCGCTTTGATCCGGAAGATCTGCGCCGCGCGATCGGGTTTGTGCCTCAAGAGACCTTTCTGTTCAGCGCCACTCTTGCCGAGAACATTGCTTGGGGCGCTCCCGAGGCTACCGTTGAACAGATCCGGTGGGCTGCCGGAGTGGCGGGCTTATCGAGCGATATCGGGACATTTCCGAAAGGGCTCGAAACAGTTATAGGAGAACGCGGATTGACGCTCTCGGGCGGCCAGAAGCAGCGCGCCGCGATTGCGCGCGCTATTCTGCGGAATCCGCAGATCCTGATACTTGATGATGCGCTGTCGAGCGTCGATACCGTGACGGAAGAAAAGATCCTGAACGGGCTCGCGGACGTCATGCGGGATCGCACAACGATCCTGATCTCACACCGCGTTTCGACTGTACAGAACGCTAACAGAATCGTCGTATTGGAGCGCGGGCGCGTCGTTGAGATCGGGACTCATCAGGAATTACAAGAGCTCGGCGGTTATTATGCCGAACTTTACCAGAAACAGCTGCTCGAAGAAGAGTTGGAGGCAATACGATGAACCCAGCTATCACCAGACGCTCACTTCTGCAGAGTGTGCCGGCAGCAGCGGGCTTCACACTGGCGGCCGCGCTCCCCCTGGGAGCGCAACAGTATCAGTTGGGAGCATCCAATTTCAGGCTGGGAATCGCCTCCTACTCGTTCCGGAAGTTCTCTCGTGCACAAGCGATTCAGATGACAAAGGAACTCGGAACGCCGTACATGAATATCAAGGATGTCCACCTGGCGCTAGACAGCACACCCGAACAGATTGCTGCAGCCAAAAAGGAATTCGCGGATGCGGGAATCACTGTTGTCGGTTGCGGTAACATCAGTTTCTCAAAAGACGACGATACCGACATACGTCACAAGTTCGAGTATGCAAAGCTTCTCGGTGCGCCCCTGATGGTTTGCGCGCCAACGCGCGAAACGCTCCCGAAGCTGGGCAAGTACGTCGAGGAGTTCAACATCAAGATTGCCGTGCACAACCACGGACCGGAGGACAAGCAGTTCCCGACGCCGCAGAGCGTTTTAGCAGTGGTGCGGGATATGGATCCGCGCTGCGGGCTGTGCATCGACGTGGGCCACACGTCGCGCACAGGCGTGAACGTGGTAGAGTCCATTGCGGAGGCCGGCCCACGCCTGCTCGATATGCATATCAAAGATCTGGAAGATCCGACGGCAAAAGACAGCCAGGTGCCGGTGGGCGAGGGGAAGCTGCCAATTCCGCAGATCTTTCTCCAACTGATCAAAATGAAGTACACCGGCTGCGTAAATCTGGAGTACGAGGTTCAGCCTGAAAATCCCATGCCGGGCATGCAGAAGAGCTTTGCTTATGAGCGCGGCGTGCTGGCGGGAATTCAGGCGTCCAAATTTCCTGTCTGAGTTCACCGTTCGACAAGTTTTTCGGCCTGGGCCTGGAAGACTGGCGTCTCGAGCTCGGGTATCTCGATCAGCGTCTGCGTCCCCTGGCCCGGCCGGCTTTCGACTGTCATGCGATAATCGGCGCCGAACAGCACCCGGAGGCGCTCATTCACGTTGCTGACGCCGATACCCGATTCAAAAAGCGTATCGAGCCGGGACTGCTCGATACCGACCCCATCGTCCTCGATGCAAATGTTCAGGCGCGATCCGTCCATCCAGGTCCGCACGCGGACCATGCCGCCTTCCACCTTCGTCGAGAGGCCGTGCTTGATGGAATTCTCGACAATCGGCTGAAGAATCATGCTCGGCACCAGGCAATCGAGAGTATCCGGTTCGATTTCCTTGTAGAACCGCAGTTTGTCTCCGAAGCGCACAACCTCAATCGCCAGGTAGTCGTCAATGAACGAAATTTCTTCTCTAAGCGGAGAAAAGTTATCGGTTTTTCGTAAGAGCCTGCGGAGGATGTTTGACAGCTTGTAAATCATGCTGCGCGCGCGTTCCGGATCAATGCGAATCAACGAGGACACCGAGTTGAGAGTGTTGAAAAGGAAGTGCGGATTGATCTGATTTGTGAGTGCGGCCAGACGGGCTTCGGTGAGGCGCGCCCGCTGCGTCTCGAGCTGCCGCTCGGCGCGAAATGTGCTCCAGATACGGATGGGAATAGAAACGGCAAACAGGGTGGTCGCGGCCGAAGCGGCGAACAAGGTGGCGCCAAGGTGCGTAC
>JAFAMM010000418.1 GCA_019233375.1 Acidobacteriaceae bacterium
GCTTCTGGAACGCTTGGAGACCAGCCCGCCGGAGCATCTTTTGGAATTGCACGGCACGCTCCGTGGCATGCGGCAATCTGCTACGGAAACCGCCTGGAGTGCTTGGGATACCGTGCCGGGCGCAACCGCAGATACCGCCGCCGTGCCAGGAGCTCCGAAGCCTGGCGACCGTGTTCGCTTGCGCCCTCAAAAGAGAGCCGATATCTTCGATACCTTTCTCGACGGCAAAATCGCCGTTGTGGAAGCGGTCGAACAGGATATGGAGGGCAACCTTCATCTCGCCGTTGTGCTCGAAGACGACCCGGGCAGAGATCTAGGCGAATTGCGTCAAGCCGGGCACCGTTTCTTCTTCTCACGCGAAGAAGTGGAACCGTTCACGCCCGCGCCGCCGGAGGGAGGTGAACCGTGGCGTCCGTTCTGATTGCGGGAATCGGCAATATTTTTCAGGGCGACGATGCCTTCGGGGTGAGCGTAGTACAGAAGGTGGCAGGCATCCGGTTTCCGGAGAACGTGCGCGTAATGGATATCGGAATTCGCAGCCTGGATCTGGCGTTCGCTCTGCTCGAACAGTTTGATCAGGTTATTCTCGTCGACGCGGCGGCGCGTGGCGGCTTGCCAGGTACGCTTTACACCATCGAGATCTCCCCAGATGATGTGCCCCATTCCGACGAACAGGTGGGCCTCGTCAACTCGCATGCATTGGACCCCGTGCGCGTGCTCACGATGGCGAAGAGTATGGGCGCCCGGTTCGGGAAAATTATTCTCGTCGCGTGCGAGCCCCTTGCGCTCGATCACGACGAAACGGGCCACATCGGTTTGAGCGATCCTGTCGCCGCGGCAGTCGATCCCGCGGTAAGCATCCTTGTGCGTTTGGTTGAAGAGTTTACGCAGCACCAGAAATCATCTGATAATCAGAAGGAAGAAGAGGCTTGCGCTCATGAACTTGGTTAAACTGGCCGGCATCGCCGCCGGTGTCACGGTCGCGGTAGTTGTTTTGCTCAACTGGGCGGACGTCAAGCGCTACATCAAAATTGAGCAGATGTAGTCGCACTCATCGCGATGCACGAACTCTCCATCGCGCTGAGCCTGATGGAAGGTGTAGAAGAGGAGATCTCGCGCCGCCCGGGCGCGCGAGTCAGCGCAGTGCATCTGAGACTCGGCGCGCTCGCGGGAGTAGTAAAAGACGCACTGTTATTCTCCTATCAGCTCGCGTGTGAAGGCACGCCGCTCGAGGGCTCGACGCTCGAAATCGAGGAGATTCCGGTCGCTCTGTACTGTACATCGTGCGGCCGTCAGCAACCGGCTGTCTCAGTCCACTGCCTGTGCTGCGCTGTTTGCGGGACGCCGAGTTCAGATATCAAGGCCGGCTTGGAACTGGAAGTCTTCGCTCTGGAGTTGATGGAGGAGCATGCACCCGCGCCTGGTTGAAGTTCGCCAGAAAGTCTTGAAGCGCAATGATCTGCTGGCGCGGGAGCTGCGCGAGCGTTTCCGTGCCGCTGGTGTCTTCGTCGTCACGCTCGTCTCCAGCCCCGGCTCGGGAAAAACCGCCTTTCTGGAAAAAACGCTCTCGCTGCTGCAGCCGCAAATGCGCGTCGCCGCGCTTGTCGGCGATCTCGCCACAGATAATGATGCGGTGCGCCTGGCTCGCAGCATGGTGCCGGTGCGGCAAATCACTACCGGAACCGTATGTCATCTGGATGCCGAGATGATCGACAAGGCATTGTCCGGCTGGAATCTGAGCGAGTTTGATCTTCTCTTCGTCGAGAATGTCGGTAACCTGGTTTGTCCATCCAGTTACGATCTCGGCGAGGACTTGCGCGCGGTTCTGATGTCGGTCACCGAAGGCGAAGACAAGCCTCTCAAATACCCGACAATCTTCAATACGGCGGATCTCGCCGTGATTACGAAGATGGACTTAGCGGTCGCGGTCGAATTCGATTCCGAAGCAGCTAAACGCAATATAGGCGCTGTCCGGCCCGGCATGGAAGTGCTGGCCGTCTCCTCCAAAACCGGGGAAGGTCTCGACCTTTGGGTCAACCGCCTGATTCAGGCTGCGCTTCAGAAGCACGGAAGCGCCAACGTGCGGCCTCTGATCGAAGCTCAAAACTGAAACTTCACGGATAACTGAATATTGCGCGGGCCGCCGCCGCCCAGATACGGATTCCCGCTGCCGACATCCGGCGTGGCGGTGATCGGAATGGAGCCGATACCGCGCCCGCTTGCGCTTGGAAGAGACCCGTTCAGAAAATCGACCGCGAAGCCCGGCAGGAGTGGATTACTGAAATTCGGATGATTGAAGATATTGAAGAAGTCCACGCGAAACTGCATCGACAGCGTTTCAAGCAGCCGCGTGTTCTTCGCGAAAGATAAATCGAAGTCCCTGAATGTCGGCCCGACGAACGCGTTCCGGCCTAAATTCCCAAAATGTTCCGTCCCGGAAACGCATGCCTGTGCAACCGGATCCCAGGTGCAGGGAACAGCGAAAGCGGACGCATCCAGGTACCTGTTCGGAGTGTTTCGGCCCGCAGTGGGGTTGCCTACTACATCAGGCCGTCCGAAATATTCATTGCTGCCGTTGAAGTTTCCTTCAAACAGATAGTTCACGTTCACCGGCTGGCCGGTCTGCACAATGACAATGCCGTTCAGCATCCAGCCCGAGAGAAGCCTCTTGTGATTCTGCGGCGACGGAAATTCATAAAGAAAGTTCCAGGAGAAGCGCTGTCGCGTATCGAAGTTCGAACTCGCCCATTCATTTGCCGCATTGAAGCTGTTATCCGGTTGGCTGGCGTTCGGCACAAAGTCCTGGCCGTCGCTCGCGTTATCCAGCGAGTGCGACCAGACATAATTCACGTCTGAAGTCAGGCCGTGCGCACGGAAGCGCAAGCCGGCTTGCAGGCTGTTGTAATTCGAATTCGCGGTCGATTCGAAATTATTGATGTAAACGAACTCGGGGTAGGGAGGCGGCCCCCCGCCCACGGTTTGATTCAGGTCGCGGAAGCGGAATAGCTTGCGCCCTGCTGAACCGATATAGCCAACCTGCAGCATGATGCCGGCGGCAAGCTGTTGTTCAACGTTGAAATTGTAGTTCTGAATGTACGGTGTTCGAATGCCCTGATCGACCGTAAAGATGTCGGTTGCGGCAAAGTTGCTGAACACCGGCGGGGCGCAGAGATTTGTGTTGGGAACCGGAATCGCGC
>JAFAMM010000250.1 GCA_019233375.1 Acidobacteriaceae bacterium
TGTATGAATTGGAGTATCTGGGACTGGATGCCGGGCCAGTACTAAACGGGAACGCCGGCTCGGCGAAGGTGGTGCTGCATGTGCCGGCAAAGAGCCGCTAAAAGAAGAGTCTGGGCCGCCCCGGCCGAAAAAAAAGCGGCGGACACATTGAGTTTTCCGCCGCATCCAATTTCGCCCTGGATTAAAGTGCCGACTTACATGGAGGCGCCCGCTTTACGCCGCAATTTCCTACGCTAAGCGTAGCAAGTTTATTGATTAACTGTTCTACTTTTATCTGAATTAGCGGTTTTAGTACCTATGCTTTAATACACACCTGTTGTTAGCCCCGCCCGTTACTGCGTCGGTCAATCCAATTCTTGAGCGGCAGAAGCAACTGCAAAGTAAGCACGTTAAGCATTGAAAGAATAATCGCTATCTCGTACTGCTGCAGTCCCACGGCCGCGCCAATTGCGCCCGCATTCCACACGCTGGCAGCGGTCGCGGGGCCGCGAACTGTGATGCCTTCTTTGAGAATGGCGCCGGCGCCCACAAAGCCTATTCCAGTAATAACCCCCTGGAGTACGCGCGATCGCGCTGAAATATCCGCGTTTGGACCAAGAATCAATATGTACCCGCAGGCGGCCATACCGACGATGGGAAAGGCACGGATCCCGGTGCTGCGTTCCTCCCGCTCGCGGTTCCAGCCAATAGGAATGGTCAGGAGATACGCGACGCTGACCTGCAGCAGCTCTCTCCCCATCACACTCAAAGAGACCATGGACGCATCCTTCCCATGCCGAGAATATCCCGTTCGTTACCATAAAATCTTTGGATGCTGCGTTTTGAAACGGCTGGCGAGTCGCATGGCGAGTGTTTGATCGCCACCATAACGGGTCTTCCTGCGGGGATTCCGGTATCAATTGAATTCATCGACCGGGAGTTGTGGCGGCGGCAGCAAGGTTACGGCCGCGGCGGCCGGATGAAGATCGAATCAGACCACGTGCACGTGGTTTCCGGAGTGCGCCATTCACGAACGATCGGGTCGCCGATTGCGGTGGTGATCGAGAACCGGGACTGGAAGAACTGGACCGGAACACTGCCGGTAGAGGAGAAAGATGCAGAGGCCGGGAAAGCGAAGCCGGTTCACCGGCCGAGGCCGGGCCATGCGGATCTGGCCGGAGTGATCAAATACAATTTCGGAGACGCGCGCTACGTATTGGAACGTGCGAGCGCGCGTGAGACGACGGCGCGCGTAGCCGTGGGCGCGCTCGCAAAGCTCCTGCTTCGGCAGTTTGGCATAGAAGTCTTAAGTCACGTAATCGGAGTGGGGCCGGTGCGGCTCGGCCGCGCGGCTACCTGGGAGGAGATTGCGGGTCTCGCGGCGCGGGACGAAGTGCTGCTGAATTGCGTAGATTCCGATACCGAGAGTCGCATGAAAGAGGCCGTTGATCACGCTTACCGCACCGGCGACACAATCGGCGGCATCTTTGAAGTAGTCGCGCACGGGCTGCCGCCCGGCTTGGGATCGCATATTACATGGGACACGCGGCTGGATGGACGGCTGGCGCAAGCGATCGTTTCCATACAGGCCGTTAAAGGCGCCGAGATTGGATTCGCAGCGGAGGGAGCAAGCGCCTACGGCTCAGCCGTGCAGGATACGATCCACTATGACAAACCCGCACGGGAATTTGCGCGCGGATCGAATCGCGCCGGAGGCCTGGAAGGCGGCATCACGAACGGCCAGGACGTGATTGTGCGGGGGCTGCTGAAGCCGATCTCGACACTTCGCAGACCGCTTGAATCCGTCGACCTGCCGACCCGCGAGCCGGCGCTGGCCGCGTACGAGCGAAGTGATGTAGCGGTGATTCCGGCCGCGGGCGTGATCGGCGAAGCGATGGTTGCGATCGTGCTGGCGCAGGCGTTCTTGGAGAAGTTCGGCGGGGATTCCTTGGGCGAGACACGGCGCAATTTCGACGGTTATCTGGAACAGGTGAGGAGCTTCTAGGAGAGCGCGGCTGAAACCCGCTCCCCGGTTAGACATTGGGAAATGGTTCAGAAGATTTTAAAGTACGGAGATCCCGTGCTGGAGCAAGCGGCGCTGGAAGTGACAGAGTTCGACACGCCGGAGTTGCACGCCCTAATCACGGATATGTGGGAAACCATGTATGCCGCCAAGGGAGTCGGTCTGGCTGCCCCGCAGATTGGCATCAGCAAACGAATCTCTGTGATCGACATATCCGTGGGCGAGGACGAGAGCAAGAAGATCGTCATCATCAACCCTGAGGTAACGTCGTCGGAGGGCAAGCAGACCGGAGAGGAAGGGTGTCTGAGCATTCCAGGATTCCGGGAACCGGTCACGAGGGCAAACCAGGTGACCGTGCGCGCGCAGAACGAGAAAGGCGCAGTGTTGGAACTCAGCGGCGAAGAACTGCTGGCCCGCGCCTTCCTGCACGAGATCGATCATCTCAACGGCATCCTGTTCATCCAGCACCTGAGCACGCTGAAGCGCGATATCATCCGCCGCAAGATCAAGAAACTGCAAAAAGCCGGCGAATGGGACTAGCGCAGCCCGTATCCGAATATGCGCGTTGTTTTCCTCGGCACGCCTGAATTCGCGGTTCCATCTCTGCAGGCGCTCGCGCGCGAGCACGAGATTGCCGGCGTTTTCACACAGCCGGACCGTCCGAAGGGGCGTGGCAATGAGCTGGCCGAATCAACCGTGAAGACGGCGGCCAGAGAACTGGGTGTTCCTGTGTATCAGCCGGAACGGGTGAGGCGGCCAGAGGCGGTGGAGCTTTTGCGCGAACTTGCGCCTGAGATTATGGTGGTGGTCGGATACGGCCAGATCATCCCACAGGTGCTCATCGATCTTCCTCCGAAAGGTATTCTGAACGTGCATGCTTCCCTGCTGCCGAAGTACCGCGGCGCGGCGCCGATTCAATGGGCCATCGCGAATGGGGAAACGGAAACGGGCGTGACAATCATGCAGATTGATGCGGGGCTGGATACCGGGAGCATGCTGTTGAAGGCACGCACATGCATCGGGCCGCATGAAACGGCTCCGGAACTGAGTGCGCGGCTGGCGCCGCTTGGGGCAAACCTGCTCCTCGAAGCGATGCGCGCGATCAAGGAAGGAACAGCGACACCAGAGAAGCAGAACGACGCCGAGGCGACTCTCGCGCCGATCCTGAACAAAGAGGATGGCCGCATCGACTGGTCGCGGACGGCGCGCGAGATTTACAACCGTCTGAGAGGGTTCACGCCGTGGCCGGGCGCGTACACGACTTTCCGCGGGCAGCAACTTGCAATCGTGCGCGCCACGCCGGAGAACAATGACGCTGTCCGGCCAGGCGTGCTCGCGGCCATCGATCGGCGATTAATAGCGGGCTGCGGCGGCGCGAGTGCGCTCGAGATTCTGGAACTGCAGCTCGCCGGAAAAAGGCGTATGAGCGCCGGCGCTTTCCTGAACGGATATCCGCTGGCTGCGGGTGAACACCTGGGAGACGCAAATTGAGTCTTCCTTTGGGATACCGGTACGCCGCGACGTATGCAGGCATTCGCAAGCAGCAGCAGGATGACGTCGCACTAATTGTCCCGGATCGCGTAGCCCAAGCCGCAGCCGTGTTTACGCGGAATATTGTGCAGGCGGCGCCAGTTCGTCTGTCACGCCGGCATCTGCAATCTTCGGGCGGCAAAGTAGCGGCGATTCTGGTGAACGCGGGAAACGCCAATTGTGCGACGCGGACCGGCGACAGTGTCGCGATGGCATCATGCCGGACGGTTGCAAAGGCGCTGCGCACTAAGGTGCGTTACGTCCTGCCGGCTTCGACCGGGGTCATCGGCGTCGAGCTCAATCCGAAGCTGCTGGTCGAGGCGGTTCCGAAGCTTGCAGCCGAGCTTTCTCGGGAGGGCTTTGAAGCGGTCGCACGGGCGATCCTGACGACGGATACACGCGTGAAGATGGCGTCCGAGCAGGTGCACTTTCGAAAGGGAACGGTGCGGATCGCCGGTATGGCCAAGGGCTCGGGAATGATTCATCCGAATATGGCGACCACGCTTGCTTTCGTGATGACCGATGCGGAGCTTCCGGCACCAGCGCTGCGCCAAATGCTAATGCGCGCAACTGAGCGGTCATTCAACGCCCTCACGGTGGACGGGGACACATCAACGAACGACACACTGGCACTCCTGGCGAGCGGGGCGTCGAAGGTGAAGCCGGACGCGAAGGAGCGGAAGGTCTTTGAAGAAGTGCTTACTTGGGTGCTGGAAAACCTGGCCGAGCAGATGGCGGCGGACGGCGAGGGCGCCCGCAAGCTGATCCGCATCCGGGCAGCCGGATTTAAGGCAACCGAAGACGCGCGGCGCGTGGCGAGAACCATTGCCAATTCCCCGTTAGTAAAAACAGCGATCGCGGGGAGCGACCCCAATTGGGGGCGGATTCTGGCGGCTGCCGGGTACTCCGGCGTGGCTTTCGACCCATCGCGGATTGATATCTACCTGCAGCGAGTACTGGTGTGCCGCAGCGGCGTTGCGGCTGAGTTCGACGAGCAAGAGCTCAAACGGAAACTGGATGAACCCGAGGTGCATATCCGCATCGTCCAGGAAGGCAAAGGGCAAGCCGAAGCGCGCTTCTTCACTTGTGATTTGACGGAAGGGTACATCCGGATCAATGGCAGCTATCGGACGTAGCAAGGTGAGCTGCATCGTGCCGCTCGCAGTTCTGCTATGTCAGGTTTGCTTCGGCCAAGCTCCTGAAAGTGAAAGCGACAAACAATCGGCGCAAGTACGCCGGGTGCTTGGCAATCTGGCGGACGCACTGACGGCGGGCAATGTATCCGATGCTATGGATCAGTTCGAGAAAGGGCTTCCGGATTACGACAAGCTCAACAACTACTTCCACGGACTGGTGGACGCGTTTTACGTGACCAACGAAATCGAAGTGCTGGATGAGAACGATCTGCCGGGTAACACCAAACTCACGTTGCGCTGGGCACTGACGTTGACGGACCTCGCAACGAACTACACCGAGGACCGCAGCGCGGAGTTGTCTGTCCGATTGGCTGGCAAGGGCGGCAAGTGGCGCATTGCGGATCTTTCGCCGATCACCTTGTTCGACCCCGCCCGGGGGTCCGGAGGGTCCAGGCGTAAACCGTAACACAGCTCGCGCAATGCCGCATAATCGCTGCTGCGAACAAGCTGAAACTCGACATCGAGGTTGGTGAGGGCCTTGAGTTCGTCGAACACTTCATTGGACGGCACAAGCCACCCGGCCAAGGCGAGGCGCCCGCTGTTCATATCGAAGGGCACGAGGCCGTAGCGTTCCTCAATGTAGTTCGGAAGACTACGGACGACCTGTTGCTTTACAAGCTCAAGGTTCACGCGCACGGCCTGCACACCGCCCTGAATGCTGAGAGCAAGGCACAGAGCGTCTTCTGAAACCAAACCGTTTTCAAGGAGATAGGCCGCAGGCTCAACCTGAGGAGGGATGCCGTCGCGCAGGGCGCTGGCTTGTTCGACAGAGAGGCAGCCGGAATCGCAGAGAATCTCGAGAAGGTCGCGCCGGTGAAATGCGGGCATTGGACCGGCAGGGTATGTATGAGCCGTCTTTTGCCAGGCGAGGTTTCGCCCCTGAAGCCGGGCGGACACGTAAGTAGTAATGGCGCGTACGGATGCGCCGCAATTGACAAAGTTTGCATAGATAGCTCGTAAGGGAACGCCGGCGGCAAACAGCGGACCGTATATACGAGCGACGCAAGCGGTTCGCAGAGACAGGCGGAAGAGAGTCAGCAGCATCGTAAGAACGCAGAGCTTGATAACTGTGGGTGATGTGGCCCCGAGAGTCCAGGGCCGGCGCGCCAGTGCGCTTGCGGCGAGATCGGCCCCTCCGGCCAGCGAGACCGCGTTCGCAAGCAGGCTTAACACATTGCTTAGTAGTCCTTTGCGGTCACGCCAGAACCAGTACCGAGTGGGCCAGCCGCCTTGCCAGCCGACGCGCTGCCAGCACTGGAGGCTGATGCCAGTCACCCAACGCGTGCGCTGGCGGACAGCGGCCCTGACATTACGCGGGAAATACTCCCGCGTGGCGACCCAGGTGTTGCCGTCGCGGCGCAGGGGCGCGAAGATCTGCGAATGGCCCGCTGCGTGGATGCGGACTCCGATCTCATAGTCTTCCGTCAGAGTGCCGGGGTCAAATACTGCACCGGCGCGTTCCCGAGCCAGCGTAGCAAGCACGTCACGGGAAAAGCCCGTGCCAACGCCATTCGAAGGGATGAAGGATCCGGACAGGCCGCGAGCACGCATATCGATATTTTGAAATTCGGCGAATTCGTCGCAGTAAATGCCATGGGTGAATTCAGCGAAGCCTGTCGGCAGAGGCAAGACGGGAACCTGCACCATGTCATAGGCGGCGCGAGCGCGGTTCACAACGTCAAGGGCATCGGGATGGATGACGTCTTCGGCATCATGGAGCAGGACGGTATCGAAGCTGATGCCGCGCTCGGCCTCAAACTGCTCCATCCGGGCGTAGATCGAGTTGAGGCAATCCGCTTTGCAGGTGGGACCAGGGCGCGAACACATCGCCAGATGCACATTTTCGAACGAGGCAACGACTTTCTTGACTTCGGCGATGGTGGCGGGGTCATTCGGGTAAGTCCCAACGAAGAAGTCGAAGTTCCGGTATTTAATCCCAGCGATGTTATGGCGGAGCATATGACCGATGACGTCGAATTCCTGCCAGCAAGGGACGAAGACGGCGATACGGCGCTGGAGGGGGGCGCGCGGCGGGATCTGAGGGGCGTGCCGGCTGGGCACAAATGCAGCCCGAACGCAGATCAGGATGGGGACCAGGTCATCTATACCGCTGATCAGCAATATGATCGCGAGCAGCGCCAGAAACGCGTTCCACAGAGCTTCGAAGGTCACAGGTGTGCGCGAGCCCGCCGGGGAGCTTCCGGCCAGCAACGCAGTCTATCCTCGAACAATGAGTGGGCCGAGTGGCAGGGGTATTGCAGCAAAATGTTAGAGTTTTCCCCGCGCCGGGGCACATTCTGATTTGCCGACGAAAACAAACGTAACCTTGAATCAACGCGACGCGTTTACCCAGTTCGTGCATGAGCTGATCGGCGGGGGCATTCGCCGCAACACGTTCACGCAATGGGAACTGGATCTTTTGTTCGATCTGGAAAAGCTTCCGGTACGGAAGTCCGCACGGGGGCAGATCTTAAGGCGATATACAAAGGCTGTCAGCCAGGCAATGACGAACGGGGCACCGGCGCCGCCACGGCTGCGCGATTTCTTCGCTTTAGAGATGGAACGCCAGCATGCGGAGATGCTGGCCGCACGCGCCGAGGGGTTATCTGAAGAGCATATTCTCGCGCACGCCGTGAGTTAAAAGGCCGCTTGTTCAGGCGCGCGGCTCGGTTTCGGCAATGTTATGCCGCCAGCTATAGCGCCGACGATGAGAAGCGGCTCAACGCCGGCCGCAACCGGCGCCGGAAGAAGCATGTCGGGCGATTCGTGCGAGATATCCTGCTCGCACGCGAAAAAACGAACAAACGCGCGCCGGCGCTGGCTGGTGTGATCGCGAATGGCCCCGCAGAGCACCGGATAACGCCCCTCGAGCGCGTCAAGGACGGCGCGCAACGTCACTTCGCCTTGGACAGAAACTTCGACCTCCCCCGTCACCCGGGCCAGCGTTCGTAGATGAGCAGGGAGGACGACCCGGATCATAACAGGGTCTGGGCCTCGACGGAAAAGACAGCCGGAAGATCGCGCACAATCGCCTGCCAGCTATCGCCCGCGTCGCTCGAGCCGTACACCTGGCCGCCGGTGGTTCCGAAATACACGCCGCACGGATCGAGCAAATCGACTGACATGGCGTCTCGCAGAACGTTCACATAGCAGTCGCTCTGCGGTAAACCTCTGCTGAGCGGCTCCCACTCGTTACCTCCCGCACGACTGCGATACACGCGCAGCTTGCCTTCGGGAGGATAATGCTCCGCGTCGCTCTTTATCGGCACGACATAGACGGTCTCTGGTTCGTGCGAGTGGACATCAATTGCGAAACCGAAATCGGTCGGGAGATTGCCGCTGACTTCGTGCCACGAATCTCCGCCATTATCGCTGCGCATCACATCCCAGTGCTTCTGCATGAAGAGTACGTCGGGGCTGGAGGCGTGCTTGGCCACATGGTGAACGCAGTGGCCGACCTCAGCCGTTTTCTCAGGGAGAAACTCGGACCGCAGGCCATTGTTGATGGGACGCCAGGTCGCACCCGCATCATCGGTGCGAAAGGCGCCCGCGGCGGAGATGGCGATGACCATGTAACCCGCATTGGCGGGGTCGAGGAGGATGGTATGGAGGCACATGCCGCCTGCTCCGGGCTGCCAGCGCGGGCCCGAGCCGTGGCCGCGCAAGCCGGGCAGCTCCTGCCATGTTTTGCCGCCATCTGTGGAGCGGAATAGCGCCGCATCCTCCACTCCGGCAAAGACAGTGTCGGGGTCTGTCAGCGAAGGTTCCAGGTGCCATACGCGCTTGAACTCCCAGGGGTGGGGCGTGCCATCGTACCACTGATGCGTCCCTGGGACACCGTCGTAAACAAATTTGTTTCCGACCGGCTCCCAGGTTTTCCCACCGTCATCCGAACGCTGGATCTGCTGGCCGAACCACCCGCTCGACTGAGAGGCATAAATACGATTCGGGTCGACAGGCGAGCCCTTAACGTGATAAATCTCCCAACCCGCAAAGTGAGGACCGCTGACCTCCCACTTTTCACGCTTACCGTCGGAGGTCAAGATGAAAGCTCCCTTGTGTGTTCCGATCAGAAGCCGTACCTGGCTCATGTTTTCTCCTCTTCTTTGTAAGTTTCAATAGGCTGGCAGATTTGGAAGCTCGACCACCGGACGGATTTCGACCGTCCCCTTACGAGCCGCCGGTATCCGGGCGGCGATGCAGATGGCTTCGTCCAGGTTGCCGGCGTCGACAAGAAAATAACCGCCTAGTTGTTCGCGCATTTCGGCGAAGGGACCATCAGTCACCATCGGCCTGCCATCGCGAACCCGCACACTGGTGGCCGTAGAAACCGGCTGCAATGGCAGCGAGGCGAGGTACTGGCCGGACGTCTGGAGTTGGTGCGCCAATTCGGTCGACTCCACATAACACTGTTCCCTCTCGGCTTCGGTCCAGGCTTGCTCGTCGCCATAGATGAGTAGCATGTACTTCATTCAGATCTCTCCAAAGTATGTCGGATTGCATGAGGCCCGATCGACAGGTAAGAGCATATTTCTAAAATCGGATATGCCTGCCTGCGCAAATGAGGCTGTGGAAGCAGTTTATCGCTCCGAGTGGGGGCGAATTGTCGCGACGCTGATTCGTCTGGTGGGCGATTTTGAGCTGGCTGAGGAGTGCGCGCAGGAAGCGTTTGCTGCCGCGTTGGAGAAGTGGCCGGAAACAGGCGTGCCTGATTTTCCGCGCGCCTGGCTCATCCAGACGGCGCGCCACAAAGCCATTGACCGGATCCGGCGCAGGCAGAAGTTTGAAACGCCGCTCGAAAAGCTGGACACTACGCAACTGGCGGATGGGCGCGAAGCGCCGGGTTTCGAGGGGAATGACATCCCTGACGAGCGGCTCCGGCTGATATTCACCTGTTGTCACCCCGCGCTGGCGCCAGAGGTGCAAGTGGCTCTGACGCTGCGGACTTTGTGCGGCCTAACCACAGAAGAGATTGCACGGGCCTTTTTGGTGCCGGAGGCGACCATGGCGCAGCGGCTGGTAAGGGCCAAGCGCAAGATTCGCGACGCGGGCATTCCGTATGCGGTGCCGGAAACGGCGGATTTGCCGGGGCGTCTGGACGCCGTCCTGACGGTGATTTACCTGGTCTTCAACGAAGGATACGCCGCAACGCGCGGCGATTCACTGGTGAGGGTGGATCTTTGCGCGGAGGCGATACGATTGGGGCGGCTGGTCCGAACGCTTATGAGCGCTGACCATTCCGGCGAAGCGACGGGACTGCTGGCGCTGATGCTGCTGCAGGACTCGCGACGCCAGGCGCGGCATGATGAAGCCGGAGAACTGGTCCTTTTAGAGGAGCAGGACCGGAGCCGTTGGGACCGCAGACAGATCGCAGAGGCTCTGCCCCTGGTAGACGAAGCCGTCCAAAAGGGTCTGAGGCCGTTCGCTGTGCAGGCGGCGATTGCAGCGGTGCATTGTCGGGCCAAACGCCCAGAGGACACGAATTGGCGGCAGATCGTGGCGCTCTACAATGTACTCGAAGCTCTGCAGCCTTCGCCCGTTGTATCGCTGAATCGGGCGGTGGCGGTGGCGATGGTGGATGGCCCGGAGAAGGCGCTCGAAATCATCCAGTCGCCAAGACTCGCGATAGAACTTGACAAATATCACCTTCTGCACGCGGTGCGCGCGGACCTCCTGCGGCGAATGGGGCGCTTTGACTTAGCAGCCAAGAGTTACGAACGCGCGCTGGAACTGGCAAATAACACCACTGAAAGAAAATTCCTGGAGCGGCGATTAAGCGAAATGCGGGGGAACCAGGCGCAGAGCGCGTAGATGCTCGCCGGCACGCATCACGTCTCAAGTTGCCTTTTGGAGGATGTCGCCGAGAGCGACCGCATCGGACGAGCTGGAACCGCGGCTGAATTTCGGTCCGACCGCAATGGCTTCCCCGCCCGGTTCGAACCATGCGACGAAGGCCGCCTGTGCGGCGCCGGATAGGCGCTGCTGGTTGATCCATGTGTAATAAGCGGCCATATCGGCATCTATTAAGGATCCCCGTGGATCCATCGCCGGCTTACTTGCCGCTTCCATCAAAAGCGCGCTCATGGGACGCTCCTGCTGGCGGGGTGTGAAGCGTGCCAACAGCGTAAGCGGTTGAGCACGGCGCAGAGCCTCGCGCGCGGCCCACTGGACGAAGGTTGTGCTGAATACCTGTGTTCCCGAGCCTTCCGTGAGCAGACTTAGCTCGAAGCGGCTCAGGACGGGATCACTTCCATCCATGCCAAGGTCCTGCGGTTGCATGCGCGCGAGGAGCGAGCGAAAGGCCTCCGGCCCCGTCCCCGACGAGAAGACATGGCGCATTTTGTCTTGCAGGCGGGCGCGGACGGGCGTGAGCGCATCGTAGGAGACCGACGTGACGTTGGCTGGCGGCCGCGGGATGGAAGCGCCATCGATATACCAGTGCGCGAATTCTGCAGCATCCTTGTGTGCGCGAGAGGCGAGGGCATCGACCAACGTGGTAAGCCCATTGGAGGCGGTGACATGCCGGAAGTACGTTCCGTGCTGCCGGAGCTTCCGAAACAGCGGGTAGCTGTTGTTTTGAACTCCCTGCCCTAGCGCAACGATGGCGAGCCGCTGCATGGGGGGTGCCTGCTCCGGTACAGCTTCGTTGACCTTGTTCATGAAGCTGACGGCGGCTGAGTGGAAAAAATCAATCTGGCGAGAGGACCAGAGGTGAGCAGAGAGCTGTTCGGAGAACGAAGCGGGATCGTTGACCCAGTTCACCTGTTCGAGCTGCGGAGAGAGTCTAAGAGCCGCGAACGGAGTGAAGGCGGTATGGCGCTGCTCCGGCGACAGCGATGCGAGGTAAACGAATTGGCGGTTGACCTGGTCGCGCTCAGCGGGGAATTTCCAATCCCAACCGATCACCTCCCGCAGGAGCAAAGCAAGGAACGGGACGGGCATGTCCCGAAGCAGATTCAAGTGCTCGACGGCTACCTGTTTGGCGAGAGGAGGGTAGGCACCAAAGTCTGTTGGCGCCAATTGAGCTGGCGTCACCATGGCCGCGTGCTGATACTAAACCGTATTCGACAATCTTACAATGCTGCAGAGCGCCAGCGTTACTTCGACGCGATGTAGTCGATGAGGATATTGATATCGGAATCGTCCAGTTTCTTACTGAAGGCGGGCATCAGCGCGCCACCGTACTTGATGCGCACTACCACATACTGCCGGTTCGGCTTGGCGTGACTCATGGGCAGGGTGGGGTTCGTAAACAAGTGGTTGAGACTCGGACCGATCTTTCGTGAGTGCATTTTGTCTTTATCGATGTCGTGACAAACGGCACAGTTCTCTCGGAAGAGATCGCGGCCGATGACCAGTTGAGAGGTCGCCCACGGCGGGGTTCGGGTGTCCGCTGCGGAGAGCACGACGGCGAATGCAGTGATCACGAGCCATCGGCAGTTCATTCCGCCACCTCCATGCGCGCGATATTGCGGGCGCCGGCACGCTCCAGCGCCCGGCGCGCCTCATCCGCTTGATCGGGAAGACAACCAATGCGGATGCAGATGATGCCTGGCTCGATGATTGGAACCGGACGGCGACTGCGGCGGAGCAGACCGCTTTCCCACAAAAAGCAGACGAGAGTGGTCAGGATAGCGCCGAGCATCGTGAGCTCATAGAAAATGACGCCGGTGGCCCAGAACGAAAACAGCGGCATGCCCCCGGTAACGAGCGGGTAATTGTGTTGGGTGTAGTAGACAAAGCCAACGGCGAGCAGCATGAAACTAACAGCACCCGTTACCACGGTGAGAGACATACGGCTCGGACGTGGCAAGACGCCTTTGGGAAACTCGATAGGCTCGTCCGAGAAGACATCGATATCGGCCGGGGTGAAGCCAACGGCCCTCAGCTGGCGAAGCGCGTGCGCGGCGGAATGATCGTTCTCGAAATCACCTCTTAAGTACACGCTGGTCAGTCCTGTTCCGCCGGATGGGGCTCGAACTCCCACACCGAGACGAGTGGAAAGAGCTTCGAGAAAAGCAGATAGAGCAGCGCCATGACCGCGAAGGTGGCACCGGTAATCGAGATTTCAACCCAGGAAGGAGAATAGCTGCCCCAGGCGGCAGCGAGGCGGGGCATGCTGAGCGTGGGAACGATGATGATGTAACGTTCAAGCCACATGCCAACAAGGACCGTGATGGAAGCGATTGTGGCAGTCCGGATATTGCGTAAGCGCCGGATGCCGAGCAGCACGAAGGGCACGACAAAGTTGCAGACGACCATGATCCAGAAGTACGGGGCGAAGTGGCCGCGAATGCGATCGCCGAACACGGCCATTTCCTTTGGCTCGTTGCCATACCACACGGTGAGGTTTTCGGCCACGGTAAAGTACAGCCACAGCAGGCTCATCAGCAGCAGGAGCTTGGCGAGATTGTTGAAGTGATGAGGCGTGAGGTAACGCTCGAAGTGCAGCGTTTTGCGAATAATGGACATCACGAGCAGCAGCGCCGCAATGCCGCTGAAAATGGCGCCGACGACAAAATAGGGACCGAATATGGTGCTGTGCCACATGGGCGCGATGGCCATAGAGAAGTCCCAGGCGACCACGGTATGAACGGAAATGGCGACCGCCAGGATAATGGCCGCCATGAGTTTCATAGCGCGCTCGAGCGCATGCCATTCGCGGTCGCTGCCGGTCCAGCCGAGTGAGAGCTTGCGGTACAACGCGCGACGCCAGCCGCTGGCGTGTTCCGCCAGTTGGGCGACGTCGGGTATGAGGGGCAGAAAGAGATAAATGGTGCTGCCGGTCAGATAGGTGGTGATGGCCGTCAAGTCCCAAAGGAGCGGCGAACGGAAGTTAGGCCAGAGCAGGCGCGAATTCGGATATGGAATCAGCCAGTAGAAGACCCAGGCGCGTCCCAAATGGATGATCGGGAATAAGCCACCGATCATGAGCGCGAACACGGTGATGGCCTCGGCGGCGCGAGTGACGGGCTTGCGCCAGTTCGCGTCCGTCAGACGTAGGATCGCCGAGATAAGCGTCCCCGCGTGGGAGATGCCGATCCAGAATACGAAGTCGACGAGATAAAACCCCCAGAAAACGGGCCGGCGGATGCCTGCGACACCGATTCCGCGGTACAACTGGTACCCCCAGCAGGAGAGTCCCCAGAGGGCTATGGCAAGCAGGATAATAACCCAGATGGAATAGCTGCGGCCGGTCCGCTCGAGCGGGCGCCAGAGGTCACGCCGGACCTCTGGATACGGTATGACCTCGGGCACAGCCGCCATTTACTCAGACCTCTCGAGGTAGAAGACTTTCGACTTCGTTCCTAATTCCTCAAGCAAGCGTGTTGCACGGCCGCTTGCAGCGAGACGGGACACTTTGCTTTCCGGGTCATTCAAGTCGCCGAAGGTCATGGCTTCCGCAGGGCAGGACTGGACGCAGGCGGGCTGGATTTCGCCATCTGCCACCTGCCTATGTTCTGAGGCGGCGTCGCGCTCCGCACGCTGAATGCGCTGAATGCAGAAGGTACATTTCTCCATGACACCAGTCATGCGGATGGAGACGTCAGGGTTATGTTGCAGCGGGAGCGGTTCCGGCCACACGGGATCAAACCAGTTGAAGAAGCGAACCGAATACGGACAATTGTTCGCACAATAGCGAGTCCCGACGCAGCGGTTATAAACCTGCACGTTGAGACCTTCGTCATTTCGGTACGTGGCGTATACAGGGCAGACCGGCTCACAGGGCGCTTCGTCACACTGCTGGCACAGCACCGGCATGTGTTTGACGCGTATACTCGGGAACTCGCCTTCGTAGTAACGGTCAACGCGGATCCAATGGAAGGCGCGTCCTTTCGCGGCAGACTCGGGATCAGAGAGCGGAAGATTGTTCTCAGCGTGGCACGCCGCGACGCAGGCTTGGCAGCCGGTGCAGCGGTCGAGGTCAATGGCCATCCCCCAGCGGTGTCGTTCGTTTTGCGATTCGCTCACCTGTACCCCCAAGGGCCCTGCTCGCGGTCGCGCGGGGAGAATTGGACGAAGCCGGCGGGAGCGCGATCAAGCCGGGCAATCTGCACGCGGGTGCCGCCTAAGGCAAGAGTGCCGGTCGAGGGTTCAAGCACCGGCGCGAGGATTTCGATAGGGTTTGCACCCCTGCCCGAAGCGTACCGGCCATAATGCTGATGCCCGTCACCGATGGCCATGCTCACCACGCCCGGAATGGCTGCCGGGTAAACGTAAGCAGGAGCTTCGAATGACGAATACGGCGACTGCACACGCACCCAATCGCCGGTCCTGATATCGAGCCTTGCCGCGGATTGCGGATCGATTTCGACTGGTATGTTCCACATGGCGCTAGAAACGGGGTCCGGCAACTCTTGCATCCAGGGTAGATTGGCGCCGCTGCCGTCATGAAACTGGAGAGAGAGGTAGGGCTGAAAGTAAAACGGAAACCGAGCAAGATCCGGGGACACAGCGATTTCTGAATGGGCTGCTTGCGCTTCGGCGACTCGCGGAACCTCGTTCCCGACAGGTTTGGGCGCTTCTTGCCACAATCCTCCCCGACAGGCAACCTGATCCCATGTCTGATCAGGGGGAAGCAGCGATTTGACATAGCGTTCTGGTGTAACGGGTTCGAGGCTCTTGCCCATTTTGTGAGCGATTGCTACGAGTGTTTGATCGAGCGCACGGGTGTCGTATAGCGGTCGGATAAACGGGAGACCGACGGTGATCGCACTGCCCGGGGCAACGGCGGGAACCACGGCTTGCGCAGTTTCGAGAGCGTGGTGATCGGGAAGAATCCAATCGGCATACGCGGAGGAGTCATCGATGAAAGGAGAAAAACTAACGATCATCTCGAGCTGCGAGAGGGTCTCGCGGGCGCCCGCTGCTGCAGGAAGGCTGTACACAGGATTTTGATAATCGAGCAGCAGGAAATTCGAAGCCTTCAGCTTCTCCGAGACTGAGCCGACTAGGGGAAGCGGCGACAAATCCTGGTTAGGTGCGAGGATCCCACCAGGGCGGCCGATATTCCCCAATAACGCGTTCAAGTAGTGTGCGGCTGCTACCGCATGAAGCGAATTGGTGTTGGGCGACGACGCACCCGAGATAACAAGCGGCGCATCTGACTCGCCCAGATCGCGAGTGATTCGTTCGAGGCGATTCACATTCAGGCCGCATATGCGTGCGAGGGAGGCGACGTCGGCCGACTTTATGGAATTGAGTACGGCGGGCGGAAGCTGTTCAGGATCCCGCGCCAGTCTGGCATCGAGCAGCAGGCGAGTGACCGCCGTCAGGAATTCCGGCTCGGAGCCTGGCAGAAGGGGAAGCCACTCATCCGCACTGGCCGCAGTCAGGGACATCCTAGATTCGGCTTGGATGAAGCGGCCGCGCACGCCTGGCCGGCCTCGGCGGAATTCGCCGAACTGGCGGGCGTAATAGACGGGCGAGACCCAGCCGCCAAGAAAGTCCGCACCCACGCCCAACACGTAACGAGCGCGGGCGAGATTATAAACGGGCACACCGCGCCATCCAAACACGACCTCAGACGCTTTCCGCTCTACAGCGAAGCTCGCTAGGGAACAGGTGAGCGGCGGCGGAGCATTCAAAGCCGAGAGGAAATTCTGAATCGTGGCGGAACGGCTTCCGGACTCGGGCCGGGTCAGGAACAGGATTTTCCCCGGATCGGCGCTCTGCTGAATGTTGAGCGAGCGGGAGACGGCGTCGATTGCTTCATCCCAGGAAACGGGTACGAATTCAGCAGTGCCGCGGGTGCCCTTGCGGCGCATGGGCGCGGTAACGCGGTCGGGGTGGTAGAGCGACTGCACGGCGGATTGCCCGCGTGCGCAAAGGCGGCCACCGCTGACGGGATCGAGTGGATTGCCCTCGATTTTCTTGATGGCGGCGATACGCTCGCGGAACTTGTGCCCCTGACGCTCGACGGTGCGCTCGCCTTCCATGACACGCACGATCACCCCGCAGCCGGCACTGCACTCACTGCAAACGGAGGGATGCCACTGCTCCTCGCCGGGAACGATTTCAGTATTTGAGACGAGCAGGGGGATGAGGGTATCGGTCTTGTTGGAGCAGGAACTAGCGGCGACTCCGGCCGACACGGAAGAGAGAATTTTGAAGAAGCTGCGACGTTCCATACAGAGTAGCGCTCAGTAATGGCAGGCGGCACAATCCTGTGACGCCTTCCGTTGCCGGTGGCACGTGAGACAGGTTCCCATGGTGAAGTCGATTGACCGGACGGCGACTGTTTCCTGACTCATCTCGCCGTGGCAAGTCGCGCACGAGATGTTCGCCTCGAAATGCGGCGCGTGACGAAACTTGACGTGAGCATCGCTCGAGAATCCATAGACCCGCCGCCATGGGATTTCTTCGCCCTTTTGTGCGTATTGAATGACTTTCTTCACTTCGGGTTTATTTGTAGCTAACTTCGCGTGGCAGAGCATGCATTTTGTGACCGAGGGGATTCCGGCTGCGGCGCGTATGTCGGCTCCGGTGTGGCAGTCGACACAAGCAAGCCCGAGCTTCATGTGCGTGTTGTGCGGGAACTGAACCGGCTGGTTCACGGCCGCTAAAGAGAGCGCCGCATGTAGAAGAAAGAGCGCCGTGATCCGGGCGCACCGTTTTGGCAGCCCCTCACTCCATGGGTCGGTTCGAAGCAAATTGTTAGGGATAGCTTATCTCAACAGCAATTCAGGCGACGAAAAGATGCCATTGAACACCGGATTAGGGCTGCTGGCCATGGGGCGTTGAAACCGAACCGGCTCTCTCATCGTTTCGGGTACCTTACGACTCCGGACTCGTTTCGAGAGAGTGTGTGGAAAACTAGAACTGTTCGGCGCGGGTCAGATCTGCTCCTCGCGGGCTTCGGCACGATGGAAGCGCGGTTCACCGGAGGGGCCGCCAGATACTCGAGCACTCGACCGAGGAGGAACATCATTGATGCCGGCTTTCAATTCCGAAAGCCGCTCCAACGCCCGAAGCGCGCGGAGCACGAGCTGCCTTTCATAACGCAGCTCAGCAATTCTCTTCGCAATCATCTCCATACAACCTCCGGCAGGCAGACACGCAAGCCCGGACGGGCCCAGAGCAATAGGATACGCGGTATCAGCTCGCTTGCCTGCTAGTTTTACGGTAATAGTACTAGGCTACCATCAACGTGGGTTAGGACGACAGTACCAGCAAATCCCCGATAGCGCAACCGATCTGCACCTAGCTAAACTACTGATAGGAATTTCCCGTTACAAAACTGTGCATTCGAGCACAAACTATACGAACACGAAAAGTAGCCGGCAATTCGAAGGTGGATTACCCGTCTGTATGGCGTTGAAACGTATCCGGTGCATAAAGAGGCCCGAACCTAATCAGAAGTTTCTTTTGAATCTGGTTCGAAGCCAGATCTCATTCGGCTTGGCTTACCTGGCACACGCCCGGATTGCATACGGGGAGGGGCGAGTCGAATCCGGGGAGAATGCGCGGGAGATTGTGTTAAATTCCTACCGCGCCGCGACACGGTTCGCAGCGCAATTGGCCGCAGCGCAATTGGCCAAAGATACAGATTCAAGCGTACGCAGCAGACTCGAGGCCCTGCGATATGGCATCGAAGTACTCTGGCCGGATGCCATGCATTCGCGCGAGATCGCCTAGCGTCAAGAACATGTAAGGTGTTCCACCACCGGTTTCAAGAACGTCAGGAATGCTGGGAATCAAGAACGACCACTGTATCGGGGCCGATCTCGATGGCGCCCGTCCTCAGATGAAAATTTAAATCAGAGGCCAAAACAGATTCACTGTCGTACGTCACCGGCACGGTTTGCGTTTGAGGCGAAAGATTGCAAACGAGCTGAACGCACTGGCGTTTCACAACCATCCACTTGGCGTTTTCGTCGCAGCGGACCTCGACTTCCCTCATTCGGCCGTTGACCAAGCTCGGATTCAAGCGGCGGAATGCAATCAAGCGCTTGTACCACTCGTGCATATCGGAGTGCGGTTGGCGGGTTAGCTCGTCCCAGCAAAGTTTTGACCGCTGAAATGTTTGCGGATCCTGCGGATCGGGAACCTCTTCAGGGCTCCAGCCAAAAGCTTTGAACTCATTCCGACGCCCTTCCGAGACCTTCCGGCCGAGATCGGGATCGTGATTAGTAAAGTATTGGAACGGCGACGAGGACGCGAACTCCTCGCCCTGGAAGAGCATGGGCACGAAGGGTGATGTCAGGACGAGGGCAGCGGCGATTTTGGCGCGGCCGAGGCTCAGCAGATGGCAAAGGCGCTCGCCCTGGGCGCGGTTTCCCACCTGATCATGAGTCTGTGCGTACCCAAGAAAGTGGTGGCCGGAAAGTCCGTCGACGGGCCGGCCATGAATGCGGTTGCGATGCCGCGAGAAGTCGCCAGCGTAGACGAAGGCATGCTGCAGCGCTTTGGCCAATTCCGTTAGTGTTCCGAAGTCCTCGTAATACCCGTTGGTCTCGCCGGTGAGAGCTGAGTGCAGAGCATGGTGAAAATCGTCGCTCCACTGCGCCTGGATACCGAGGCCCCCGCACTCACGGACAGTGACGACACGCGGATCATTGAGATCGCTTTCGGCAATGAGGACTAAATGGCGGCCCAGTTCTGAGGAAAGCGAATCAACTTCGGTAGACAGCTCTTCCAGAAAAGGAAGCGCCGAGCGGTCGTAATAGGCGTGTATGGCATCAAGCCGCAGACCATCAAAATGATAGTCGCGCAGCCACATGAGCGCGTTGTCGATGAAGAAGCGGCGCACCTCAAAGCTGCCGGAGTGATCGAAGTTAACGGCGGGGCCCCAGGGTGTCTGATACGCGGAAGTAAAATACGGCGCGAACTGATCGAGGTAATTGCCGGACGGACCGAAGTGGTTGTAGACCACATCGAGGAGCACGGCAACGCCCTTTTCGTGGCAGGCGTTTACAAACGTTTTGAGTTCGTCCGGTGAGCCGTAGCAATGATGCGGGGCGTAAATATCGACACCGTCGTAACCCCACCCCCAATCGCCCGAGAACTCGTTTACAGGCATGAGTTCGACGTGAGTAACTCCTAGATCGGCGAGATAGTCAACTCTGTCTAAGGCCGCCCGGAAGGTACCCTCTGGTGTGAAAGTGCCGATATGCAGCTCGTAGATAATGGCGCTGCCTAGCGGCTTGGCCTGCCAGAGCCGGTCTGTCCACGGGAATTTTGTGTGATCGATGATCTGCGAAGGACCGTTTACACCATGAGGTTGAAACTGAGAGCGGGGATCCGGCACCGGCTGACCCTGGTTCAGCACGAAAGAATACTTTGTGTTCGGGCCGGCATCTGGGACACCGCCCGTCCACCAGCCACGATCAATGCAGCGCAGCGGATAAGAGCGCTCGCCGATAGTGACGGCGAGACTTTGGGCGCGGGGGCCCCAGACTTTGAATTCGTGCATAGCTTTACGTCTTGGTTAAGAGAGAAACCGGGAAGTCCTTCAAGATCTCGGCAAGCGGCCGCTCACCGCCTGCGACGCGCGCTCCAGAAAGTTCGTCTTTCCATACGCCCGCAGGTAAGGAAACAGAGGTGTCGGCCCAATCGGGCCTGCCTGTGCAGCCCCACGCGCAGGGGTCGAGCGTCCAGACGAGACGTGGGGCGATCGAGACGACGCTTTCACCGCGAGCAAACGCGACTATGTGGGCGGCCTTGGGACCAAGGGCATATAGCGGGCGGTACGTTCCGGCCGTGCCGAGGAGTTCGGCGCGTTCGCGGCGCACGCGAAGGACATGGTGCAGCGTCCACAGCTTGGGGAGGCCTTCGTCAACGCGCTTCCAGACTGCCTGGACATTCAGGCTCTCCATTTCTTGAAGCAGCCGGCGGCGGCGGCCGTAATCGACAGGCCGCCGGTTATCCGGGTCGACCAGGCTCAAATCCCAAAGTTCGGTTCCCTGGTATGTATCCGGAACGCCAGGCGCGGTCAGCTTCCAGAGAAGTTGAGAGAGTGAGCTGACTTGTCCGGGCAGGACCATGCGGTTTACGAATGCTTCGAAATCCTGTATAAATTCTGCGTTGCCGTATATACCCTCGATGAACGAGCGCGTCGCGTTCTCGAACTGTTCGTTGGGGGCGAGCCAACTGGTCCGCTGCTTCGCCTCCCGCGTGGCTTTCTCCATGTAGGGCAGCAGGCGATCCGTGCCGATTGGCCATGCTCCGATCATTGTTTGATATAGGAAGTATTCGGTGTTGCGGTCCGGACCCTCATATTTCCTGTATTTTTCGTTCATCGCAGACCAGCAATAAAGGCGGTCCTTCCAAAGCTGCGGCATTTCCGACAGAAGGCTGATACGGGCACGTACGTCCTCGCTGCGCTTGGTGTCGTGAGTGGACGATGACGCCATCGTCAACGGATGTGATTCCTGAGCGCGCTGGCAGAACGCATGGAATTCCTCCGGTAGTACACCGAAGCGTCCTGGGCTTCCGCCCACCTCATTGAGTGCGATGAGGCGGTTGTAGCAATAGAAAACAGTATCTTCCACGCCCTTCGCCATCGCCGGCCCGGTGAACTGCTGGAAACGCATGACGAACTCAGACTCAAGATCACCGCGCACGCGCAACAGCAAAATGTCGCGGATAAAGTCGAAGAGATCCGCATCGAGCTCTGCCCGGTTGCGTTTTGCGGTGTCTACCGCTTCATTGACATAACGCTCGTCATCCGGAGTGATCTCGCCACGCTCCGGCACAACATACGTACGATATACAGGAAAGCAAGCGGTTAGCTCGCGAATCGCTTTGATCAGGTCTTCGCGAGTATAATCGCGCCGTTCGCGGTGCTCTTCGCAGATATCACGTAAAAGCGTCGTGATGCGATTGACATCGCTGCCTAACAATTCGCGCAACACGCGGTGCTTCTTATCCCGGCAGATCTCCGCATACGATGCTGTCTCGCCGGTGAAGTCCGCATAGATAGCCGTGATCGCGCCCTCAGCCGACCTGTCTACCAGCAAGCCCGCGGCCTCATTCAGGAAGTCATAGCCTGTCGTGCCGTTAATCGGCCATTCGGCGCGGAAGCGCTCTCCCGGTTCAAGGATTTTCTCAGCCACGATCCAGACGTCTACGGCATCTTTACGAAGCCACTCGAAATAGTGCCGCGGATCGCGCAGCCCGTCCGGGTGATCGATGCGAATGCCATCCAGCACGCCTTCTCGAAGCCAGCGCAGGATCATGGCGTGTGTATCGGCGAAGACAAGCGGGAGTTCCATGCGCAGGCCAACCAGCGTATCGACGTCGAAGAAGCGCCGGTAAGGCAGCTCCTCGCTCGAAGTTCGCCAGGAAGCGAGTCGATAGTTCTGCTCCTCGAGAAATTGGTCGAGTTCGTCCGCATCGCGGTTGAGCTCATCCAATGCGGTATCCACCGCATCACCGATAAAAGGAGTCTCCTCGAATAAGCGGCAGAGAAGACCGCGGATGACTTCTTTATCCCGGTGGCGTTCCGAGACGCTGGCCCGGTCTACAAGGGTGGGTCCGGGCAATCGCGATAACGAATCGGCGAGGAAGGCTAAGTAATCCGATCCGCTCTCTCGCGCTGCAAAGGCGAGAAGAGGCCCCACAGAGCGCGGAGAGGCGGGCAATTCATGTTCGAAATACTCAATATAGATCTCGCCGCCGCGGCGTTTGACCTTGATTTCGCCGCGCGCGATCACGCGGCCGTAGTGATCGCCGAGGATGGGCACAAGAAGCTTGTTCCGAAGACGCTCGTCGTGAGACTGCCAGTCAATGTCGAAATAAATTGAGTAGCGGCTCGAAGGGCCGTTTTCGAGGACGTCCCACCACAAACGGTTGCGGCGGCCGCTGATTGCCATGTGGTTTGGAACGATATCGAGCACTTGTCCTAAGTTGCAGGCGCCTAGTTTGAGAGAAAAGCGCTCGTGAGCTAGGGATCCACCCAGCTCGTCATTGACCTTGTGATGATCGACAACATCGTAGCCGTGCTGACTACCGGGCGCGGCCTGGAGATAGGGCGAGCTGTATACATGAGAGATGCCTAACTTCTCGATGTAGTCGGCGATCTCCGCCGCGGCATCGAAGCCGAAGCCGGCATGCAGTTGTAACCGATAGGTACCGGTGGGGATCCGGGGCATTCTACCTTAAGAGCCTCCGCTCTATGACATGGTTTCGTGAGAACGAAGACATGTGCGGGATTACAGTGAAAGTGAAAGCATATGCTTTACGATATACAAGCGCGGCCGACAGCTCAGAACGCGGCAATTCTTCTGAATGCAGGCGATAACGTCGCAATTGCCCGTGTCGCTCTGGAGCCGGGCCAGGAAATTGAAGCGGGCGCGGACAAGGTGGTGACGCGTTCGGCTATCCCGGCGGGTCACAAGGTTGCCATTCGGCGGATTCGAGCCGGCGAGCGAGTGTATCGATACGGTAATGTGATCGGGTTCGCAACCCGGATCATTGAGCCCGGGGATCACGTGCACGTACATAATCTGGGCTACAAGGAACTGGATCCAGAAGAAGTTGTAAGGACCGAGCGGCGCGCCACGATTGCTCCGCGACCGCAGCCCGCATCGTTTCTGGGCTATCGCCGCGCGGACGGGCGAGTGGGCACGCGCAATTACATCGCGGTCGTGGCGGCCAGTAACTGTGCCGCGTACACGTCTGAACTGATTGCGCAGAGTTTTCGAGACGAAAAACTTCCGGACAACGTGGACGGCGTGGTGGCGTTTCCGCATGGGGAAGGCTGCGGAATGGCAATCGGCCCGGACACAACGCAACTGGAGCGCACGTTGCGCGGGGTGCTGGACCACCCCAACGTGTCTGCGGCGTTGATTCTGGGGCTGGGATGCGAGGTGAATCAGATCAGCCACTACCTAGGACTTGCAAATGGAACAGAAAGCTCGATTCCAGCTACGCTGCACGGCATGACGCTGCAGGAATCGGGCGGGACGACAGGCGCGGTGGAGACGGCCCGCAAACAGGTAAGACACTTCATTGACCGCGCGGCGGCTGAACGGCGGACAGATGCGCCGGCATCGGAACTGGTGCTGGGATTGAACTGCGGAGGATCTGATTCGTTTTCGGGCATTACCGCGAACCCCGCTCTGGGCTATTGCTGCGACTTGCTTGTCGCCCAGGGCGGCACGGTGGTGCTGGCGGAAACAACAGAGATCTTCGGCGCAGAGCACCTGCTGGTACAGCGAGCGCGCAGCGAGCCGATAGCACGGAAGCTGCTCGAGTGCGTGGCGAGATACAAAACGTATCTCCGAGGATTCGGTGGAAGCTTCAACGATAATCCGTCGCCCGGCAACAAAGAAGGAGGTTTGACGAACATTCTGGAAAAATCTCTCGGAGCGATCGCGAAGGCTGGCACTACGCCTCTCGAAGATGTAGTCGATTACGCGGAACGCATAAATCACCCCGGATTTGTGTTCATGAACACACCTGGTTATGACCCGGTCTCGATTACGGGACTCGGAGCAGGCGGTGTGAACCTGATCGCGTTTACGACCGGCCGCGGCAGCGCGATAGGATTTCCCAGTATTCCTGTGCTGAAGATAGCAAGCAATTCGCAGACGTTCCGGCGCATGCAGGGCAATATGGACCTCAATGCGGGCCGGATCGCGGACGGTGAGGCAACTGTGGAGAGTGTGGGACGGGAGATTTTCGAGGCATTGCTGCGCGTCGCTTCCGGCGAGCGGACGAAGGCAGAACTGCTTGGCCATCACGAGTTCGCGCCTTGGAAAATCGGGCCGGTGCTTTAGCCCTACGTTCCAGACAATCGTATAATTCAGCACGGCCGTCAGGCTACTTCAATTGTGCTGAACAACTACCAAAGCATTGCGATCGTGATCGCAATCATCGCCGGATCCATCGGTTTTCTCGGCCTGCTCCATCGCGTTTGGCCAAGCGAGCAGCGCCGGCTACATAACGAGCTGATCGGATGGCAGATAGCGGTGCTGGGGACTACGTACGCGGTAATCGTCGGCTTCATGCTGTACGCTGTCTGGACGGAATTTCAAATGGCGGACAGCAATGCGGCGGCCGAGGCTAACTCGCTGCTGAGCGTAGTGCGCGCGTCGCAGGGGTTGCCGGTGGACACACAGCGGGAAATTCAAAATCTCGCCGAAAAATACGCGGACCTGATGGTGAACGAGGAGTGGCCGGCCATGAGCGATTGCAAGGTAAGCCCCGCCTCTCATACGGCGATCGTGCAACTGTGGCGCGTGGCATTGGGCGCGCGGATTCACGATGCCACTGCGCAGACGAGCCTGGATCATACGCTGACGGAACTCTCCAGCCTATCGGAGTACCGCCGAAGACGGCACCTTCAGATCAACTCCGCGCTTCCCTCTATCTTGTGGGCGGTGCTAGTTGCGGGAGCGATTGTCACCATTGTTTCTTCCTGCATGTTCGGAAGTGCGGATTTCAGACTGCACTTCATCCAGGTGTTCATGCTCGCATTATTGATAGGGCTGGCGCTGGTGGCGATCGCCGACATCAACCGGCCGTTCCAAGGCTCGGTGCACGTTGATCCGAGCGGTTTCGAGCAGGCTCGAGAAATTCTGCCAGGTATCAGGCCCGTCACCCACTGAATGGCACTCCCTTTGCGATTACCCGGGAGCCGTGCGGAAAAAATAGGCGGTCATGATAACACCGACGACGATGATAGTTGCCCGGATAGCGGAGTGCGGGAGTCTGCGCGCGAGCATAGGGCCGATGTAGCCGCCGGCGATCGCGGCCGCCATCATGACGAGCGTCGGCAGCCAGTCAATACGATGGGCAACGATGAAAATGAGCGCGGCAATGGCGTTCAGTGAACTTGCGAGGATGGATTTTATGCCATTCATGCCGTGAATGTCGTTGAAGCCGTATAGACGGAAGGCGGAGAGCAGCATGATTCCGATGCCTCCGCCGAAGTAGCCGCCGTAGATGGAAATCGGAAGCAGAAAAACGAGCATAAGCGCCTGGCTGGAGTGAAACCGGCCACGCAGGGCCACCCCGACGCGCGCTCCGAAGGCAAACAGGAGCGTGGCGAAGAGCAGCAGCCAGGGTGCGACCTGACGGAATGTCTTATCTGAAGTGAACAACAGCAGAGCCGCACCTACCGCACCGCCGAAAATGCTAACTACGAACCAGAGTTTGATTCTGGTTTCATTCAGCCGCCGGATCTCATCGCGATAGGACACGGCGGCGGTAACGGAACCGGGCACAAGCGCGACTGTACTGGACGCGTTTGCAACAACGGCGGGTACACCGGCAAACACAAGCGAAGGGAACGTGAGAAAACTGCCGCCTCCGGCAATGGAATTTACCGCACCCGCGCAGAACGCAGCGGCCGCGAGTAACATAAAGACCATCTGTGCACTAGTGTACGGGTTTGGCCCTTATACACTGCTAGAGTGCGCGCCAATAAGCTGCGATTTGTCGGGATAGCCGCCCTTTCGGCAACGGTTCTACTGCCGCAACCGGGCGGTAAGAAGCCGGTCACAATCGACGCAATGCTGGGCTCCCGCCACACGCGGCCGATGACTCCGAATTGGTCGCCGGATGGAAGGTCGTTCGCATTCGAGAAAAAGGGCGCGATGTGCCTTTATGACGTGGACAGGAAGAAATCGACGGAGTGGTTTCAACCGGAGAACCTGGAAAAAGCGGCAGTAGAGCCCGTCGTTCCGAAAGAATTCGGTTGGAGGAACCGGCGTGTTTCATCAGATTCATACCAATGGTTCCCGAACGGGAAAGACATGCTGGTCTCCGCCAAAGGCGACTTGTTCATTGTGCATCGGGATGGAAAGTTCGAGCAGATTACCAAGACCGACATAGATGAAGAAGATCCGAAACTTTCGCCGGATGGAAAGCGGGTACTGTACCGCTGGAAATCAAATCTGTACGTCTTCGACCTGAATACAAAACAGGTGAAACAGCTCACGAGCGACGGTACACCCACGCTGCTGAACGGAAAGCTGGACTGGGTTTATCCGGAAGAACTGGACCTGGGAACGGCCGTGTGGTGGTCACCGGATTCAAAACAGATTGCTTACTTTCAGTTCAACGTACAGGACGAATTTGTATATCCGCAGGTGGACCTGCTCGGTGTGCGCGCGGTAAGCGAACCGGAGCGATATCCGCAGGCGGGAACACCGAACGCCGAGGTGAAGCTCGGCGTCATTTCACCCGAAGGCGGCAGCACCCGGTGGATGGATCTGGGCAGCACGGCAGATGCGCTTCTGGCGCGCATTTCTTGGTTGCCGGATTCGTCGCAGATTGCTGTCGAGCGATTCAATCGCGTACAGAACAAACTGGAGCTGCTGCTGTGTGACGCAAGAAGCGGTCAGGTTCAGCCGATTGTGCGGGAGGAATCAAAGACCTGGATCAACGTCGCGGATAATCTGTTCTTCCTGAAGTCGCGCCCGGAGTTCATCTGGACGAGCGAACAGAGCGGGTTCCGGCACATCTATCGTTACTCAAATAAAGGCGAACTGATGGGCGAGTTGACGAAAGGCAATTGGGTGGTGACCGGCATTTCGGCGATCGACGAGGCGAAACAGCGTATCTACTACATGTCCAACGAGACAAGCCCTCTTGAAGCGCAGCTTTACACGGTCAGCTTTGATGGCCGCGACCGTACCCGGGTCACCAAGGAAGAGGGCTCGCACACCGTACACGCGAACGCGGACGGGAGTTATTTTGTGGACAGCTATTCAAGCCTGAAGCGGCCGAGTGAGACAGTGCTTAAAACCGGCAGCGGTGAACAGTTCGCTATTCTCGAGCCGGCCGACATGAAAGATTTGCAGGAGTATGACCTCATCACTGCTGAGATTCACACGGTCACAGCGTCAGACGGCACCGTTCTCTATGCTCGCCTGGTCAAGCCAGCTGGATTTCAGCCCGGACGCAGATATCCGGCCATTGTGGGCGTATACGGGGGGCCGGGCGTGCACACGGTGCAAAACGCGTGGTCGGGAGTCGACCTGGATCAGGTGCTGGCGCATCACGGGTATGTCGTGTGGAGGCTGGATAACCGCGGATCCAATGACCGCGGCGTGGCGTTTGAGGCGCCCATCTATCGGGAGTTGGGCAAAGTGGAAGTAGCAGACCAGCGGTTGGGAGTGGAACATCTCATAAAAATGGGGTTCGTGGATCCGAATCGCATTGGCATCACCGGTTGGAGCTACGGCGGGTACATGACGATTCACTCGATGCTGCTGGCGCCCGACGTGTTCAAGGTGGGTGTGGCGGGCGCGCCTGTGACCGATTGGCACAACTACGACACCATTTACACGGAACGGTATATGGGCATACCCGAGCAAAATATGAAGGGTTACGATGCGGCCTCAAACGTAAAGAACGCCGCGAAGCTGGAAGGCAATCTGCTGATTCTGCACAATATTGAAGACGACAACGTGCTATTCCAAAACACGATGCAAATGGCGGGCGCGTTGGAGACGGCCGATAAACCGTTCGTTATGCAAATCTACCCGCAAAAGACCCACGGCGTATCAGGACCGCTCGCGAAGCCGCTGTATCGAGAGATGGTGGACTTCTTCGATGCCCACTTGAAGACGAGCAATAACGGATCCAATCGCTCAAACTGATGGCACGATTTGGTGCTGCATCGGACCGAGAGTTCGGAATAAAGCCGACTAACTTCCAATTAGCTGCCAGAGGACTCGGGCCTGGGCGGGATACTTCCCTCGATCGATGTAGCTGCGGTGGTGCCCATGCCCGCCTTGATGCCGCGCCATCGTTAAGAGCTGACTGACGGTCGCGATTCAAGCAGGCACGTGATGATCCGGCGGCCAGTCGTTGAGATGCGCATTGCTCAGGTACTTAAGCAGCATGACTTCGTTGCCGCTCTCGTTGTAGATGAGTTCGTCTGCGATCTGGCGAACCAGCATTATGCCAAAACCGCCGGGGCGCATACCGAGCTCAGATCGAAGCCAGACATGCCGAAGCGGATCTCCTGGCGGGTTGTTGATTGCAGCATGCGGCGTTTTGCTGATCGGAAAGCCCGGGCCTTGATCCCGCACGTGCATCATGATCACCTGATCCGTGCGAACGAGCGAGACTTCAACAGTACATCCAGGATTGTGGCGGCACCCATGCTCGATAGCGTTGGTCAATAACTCGTCGAGCGCAAGGATAAGGGCGTCACATAAGCCCGCGGACAATCCCTGCAAGTGCTTCCTGAAATAATCGCAGACCTGCTCTTTGGATTCGAGCACCGACGCGATTGTCAAAGAAATCCAGTCCGGCGACGCGGATCTCACCTGAATTAAAGCATTCTCTTCGAACAGTTGTCGGGCGTTTACCACTGGCTATACTCTAAGCGATTTTCTCACCGATTTCTTTAGTGTTATGTTCAGAGCAGAACGACGTGCGGTTTTTAATCTGCTCCGGAACCATCCTGCTGACGGGCGTAAGCCTGTTCGCATCCAAGAAGATCATTTCGCCCAGCACGAGCGCCGGGAACGAGCAGGTCGACATCATCGCGAGAATCATTCTTGCGGAAGATGAAGTGACGCAGGAACTGGGCGCGGATCCGGGTAAAGGCATCGTGTTGTTGAAGGTTCGCGTGGTGCCGAAAACGGACCAGCCGGTACAGGTGAGCCCGGATGATTTCATACTGCTGGCGCACGATGACGGAGAGCGGTCAAAACCATTTGGTCCTGAGGAGATTGCGGGCGCTGGCCGCATGGTCGTGTCCAACACGGCAACGGCTCCGACGAAGAAAACGGAGGGATTTGGCGGCTTCGGCGGGATGATCGGTGGGGGCAGCGGATCCTCGCCCGGCAACTCAAAGCCGGTTGCTCTCAGCTCCAAAGTCGACTCGAAGAGCCAAGGCAATACCCAGCTGCTGGATGTTTTGAAGGCCAAAGAATTACCAGAAACGGATGCGAAGGATGCCGTGCAGGGTTACCTGTACTTTCCCCTGGACGGCAAGCACAAATTGAAGAATCTGGCAATTCTGTATCGAGGTCCAGCGGGCAAGCTGAACCTCGAATTCGAGCACTAAGCTTATTGCGCTTTTTGAATGGAGTTGATTTTAACGAGATCGCCGTCCATAGATCCGTCGATCTTCACGTCCTGGCCGGCGAAGGAGCGAGCCTTCGTCGCGGAATCGGGCGTGAATTTCATGACTTTCCCATCGCTTACCAGGACGGGGTCAGAACCTTTCTTCAGACATCCTTCAATGCACTTGCTATTAGCGGCGCTGGCGCTGTTGTGGGCCGCGCCACAATGTGCATCAGAAACGTAACCCGTCATCTGGTCTGCATACGCGGCAAATGAGCACAGCGAAATCGTCGCGAAACAAGAGAAAAGAACTTTTTTCATCAATCTCACCCTCCCAAAGTCAGATACGAGAAATATTCTATCCTGGATGCGTTCACTCTACACTTCGAGAATTACAGGCATGATAAGTGGGCGGCGCTGAGTTTGCTTATTCAAGAACCGCTTCAGGTCCGTGCGGATCTTCTCCTGCATGACTCCCCAATCGCCGCGTTCTTCAGGGCTGGATGTTTCCAGGGTTCGGGCCACAACGCCTCGGGCCTCTTGCAGCACGGCGGCGTTGTCACCGGCAACGAAACCCCGGCTCACAATTTCCGGGAGGCCCTCACTTCTGCCGCTGTGCTTGTTGATCGCAATGATGGGCAACACAAAGCCATCTTCGGACAGGTGACGGCGATCGCGGATGATGATGTCTTCGACGACGTCATCTAGCGAGCCGGAATCGATGCAGACACGACCGACGGTGATCCGGTCTCCACGCCGGGCGCCGAGGTGGTCGATCTCGAGAGTCTCACCTGTTTCGATGACAAATGCGTCCTCAAGCCCCGCGAACCGCAGATGCTGGGCGAGCGATGCGTGCCGCGAAAGCTGCCGGTACTCGCCATGAATGGGCACGAAATACCGGGGACGGACTAGGTTCAGTACCAGCTTCAATTCTTCTTCACTGGCATGCCCGGAGACGTGCACGGGCGGCCGCATCGAGCCGTAAACAAGTTCGACACCCCGCCGCGCCATGTGATTCATCATGCGGTAAATTGCTTTCTCATTGCCGGGAATGATGCGCGAGCTTAAGACAACGGTGTCGCCGGGCTGCAGGTACAGGTGCTTGTGATTATCGACGGCAACACGAGAGAGGGCGGACATCGGTTCGCCCTGCGTTCCCGAAACCACGGCGGCCACTTTTTCAGGAGCCATTTGCATGATGTCCTGCGGCCGAAGCAATGTTGAGTCGGGGATGGAGAGCAGCCCTAGAGTGTGTGCGATCTCGGTAACGTTCAGCATGCTGCGGCCGAGAAACGCGACCTTGCGGCCGTACTCCGCCGCGAGATCGAGAATCTGTTGCAGGCGGTGGATGGAACTGCTGAAACAGGAGATGATGAGCCGCCGGTCACTTCGTGAAAAAAGCTCCTCGAGACGCGGACGCACTGCACGCTCGCTTTCGGTATAGCCGGGACGGTCCACGTTGGTTGAATCCGACAGTAACAGCAGCACGCCGCGCTTGCCGTATTCGGCCAGGGTATGCAGATCAAACAGTTCGTTGTCAGTGGGAGTGGGGTCTACTTTGAAATCGCCGGTGTGAATGATGACGCCGAGCGGTGTGGTTATGGCCAGGGCGACGGCGCTAACAATGGAGTGCGTGACGTGGATAAACTCAATTTCAAATGGTCCGAGAGCCAGCCGTGCGCCGGGCTTGATGATGTTCAATTGCGCGTCTTCAAGAAGCTCGTGTTCCTCGAGGCGCCGTTCGACGAGGGCCAGCGTGAACTCAGTCCCGTAAACCGGAATGTTGAGTTGGGATAGCAGGAAAGGCACGCCGCCGATGTGGTCTTCATGGCCGTGGGTGAGGATCAATCCACGAACCATGCCGGCATTCTGTTCAAGATACGTAAAGTCCGGAGTCACGATATCAACGCCGAGCAGCTCGGATTCCGGAAACATCATGCCCGCATCGATCACGATGATGTCGTCACCATAGCGCAGCGCCAGCGAGTTCATTCCGAACTCTCCTAGCCCCCCGATCGGCAGTATCTGCAGCTTGCGATCAGCCATGGAAGCTAAAGAGTAGCACGCGGAAACATTCCCGGAAGACGCGAATGGCGTGCGGCGCAGGGCTGGAACGAGAGGCAAGCGCGGCCGCTCAAAGCCGCCGCACGTCCGAACTGGCGCAGTTCACTCGCCGCCTTTTTTCGCCGTCCTACTTGCCGTCAAGACGTGTTTGATCGCTCTCGAAGGGCCGTGCACACCGAGCACCTTGAACTTCTTCCCGCGGCTCTTGTTGTAAGACACGAAGAACTCCGCAACCTGATCGACAAGGGGCGTCTGCGCATCGGAGATGGAGTGCAGATGTTGATGGTTGTAAGAATGCACTGCGACGGCGATGAGGCGATCATTCCGAGTCGTACGGCCATCCTGCGTCTGTTGAGCTTCAATTACGCCGATCAAGCGAACGTCCATAACGCAGCCCACGTGCGCGGGCTCATCCATCAGCACCATGATGTCTAAGGGGTCTCCATCCTCCGCCTTTGTTGATGGAACGAAGCCGAAATCAAATGGAAAGCTCAGGCCTTCGGGCAGCAGGCCGCCTAAGGTAAACGCCTGCAATTGGGGATCGTAATCGAACTTATTCCTGCGCCCTTTTGGGGTTTCGATGACAATCCGGCAGGTGCCATTTTTCTTGTCCAGCTCGTGGGACAGACTCGCGAGATTCATCCTTTAGAATTGTAGAATCCTTACGTACCGTTACGCACCGCCGCACCCGTACCTTCGGATCGTTCCAGAACGAAGTAAGCCCAGGACCCTCGCAGATAGACAGGTATGCCCTGCACCGCTAAGGTGCCTGTCACATCGGTGTGAGGCCGCGAATGGCGTCTAGACCTGGCGGTCCGCCATCGCGGCAAAATGCTGCTCCATGGCGCGTGCCATGACTTCCGGACGATACAGTAGCTCGTAGCGTACCCGAGCATGCTCTCCGAGTTGGTTCGCCAGGCGAGTATCGTTCAGCAGCCGGAGGAGAGCTTCTGCAAGAGCCTCGGCATTGCCCGCCGGCACAACCAGGCCGGTTTCCCCATGTAAAACCATTTCGGGGATGCCGCCCGCGTCGGTCACCACGGCGGGTTTACCGAGTGACATGCCCTCGGCAATGGAAATCGGCAAAGAATCAAACAGAGACGCGTGAGCATGAACGTCGATGACATTCCAGACGTCCCCAATCTGCCGCTGATATTCAGTGATCACGACCCTGTGTGCAATTCCAAGTTTCTCCGCGAGAGATTGCAGATGGCGCTTGTATTCCTCCCGGCGTGTGTAGCCCACACACAACAAGGCAACGTTCCGCTGCTTCATCATCACCTGCTTCGCGGCATCCAGCAACACTTCGTGACCTTTGTACTCGATAAGGCGGCTGATTTGACCAATCACACGCACGTGAGGATCTTCAGGCAAGCCCAGCAGCTTTCTCATCTGCAGCGGCGGGAGCTCCGAGGCGGGCTTCGGTACTCCATTCGGAATGACCACGACTTTCGAGTCTTTCCCCTTGAGAAGCGCACGCATTTGATCAGCTCGGATACGGGAGTCTGTGATGACGCTGCTTGCGAGTCGCAGTCCCAGCCGCGTGGTCCAGGGCCACGTTACCTCATTCTGAGGCGTGTGGCCACCGTAAAGGGTAATACTCGCGGGAATACCGCCCAGTTGTCCCGCGATCGCACCCACGAGGCCCGCTGATTCCAAACGGCCGTCGATTACATCAATTTCCCACGCGCGGGCCAGGTGAGCTAACCTGCGAGCCTTTCGAAAGATCCCGGTCTTTCCATAAATGCGTGCGAGGAGGCCGGTAAAATGGCGGGTTCGCTCGGGGATGCTTTCATCCAGATCTCTCAGGTTTACACCGGCACTCAAGTATTGGATGCGGCGTGCGGCGTACTCATCGGCGGGCGAATAAGCAAGGCGGTTGAGTGTAAGTACGGAGTGTTCGAACCGGTCGCGGTCAAGACTACGGCTCATGCTTAACAGCCGGCTTTCATCACCGGCGAAGCCCAATCCGTCAATGACGGAGAGCACCCGTAGGCGCCGGTGGTTTTTTCTGGCTCCGATGGATAAGAGGGTTCCAGCAGTCATTCATTTACCTTCATTCGTTTCCGG
>JAFAMM010000277.1 GCA_019233375.1 Acidobacteriaceae bacterium
CGCCGGGTGTGCGCCCGAATAATGAACGCGCCCGGCCGTGGGCAGACCGCGACCTAGATTTTCAAAATACAGGAGACTCGGATGTTCGGCTGTTGCGAACGGCGCAAAGGTGGCCGGGATATCCGAAGTACCGGTTAGAGGCGCGGCGATTTTCGCCAGCAGCGCGTCGTCCAGGCGCTTTCGGGCAACGGGCCACGCACCCAAGTTTTCGGTGCTCGCCCACACCAGGCGCAACGCACCCTCTGACAACAGCCGCACAGATTCCGCTGCCCGCGTCAGGAATTCGTCGGCGTGCGGAATCTCCTCTTCAGCCAAGACCAGGAGAAACTGCTCGGCACTGCTCGAGCCGAGCAACATGCGCGACAACCTTAACTCGGCAAGCAGGGCACGGGGAAGAACCTCAAGAAACAGGGTGAGCCATGCGCAGCGGCCCATCAGATCAGCTGCGGGGTCATGCACACCAGACGGTTGACGCGAGAGGAATTCCTCCGAACCGAGCATCTGAGCTTGCAGAAAAACTTGCAGCGACATTGGCGAAAAGGTCGAGGCGGCCCGATAAAGAAGCGGGCTGGGCGTGTTCTAGCGAGAACGCTCTCAGGCTAGCACAGCGATCATTGCAATCGAGCAGCCGGTCGGATTCTAAAGCTGACCAAACAGTTCAGCGATTGGCAGCTCGATCTGGTTGTGCCGCAGCACAGCATCGGAGGATTCGACTGTGCCTTGATCCGAGTAGATCCAGCAGTTCTTCTTCCGGGGATCGCAAATCCAGGTCTCAGGCACGCCGAGGTCGAGGTAATCCCCGGCACGTTCTACAAGATGAGCTAACCGGTCCCGGGGTGATACGACCTCAATGCAGAGCAGCGGGGCCTGTTCAATGACCAGTTCAGGGCGTGACGCATCGGCAGGCAACACCATGATGTCGGGTATCCGATACTTACGATCCCGTATCTTGAGACGGCACTCAGCTAATACCTGCATCCTCCAATGCAGCTCATGTGCTACCAACCAAGCCAGAATCAAAGTCTGCAGCCGTGCATGTGGCGGTGTGCCCACATTCCTCTCCAGGATGAAACCATCAACGTAGTCGCAATCAGGCCGATAGGTAGTGTTGAGATACTCCTGCTCGCTGATCAACTGCTGGCGGGCGGTTGCCATCTCAGCAACCAGTCTATCTGTCAACAGCTTGGCTTGTGCTTCGGCGCCAGCATAGCCCGCAGCGATTACTGAGGCCGGCGGAGCCACTTTATGTTCTGAGGTGTTGCGTCCTGGCAGCGCATAGTATCCGTGACGCCGGACGAGATATCGGCGCAGGCGTTCTCAATGCCCGAGCGGAGCGCCGCGCTTTCGCTTTTGGCTGTGACCGTCCGGCAGGACGAGCGCCCCTGATACATCATGCACACTTCGACGCGATAGCGTGGGCCACGCAGGGTTGAATAGGCAAGCAGAGCAATGAATGCAATGACGAACAGGGCAACAAGGAGCGCGATCTTGCTGTTCAGAGTGCGGCCTCTAGAAAGAAATCGCCCATATGCCGAAACTTCTCGTAGCGCTGATTCAGCAGCGATTCAGGGCTCAGATTCTGCAGCTCCGCGAGCGCAGTTTTTAGCGCATCACGGAGTGCTGCGACGGCCGCGTCGGCGTCGAGGTGAGCGCCGCCGGGCGGCTCGGGCACGATGCCGTCGATCAATTTCATTTCGAGCAGATCGCTTGCGGTCATGCGCAGAGCCGCTGCCGCTTCGGGCGCTTTACCGGAATCGCGATAGATAATGGCGGCGCAACTTTCGGGTGAGATCACACTGTAGTATGCGTTCTCGAGCATGTAGACGCGATTGGCTACGCCGATGCCAAGAGCTCCGCCGCTGCCTCCTTCGCCAATGACCACGCTGATGATAGGCGTGGCGAGACGTACCATCTCGCGCAGGTTGTAAGCGATCGCTTCCGCCTGGCCGCGCTCTTCCGCATCGATGCCGGGATACGCTCCGGGCGTATCGATGAAAGTAATAATGGGGCGGCGAAACTTCGCTGCGAGCTGCATGACGCGCAGAGCCTTCCGGTAGCCCTCCGGCTTGGGCATGCCGAAGTTGCGGAGGAGCTTGTCCTTAGTGTCCCTGCCCTTCTGCTGGCCGACAACCATGACGGGCTTGTCTTCGAAGAACCCCATTCCGGCCAGGATGGATTTGTCGTCACCGAAGAGCCGGTCGCCGTGCAGCTCCTCGAAGCGGGTGATGAGAGCCTGCACGTAGTCTCGCGAATGCGGGCGCTTCGGGTGGCGAGCCAGTTGCACACGCTGCCAGCTCGGGTTGGTTTCGGCAGTCGGAGCCGCTCCGGGTTGACTTTCCACGAACCCTTCCGGAACGCTTAACTCAGTTTCGATTTCGTCCATGTCAGCCCGCCAAAATCTCCATGGACTCAGGACCGCAGATTTTTTCTATCTCAGCCCGGAACTCCCGATCGGGCCGCACCTTCATGGTGACGTCCATGATGACTGAGAAGTCACGCGGTTTCTCAATGCGCAGACGGACCTCTGTGTTGCCCTGCTTGCGCCCGAAGAGCTCGCTCAGAGCATTGGCTTTCTCCGTCGAACTCTCATCTTTCAACCAGCAGCGAATTGAGATCAACGAAGGAAGGTCCACGTGCGCATCCTCCAGCTTGACAATTTCCTGAATAGAAAGTTTCGGAGGGCCTCCTTCCTCGGGCAAAGCCGATGCGCGGACAAAAACGGCGGCGTCCTCCCTGAGCTCGGAAAGAAGCTCTTCATAGCGATTGGCGAAGACCATGGCGTCGGCAGTTCCGCGCCGGTCGTCTATCTTCAGGGCGGCCCAGTATTTTCCCTCGCGATTTGTTTTCCGCACAATGTTGGTGAGGATACCGCAGAGTTTCACCTCAGTACCTTTTTCGAGGTCTTCGAGTTTATCAGTGTAGTGCGTGGCCAAATCCGGCACCTTTTCTCGGAAGCGATCGAGCGGATGGCCCGACACATAGATGCCAAGGATCTCTTTCTCGCCCGCCAGTTTTTCCTCCATAGTCCAATCCGGCAGTTTGGCGAGTGGATGTTCCGTTTTGTGTTCGTCGACAAAAGCGGCAAACAGCCCATGCTGTCCCATGGCTTTGTCGCGCTGCACACGCATGCCGGATTCGAGGGCGCGGTCCAGAGCTTCGGTAAGCTGCGCGCGATTTGCGCCCAGCGAATCCAGAGCACCTGCTTTGACAAAGCTTTCAATGACCCGCCGGTTGATGCTGCCCAGATTGACGCGCTCGCAGAAATTGTAAACCGATGTGAAGGGGCCGCCTTCCTGGCGGGCCTCGACGATGGCTTCCACCGCGCCCTGGCCAGCGTTCTTTACCGCGCCCAGACCGAAGCGGATAGCATCGCCCGAGGGAGTGAAGTTCAAATCGCTGTGATTTATATCAGGCGGAAGTACAGCGATACCCATTTCCCGGCACTCGTTGATGTATTTCACGATCTTGTCCATGTTGCCCGATTCGGAAGTGAGCAGTGCGGACATAAATTCGACCGAATAGTGAGCCTTCAGGTAGGCCGTGACATAGGCAAGGTAGGCGTAGGCAGCAGAGTGTGACTTATTAAAGCCGTAACCTGCGAACTGCTCCATCAGGTCGAAGATCCGAGCGACTTTCTTCGCCTGAAGGCCGCGCGCGGTGGCGCCGGTGATGAAGCGCTCGCGTTGTTTGGCCATCTCCGCCGCATTCTTCTTCCCCATGGCGCGCCGCAGGATATCGGCATCTCCCAGCGAGTAGCCGGCGAGCTTGTTTGAAATCTGCATCACCTGTTCCTGGTAGAGAATGACGCCGTACGTTTCGGCCAGTATCTCCTCCAGCTCCGGAAGATCGTAGGCGATCGGCTTGCGGCCATGCTTCCGGTCAATGAAGTCCGGAATCATGCCGCCCTGGATGGGGCCGGGGCGGTACAGCGCGTTCAGGGCGCAGAGATCTTCGATACGGTTCGGCTGATAGCGGCGCAGAATATCCTGCATGCCGGAAGATTCGAACTGGAATACACCGCTGGTGAAGCCGGTGCTGAAGATTTTGTCGTACGTCTCGGCATCATCTAGCGGAAGCTCTTCGAGGGCAATCTTTGTACCTCGATACTTCTCAATGAGCTTCATGGCCTCCTCCACAATCGTGAGGGTAGTGAGTCCCAGGAAGTCCATCTTCAACAGGCCAAGCTTTTCAAGCCCGACCATGTCGTACTGCGTCACAATTTCCTGCTTGTTCGTGACGTAGATGGGTACCAGTTCCTTTAGAGCAACGGAGGAGATGACGACCCCGGCGGCATGCATTCCGGCATTGCGGCAGACGCCTTCCAGCTTCAGGCTGACTTCCAGAACGTCCTTGACGCGCGGATCTTTGGACGCCAGATCTTTAAGCTCCGCGTCTTCCATGGCGTCCTTCAGTTTGATATTGAGCTGCCTGGGAACGGCTTTAGAGATGCGGTCGACATCGGCAAAGCTCATGTCGAGGACGCGACCGACGTCTTTAATCGCCGCTTTGGCCGCGAGTGTCCCAAACGTTATGATCTGCGCTACTTGTTCCCGGCCATATTTCTCGGTGACGTATTGAATGACCTCGCCGCGCCGATTGGTGCAGAAGTCAATGTCGATATCGGGCATGCTGATGCGCTCAGGGTTGAGGAAGCGCTCGAAAAGCAGCCCGTATTCCAGGGGATCGACGTCGGTGATTTCCATGGCATAGCTAACCAGGCTACCAGCGGCGGAGCCGCGGCCCGGTCCGACGGGTATACCGCGCTGCTTGGAGAATCGAATGAAGTCCCAGACGATCAGGAAGTAGCCGGAGAACCTCATCTGCTGGATCATTCCGATTTCGCGCTCCAGCCGCTCGACATATTCGGGCAAGTCGTGCTTCAGGCGGCCCTGGCGGCGCAGCGCTTCAAGGCGCGGACGCCGTTTCTCAAACCCCTCGCGCGCCACGTATGCGAAGTAGCTGTCCGCGGTATGTTCGGGCGGAACGTCGAAGCGAGGGAATGGATCTTTGACCTTCTCCAGCTTGACCTGGCAGCGCTGGGCGATGTCCCAGGTGCGATCGAGCGCGTCCTCCACTTCCCCGAACAGCCGCATCATCTCCGCGCGCGACTTTACGTAAAAGTCCGGCGTGCTGAAGCGCATCCGATTCGGGTCGGACATGGTCTTGCCCGTCTGGATACAAAGCAGGATTTCGTGTGCGCGGACGTCATCGTGCTCCAGGTAGTGAGAATCGTTCGTGACCACGAGCGGGATGCCGGTGTCGGCGGACATACGGCGTAGCTGCGGCAGAACGAGTTTGTCCTGATCCAGGCCGTGGTCCTGCATTTCGAGGAAGAAATTGTTCGCGCCGAATAGATCGCCGTACTCGTTTGCCAGACGCCGGGCATCCTCATAGCGCTCCGCGAGCAGGGTTTCGTTGATGTCGCCGCGGAGACACGCCGATAACGCGATCAGTCCTTTAGAATGGCGCGCGAGCAGGTCTTTGTCGATGCGGGGCTTGTAGTAAAAGCCATCCAGATAGCCCGTGGAGACCAGGTTTATAAGGTTCTTGTAACCCTGCTGGGTCTCGCACAGCAGGACCAGGTGATTGTAGCGGTCCGTTTCAGACCGGCTCTTGTGCCCCTGCTGCGAAACATAGACTTCGCAACCTATTACCGGATGTATTCCGTTGGCGTGAGCTTCGTTATAGAACTCGACGGCCCCAAACAAGTTGCCGTGATCGGTCATGGCGACGGCGGGCATCTCCTGCCGCTCGACCAGGCTCATCAGCTTCTTGATGTCGCATGCGCCGTCGAGCAGGGAGTAGTCGGTATGGCAGTGGAGGTGAACGAACGGGCGCTCTGGCATTCGGAAATTAACTTTAGTTTAACGGCTGAGCACGGGCCGGGGTAAAAGCCCGGAAAGCGCGGCTGCTCACAGTTTCACGCGAGGAGACACCCCATCCGCGAGGGTTCCACACCTCGTAGCAAAACGCGTATGGGCGACTGTCATTGAACCTTAATCGCTTTGTAATAGTGATTCGGTAACGTAAGGGGGATTTTCGAGGGGTCCACGCTTGTGTGGGAGACGTGTCGCAGTTGCCTCGAGAACCTTAAGTCTAAGCCTTCGAAGGAGAATATGAAAAGAAGATTCATCTTTGGTGTTCTCTGCCTTTCTTTGGCCGGAGTACAACTCGGGGTGGGGCAAACGCCTGCAACAGCTTCACCTCCAGCAGCTTCCTCCGCTCCGGCAGCAACCGCACCGGTCAGTCCCGAGGATCTGGAACAGCTTCGGGAAAAAATAGCGGAACAACAAGAACAGATCAAGCGCTTGCAGGAGTCCGTAGAGGCGCAGCAAAAACTGCTCGAGCAATCTCTAGCAGCAGCCAAGGCGGCGGCCCAGCCGGGCTCGACGACAGCGGATGGAACGAAGGTTGTCCCGACCAGCAACGTGGCGCATCCAAGGCTCTTTCCAGCCATAAATGCCCGTATCGGCGGAACCGGTCAGCGTGGGGCTGCCGAGCAGCAGCCGTCGCCGCTTTCGATCGCCATCGGAAACACACAGCTTACGCCTTTCGGATTTGTTGACGCGACGTACTTTACGCGCTCCACGAACGTCGGCAGCGGCATCGGCACGAACTTTCTTGGGATCCCTTACAACAATGTCCCGGCAGGCCACTTGTCGGAGACGAACTTCTCAGCGCAGAACTCACGCGTTGGCTTCAGGTTCGATTCCACCTTTATGGGTGCCAAAGTTCTCGGCTATTTCGAAGCTGACTTCCTTTTTAACAACGACGCAAACAGTTTCCAGATCACCAGCAACTCCGCAGGGTTCCGGATGCGCAACTACTTCGTTGATATACAGAAGGACAATTTCGAAGTTTTGGCTGGTCAGGACTGGAGCATGATGACTCCCAACCGCAGGGGGATCTCTCCGTTGCCCAGCGATATCTTCTACACCCAGGACATGGACACGAATTACCAACTGGGTCTTGTCTGGACACGTGCGCCGCAGTTCCGGTTCATTGCGCATCCGAACGAGAACGTTGCATTCGGTGTGGCCCTCGAGAATCCGCAGCAGTACATCGGCGGTGGCAGCGGAGCGGCCACAACAACGTTGCCTGCGAACTTGAACGCCGTTCTCGCCGGCCAGTTCAATTCGGGACAAACCTCCACGGGGGACCCAAACTGGTTTCCTGACATCCAGGCCAAGGCCGCATTCGATGGCAAAATGGGCAGCAAGGAAGAGCACGTTGAGTTCGCCGGGTTAGTGAGAGGCTTCAGGGATTACGTTCCGATCTCAACACCGCCCGCGATTAAGGGATACAACACCGCCATCGGGTTCGGCGGAGAAGCGAACGCGAATCTCGAAGTTGTGAAAGGCTTCCGCCTCATCATCAACACTTATGCGAGCGACGGCGGCGGGCGCTACATTTTCGGTCAGTCGCCTGACCTGGTCGTCCTGCCGACCGGCGCGATCGCCCCGCTAAAGTCCTTTTCGACGGTCGACGGTTTCGAAGCGCAAGTATCGAAGAAAAGCCTGCTGTATGCCTACTATGGCGGCGTGTACATCACTCGGTACCCTGTCTTCGACCCAACCGCGGCGGGGAGCACGCTGAAGCACCCTGTGTATGTAGGTTACGGATATCCAGGGTCAAACAGCTATCGTGATGGCCAGGAGATCACGGGCGGTTTGATACAAACCTTTTGGAAGAACCCGAATTACGGCGCGCTCTCTCTGATCACCCAATACTCTTACCTGTTCAAAAATCCCTGGTACATTCCGACGCTTGGTCCGAAATCGGCTCACACGAATATGATCTACATGGACTTGCGGTACACACTGCCGTAACGGGAATCCATTTGAGACCATGAAGGGCATCGGCCTAAGCCGATGCCCTTTTCGTTTCTCATCCACCGCGGGACTCTTTGCACCGGAAATAAAAAAGCCCTCGCGAGGCGAGGGCGGAGTTGAACTGATACCGCTAACGCGGGTTGAGTTTTACTTCTTCTTCTTGGCCGGGGCTTTTTTAGCCGCCTTTTTTGTGGCCTTCTTTGTTGCGTTCTTCATCGAGCCATTTCTCCCTAACGTAAATTTGCAATCTTACAGATCGCAGTGTGATTCATATATAAGGTTCTTCTCAATAGAAGTCAAGAAAAAAATGATTTGAGCCCGGTTCGACCCCTGCGATTGTTTCCGATCGAGCCCCAAAACGTTATCGTGCGATTTGTTTTACACTCCGAAGCCGTTCGATGCGTCAGCTAGACAGATGCGGCGATGAGCTTTTTGAAGGGCGGGCCGGAGCGAAACGCCGGCTCTATGCTGATTGCGATTCGCGGAGAAGAGATGCATGATGAGAGCGATGAAGCGCGAGCAGCGAACACGAGCATCTGCCGGCGTGCTTGCGTTTATCTGTGTTCTATGCGGCGGTTGCCACCGGCAACACCGCACGGCAAGTGTGCCGCCAGCTCCATCGCCGGTGAATAGAGCGACCGCTCGCAAGTCCGCGCCTCCAGCGATGCCTGTGGGCTATTCAGAGGAAGGACTCGCGAGTTGGTATGGCGTGCCCTACAACGGAAGGCCCGCGGCGGATGGCGAGATCTACAACATGGAAACTCTCGTCGCGGCTCACAGGCTTATGCCGTTCAATACGTGGGTACGCGTCACGAACCTCTCAAACCAGAAAACGGTTACGGTACGGATCATCGATCGTGGACCCTTCGTAGATGGACGCTTGATCGATCTTTCAAAGGCAGCCGCCCGGCAGATTGATCTCCTGGGGCCTGGTGTGGGTCGCGTGCGTCTGGATGTAGTGGCCGCTCCCGCCGACAAGCCGGCCAATGACTTCTTCGCCGTTCAGGTGGGCGCGTTTTCGCAGTATGCGAACGCGGAGACGCTGCGGGACAACTATGCGCGCCAGTTTGGTAACGCCCACCTGGTTTTGAAGCAGGGCGCGACCCCGGTATGGCGCGTGCTCGTGGGACGAGAACCATCCATCGAAGCCGCTCAACAACTGGCGACCGTTTTGCAGGCGCGGGATAAGGCAGTGTTCGTGGTGCGCCTCGACGAAACGGAGCAGACGCAGGCACCGGGCAAATAGGGCGAGAGTTTTCCGGGCCCCGCGGCACTCCTCATTGCAACTAACGTTTGCCGTCGCCGGAAAACACCAGTGAAACCGCAGATCGCTCTAGACTCATCGCCACTCTCTACCTTAGTCGGAAATTCACCGGCTATGCGGCAGGTGCACCGGCTCGTGATGAGGATGGGGAAGTCACGTTTCCCGGTGTTGATTCTGGGAGAGACCGGCACAGGCAAGGAAGTAGTCGCGCGAGCCGTCCACAATGTGGAGAGCCGCGGGCCTTTTGTAGTAGTCGACTGTTCCTCCCTTGCGGGTCCCCTGATCGAAAGCGAACTCTTCGGGTACGCGAAAGGCGCGTTTACCGGCGCGCACAACCAGAAGCTGGGCCTGCTGGATGCGGCGAACGGCGGCACTGCCTTTTTTGACGAGATCGGAGAACTGCCGCTCGAAATGCAGATGAAACTGCTGCGCGTGTTGCAGGAGAAGGAGTATCGGGCCGTCGGCGCTCTTTCACAGCGCAGCTCGAATTTTCGCGTTATCGCGGCGACTAACCGGGACCTTGCGGTGGAAGTACGGGAGAAAAGGTTTCGCGAGGATCTGTATTACCGCCTGAACGTGATGCGGCTCCGCCTTCCACCTTTGCGGGAACGGCGGGAAGACATACCCACACTGGTGTTGCACTTCATTCAGCGATACGGAAACGATCATCAGGTGCCCGACGAGACGATGGCAGCGCTCCAGTCTTACGACTGGCCCGGCAATGTCCGCGAACTGGAGCATACTGTGCAACAGATGGTCGCCATGAATTCGGGCCCGTGGCTCCCAACCACCGCGTTATCTTCCACCATCACTCATTTCGAATCGAGGATGAATGGCAGTACGGCTGCCGCGGCCAGTTCGTCCGGCTTTCCGTCGAGCGCGCAATCCATCATGACCCTCGCGGAAATCGAGAAGCGCGCAATTCTTCAGACACTCGAGTACACAAAAGGCGACCGCACGGTGGCCGCCGGTCTTCTGGGCATCGGCCGCACAACGCTGTATCGCAAGCTCAAGGAGTATGGAGTCTGAGAGACGGACCTGCCGGCGAAGTGGGGCCGCCTAGTAGATTGAAAGCGTGCGGATTGCGCTTGACGCCAGCTATAGCGTGGACCAGCACCCTTCGGGGATAGCGATTTACTCACGCGAGATTCTCTCCGGCCTGGCTGCTTCTTACCCCGGAGACGACTTCGTCCATTACTACCGGCCTAAACAACTCCTTGCAAGCGAGCGAGCGCTGTACCCAAATGTCCAGCGGCGAGTTCTAATCCCATCCTTCCTTGCATACGAGCAGATTTTCCATGCTCTGAATCAGCGTGTTGAAAGCCGCTCAGCCAAACGGGTTATCGTGACATTCCATGACTTGTTCGTGCTTACGGCGGACTATTCATCGGCGGATTTCAGAGCCAGGTTCGCCGAACAGGCCAGGCAGGCAGCGGAGAAGGCCGATGTCATTATTGCGGTTTCACACTTCACGGCCGGCCAGGTCTGCGATCTGCTGAGGTTCGATCCGTCGCGGATTCGAGTCGTGCCGCATGGCGTTCACATGCCCGAGCCTGCCGTTGGTGTCCCTCGAGAGCCGATGGTTCTGTTCGTCGGAGCGTTGCAGATTCGGAAAAATGTAACTCGCCTGGTGGAGGCCTTTGCGAGCCTGCCGGACGATTGGACGTTAACGCTGGCCGGTTCCACAACCGGGTATAGATCGGCGGAGATACTGGCGCGCATTGATGCGAGCCCCTGCAGCCGGCGCATCAACATTCGCGGATACATACAAAGGGAGGAGCTAGAGGATCTGTACCGGCGCGCTTCCATCTTTGCCTTTCCCTCACTCGACGAAGGTTTTGGAATGCCCGTGTTAGACGCGATGGCGCATGGTGTTCCGGTCATTACCTCCAACAACTCGGCACTTCGTGAGGTAGCGGGAGATGCCGCGCTCACGGTCAATCCTCAATGCGCGGACGAAATTGCGGCCGCTTTGCTTCAGCTAGCGTCACATCAGGAACTGCGCGAGATATTTCAGGAGAAAGGGTACCGAAGGGTAACGGATTTTTCCTGGAACCGAGCCGTTTTCGAAACTCACAAAGTCTATGAGGAATTTACGACCTAGTCAGGGGGGATTCCCGCGACCTACTTCTGATCGTCTTCGACGGAAATCTTAAGAGCCCGGAGAAACTTCTGATCCTGAGAGGTGAGGCGAATTTTGCCGGTCGATTCGTACCGTACCGCATTCTCGTGCGCAACTCCGTCTGTCTCGGCATCCTCCTGCTCGCCGTCTCGCTTATTGAAACCGATTGTTGCTTCGAGCACCAGGAAGACGTCATAGCCGGCGCGCTTGATCTCACCGATGGCGCCGGCGATGCGATCGGAATCGGATAGGGAGTCATTGATGGCGTTACCCAACTCCTGCATCAGATCCTTCAATCTTTCGTCCAAATTATCCTCTTTCCCGGGCAATTTCAGGTTAGCACTCATAACGCACTCTGCTAAGCGCCGCGCGGTACAGCCGGTAATGAGTTCAGGCACCTAGAAGTACTAGTGGCTGTTTACCCTAGAAATGTCCCACCTATTCGATGCTTTTTTGGTCAGGAATTGCTCGTGCCAACCGTTGCCGCACCGATTCCGTCACCAAATCAGGCCCAAGCGGCTGCCCATCCGCAAAGGGCGCTAGATTTCCGAGTTCTTTTGTTGATACGGCTTCGTCAAATATCTTGCGGCTTCTTCCTGCGCTCCGGCTGTATTATCGTGAGTGCGAATCGCCTGCTTATACTCATTCACCGCGCGATCACGCTGCCCCGTAGCATCGAAGATTTTTCCTAGATTAAGCATCGACCAGACTTCGGTCCACTTTGGATCCAGATCGCCGTTGATGGCGGATCGAAATTCATTTGCGGCCGATTGGTAATTATTTTGTTTGAAGAACAACTCGCCGATGCGGTAATGTGCGAGCGAGCTGTTCTTGTTCACTTCGAGCGCTTTTTCGTACTCTCTGAGGGCGTTCGCGTAATCGTTGATCTCGACGAATTGCTCACCACGGCGAATGGCGACCGCGACCTGCATGCTGTTGTCATACCGAAGGACGACATGCTTGGGATCAAGCGTTAGTTTGCGGGGCTTGCCGAACGTGTCAACGCTGAATTCAGAGGACGTTCCGGTCACTTCGATCATCTTGTCTTCGGGGTTGCCTTCGGTTTCGATGCGCAGATCAACCGGCATGCGAAAGGTGTCGAGATCCTGATTGACTTTACCCACTACGCGGAAGCCCTGCTGCGTGCGAAACACGGTGTATTGCAGCTTGAAGTCCGGCGAACCGCTCGATTGCAGCCACTGGATAAAGAAGTATCGAAGATCCTGATCGGAGACCTGCTCCATGATCTTACGGAGATCTTCGCTGTTGGCGGACTGCCAGCTGTATTTGTCCATAAACGCGTGCAGGCCCTTTTTGAAATTGGCATCGCCTACCACGCTGCGAAGCATATTCAGGATGGCCGCGCCTTTGGCTGCTGTGAGCGCCCAGTATTCAGGCGAGTAATCCTCGAGCCGCGCCGACTGAAGAACGGGAGGATCTTTGACCGTTAGAGCCTCGACGTAAGTATTGTGCAGATCCTCTTCGGCTGCCCCCGGTCCCGCTGTGTGCTCTTCATACAGCAGCTCCGAATAGCGCGCGCCGCCGTTCTCCAACCAGAGGTGATTCCTGTTGGTGGGAGATACCAGAACTCCCCACCACTGACGCGACAACTGGTTTGACAAAACGCGCGTATTGACTCGTCGGGAAATGGAGGAAGGGGACAGGAAGATAATGCCGGGCGCAGAGTAACCGTTCACCGCGCCGTCTTCCGTTTCGACGAGCGCGAGGTTCGCCTGTGGCGCCAGACCATACTCCGAAGTGAAGTAGGTCATGATCTTCCCAACCTCCTCCCCGTAGGCCTGTGCGTCTTCGGCCGCTTGGTTCCGGAAGAAGATTTGAGTCGAAATACCCTGCGCACTGACGCGAATCGGGTCCCCCTGCACGATAGCGATGCTACCCGGAAAACTCGGTTTGTCGTAATGATAGGCGAACATGGTGCCGCCATTGCTCGCCGCGTCGGTTTTGAGATCGCCGCTCGCGATGACGCGATA
>JAFAMM010000291.1 GCA_019233375.1 Acidobacteriaceae bacterium
ACCGTAGCACCCAACGGCCCCACGTGGTCCAAGCTGAATGCGAGTGGCAGCACTCCAAACCGGCTGACCCGTCCATAAGTCGGCTTCAATCCCGTGATCCCGCAAAAGCTCGCTGGGATCCTCACCGACCCGCCCGTATCCGTTCCCAGCGCCGTTGGAAGAAAACCGGCAGCAATAGCAGCAGCCGAGCCGCCGCTCGAGCCGCCCGCAAGCCGCTCCGTATCCAGCGGATTCAGCACGCTTCCGAAGTGCGGATTCTTTGAAGTGATTCCGAATGCCAGTTCGTGCAGGTTCGTCTTTCCGACGGAGACTGCGCCTGCTGCCTTCAGCCGCTCGACTACGGTACCGTCGTAATTCGGAACAAAATCGCGATAAACCAGCGACCCAGCCGTGGTGCGCACGCCTTTCGTATAGAACAGGTCTTTGAAGGCAATGGGAATGCCGTGGAATGGGCCGCGATCCACTCCCCTCGCCAGTTCGTCATCGAGCGCGGCCGCGTGTACGCGCGCTTCGTCCTCAGTCACAGTGATGAAGCACTTAAAGCTGTCCCGCTCTTTGATATTGGCCAGCGTTTGTTCTACGAGCTCCACACAGGAGAGCTTGCGCGCCCTCAGTAAACGTCCCAGATCGGCGACAGTCATTCGGAGCTGGCCGGCGTTTCAAGAGAAAAGACAATCGCCGGCTCGATCTCGGGTGATAAGGCTTCAGCCATCCGGGCGATCTGGGCTTTCAAGCCGTCAACGATGTCCTGGTTTTTCGCTGACGCGTCCATGGCTGGTCCCAATGATTCACGCATGCGATCCGGGGTCACGCCGTTCGCGCGCAGCACTCGCGCCGCGTGGGAAGTGCCCTCTACGATCGCTCCGATAACCAGGTGCTCTGGCTTGATGTCTCCGCGCTCCGCTTCCTTGGTAGCGTACGCGAGGCATTTTTTCGCTGCTGCAGTCATCGGCATATCGACCGATGTAGCTATCTTTGGCCCGCGTACGATGCCTGCTTCGATATCTCTTTTGAAATCTTCGATGCTGGTCTGCGGTACCGGGGTGAAGACACCAGGCGTTTCGCGGATAACGCCAAGGACTAAGTGCTCGGGCTCGATAGACGTAGACCCAAACTCGCTCGCCGCATGGCGTGCGAAGAAAATCACCCGCCTTGCCTCTTCCGTATAGCGTTCAAACAATCCGCACCTCCGGTTACTGCGGCGCCGGACCGCGCACCACCTGCACAAAATCTGCGGGGTTCACCCATTTTGAGTATGCAACCCGAACCTCTTCGGCCGTCATCTTGTAATAGCGATCTGCCGCGTGGAAAGGTTCATCCAACGGCAAGCCAATGCGCGCACGGGCGATGATGCCCGAAGCAACCGCATCTTCGCTCGATTCAGCGAGCGGAATCTGTCTCAGAAGGAGGGCCTTGGCCTGCTGCAGTTCCGCCGGTGTGACATCACTCTTCTGCATTGTGCGCAGCTCCTGTTCTATCATCGTGCGCGCTTTCGATACGTTCTTCGGGTCGCACCCATAATCGATCGAGTAAGTCGTCCTCGTTTCCCCGGCCGAAAGCGAATCATCGATGTTGTAGACCAGACCTGCGTTCTGCCGCAGATCGCGATAGAGCCGCGTGGCATAAAAACCACCACCCAAAACGTGGTTTCCCAATTGCAAGGCGTAGTAGTCGGGGCTGAAGCGGTTCATCTCGAGCTGCACTGCCAGCACCACCGAGTCCTGTACCCGGCTCGGATCCGGTACGTGTACCGCGCTTGGCTTATTGCCGGGGACTGGCGGCAGGACAACGTCCGGCTTCGGCCCCGTTGCTTGCCATGGGGCGAAATACTTCTCGATCACCGGCCGCGCTTCGTCCATGGTTATGTCGCCGATTACGACGATGGTGGTTAAGTCAGGCCGGAAGGTCTTGTTGTAATAATTCTGAACGTCCTCATACTTGAGCGACGAGACGGTCTTGGGAGTTACCTCTCGCAGCAGCGGGTCGTTTGCCGGTAGCAGTGCGTGGTCCAGCGCTTTTTCCGCCTTGTATCGCGGGCTCTCCAGTTCGCCCGCCGCCAGTTGCGCGGTCTGCTCCTGTACCACTTTGAAGGCATCCGGAGGCAAGGCGGGATGCAGCTCGTTGTCTGCCAGTAGCTCCACGCCCCGAGAGAAATATTGTTTCAACACCTGCACACTGAAACTCGCTCCCGCGGCTTCTGAGGCGGCGATATCGTCAATCGCTTTCTGGAACGCGAGCCGGTCGAGCGTCTTCGTACCGTAGGAGAAGAGTCCGGCCAGCACATCGGAGACGCCGTCCTGGCCCGGTGGCGTCTGCATTTCGTCTTGCGTTTTGATGGATCCGAAAACACTTACCGTGGGGCTCGCCTTTTCCGTCTGCACGATCAACCGGATCCCATTGGCGAGCTTCACATCATCGGGATGCAGCGTGTTCGACGGAACGCGCAGCGATTTTACCGCGGCTTCCGCCCAGTCCGGAAGGGCAACCGGCTTCGTCGGTGCCGATGTGGTCTGTTCCGCGCCGCCAAATCCTTTCGATTCCACTGGCGCTCCCGAAGGGGCCGGCTTCAGAGTCGCCGTAATCGCATTTTGCTCAACGAGGTACTTCTTAGCCACCCGGTTTACGTCCTCCACAGTTACGGCTTTGATCGCTTCGACATCGTCATCAGGCGACTGCCTGCCTTCTGCTGCGAGGCTCTGCGACCAGAGCGATGCCAGATTCGTAATTGAATTGCGGCTGAAAGCCGCTCCCGCCACTTCACCCTTTCTCGCGGCATCAACCAGATCCGCCGGTACCCCGTTGGCCGCGTACTCGGCCACAATCTTTTTCATTTCCGCATCAATGGCATCCGGGCTGGCGCTTGCGGGCAGCGCTGCAATTGCCAGCGCGACACCCGCTTTGGGATATGTTTCACCAAGCTGAAAGCCTGCAAACAGTGCTTTGCCCTGCGGCACCAGCGCATACAGATTCGCGCGCTGGCTCCCAAGCACATCGCTCAAAAGACGCGCGGCCGGATAATCAGGGCTGTCGGTACCTGGAAATCGGAACGCAACACAAGTGAGCAGATACGGCAGATTGCTGTCAATCGTGAAACTGGTAGCCGTTACCGGTTTCAGATTCACTTCCGGCCGCGCCGGAACTGCATGCCGAGGAATGCTGCCGTAGTATTCCTTGACCTTCTGCAGCACTGCCTGCGGATCCACGTCGCCGGTAATCACCAGAATGGCGTTGTTCGGGGCATACCACTTCGAATAGAACTCCTTGAGCATCTGGCCGGTGGTGTCGTCGAAGGAGGGTTTCGTTCCCAGCGCATCTTCCGCGTACGGCGTACCGGCGAACAGCTCGTGATTCAACCTGACGAGTAACTTGTACTGCGGGCTCGAGAGATCACGCGCCACCTCCTGCTCGATAGCCCCGCGTTCCTGCGCCCACTGTTCCTGCGAATCTTCTACATTCGCCATGCAGGCCGCATCTACCCGCAGCGCTACATCAAGATCGTGCGATGGAACGGTGACAAAGTATTGCGTGATGTTCTGCTGGGTGTCAGCGTCCATATAGCCGCCTAATTGCGCATAGATAGCCGCGATCTGATCCGCCGTCAGTCCCGTGCAGCCGCGAAACGCCATGTGCTCCTGCGCGTGCGCCATCCCTGGAAAGCCCTTCGGCGTCTCGTTCCCTCCCACCAGGTAGTTGTCTTCGATCGTCGCTACAGGAGCAAGCGGATCACGCACAATGACTACGCGCAGACCGTTGTCGAGCGTGGCGCGCGTGACATCGTTGTCAGGCGCGGCCTGAACCGCCGCCGCCAACGCCACCACCAGACAGAATGCCGCAATTAGACCTTGAAAAAATCGCATAGGAACACTTTCAGCTTACGGCAGTGATACGTGCTGGCCGGTGAAACGTTGGGTTATCATATGGAAACTACCTCCGGAATGTCAGGTTCATTCCCGTTGGTCGCCCTTGCCGTTTGTCTTTCGGTGGGCGCCGGTTCGCCTGCCATCGAAACTCCTCCCAGCATCGAGAATCAGCTCGCCCCGGTTCCCGCGCACGATCTCACTCCCGGCGTGAACACCTACAAAGCTACGGTTAACGCGCAGGGGCACATCATCAGCATGGACATCACTGCCGAGATCAAGGACGGGCCTGGCGTCTGGCTCGCCACCGAGTCGACTCAAACGCCGCTAGGCAAAGCGCAAGATCAGGTGTCGATAGCGAAGGGAACCTTGCTGGTTCGCGAACGCCACATCCGGCAGGGCCCGCTGCGTGTTGACCTGAATTTTGCGGGTAATCGTGCAGCAGGCGAAATCGCCATGAACAAGAGCACGGAAGCGAAAAAGATTAATACGGATCTCGGCGGCCCGCTGTTCGCTGATTCTGCAGGAGCTTTACAGTCGTTCGCGGCGCTGCCCCTGACCGATGGTTACAAGACGACTTTCCTTAACTTTGATCTTCAAACCTGCAGGCCGAAACTGATGCAGCTGGCTGTTACGGCAAGCGAGAGCGTATCCGTTCCGGCGGGCTCCTTCGATGCCTGGAAACTGCAGATCACCGCGGTTGACCTCGCGGAAAAAACAACCGTCTGGATCGCTAAAACGCGCCGCAGCGCGGTCAAATACACGGCGAGCATGAACGGTGCTTCCGTCACGGCGGAACTGCTGCCTGAAAAGAGTGCCCCTTGACGACGATGACCGTTAGTCTTTAGGTTGTTAAAGAAGTTAACCGGATAAAACCCATGCAATCGGCAGATGGCTTTTTTCAGGCAGCTCTTGCGGAAGCCAAAGCGAGCTTTGCGGCCGGTGGAATTCCAATCGGTTCCATTCTGGTCATTGACGGGCGTATCGTCGGCAGGGGACATAACAAGCGCATCCAAAAGCAGAACCCGATCCTTCATGCCGAGATGGATTGCCTGGAGAATGGCGGGCGTCTGGCTCCGGCCGATTACCGGCGCGCAACTCTCTACTCGACCCTCTCGCCTTGCGACATGTGTAGCGGGGCGATTCTCCTTTATAAGATCCCGAATGTAGTTATCGGCGAGAATCGCACCTTCCGCGGTCCCGAGGACTACCTGCGCTCGCGCGGCGTAAATGTTGAAGTAGTGGATGACCCTGAGTGCACCCGGCTGATGGAGGCGTTCATCAGAACAAATCCGTCGGTTTGGAATGAGGATATAGGCGTAGTGTGACGTTACTCCCGCACAATTTAGGAGGAAGTTATGGCCATTATCGGAGCCCACATGCTGCTGTATTCGCCTGAGCCGGACGCGGTTCGTGAGCTGTTGCGTCGTGCCTTCGGGCTGGATTCCGTCGATGCCGGCGGCGGCTGGCTTATTTTCGCTTTGCCTCCCGCGGAACTCGGCGTTCATCCGGCGGACGGTGCGGCCTCGGAATCGGCTGTTCGCCATCAGGTTACCTTCATGTGCGACGACCTTCGAAAGACGATGGCGGAATTGAGTTCGAAAGGCGTGGAGTTCGACAGCGAGCCGCGGGACGAGGGCTACGGCATTACCACCATGATGAGGTTTCCGGGCAATCTGCGTGTCATGCTCTATGAGCCTCGCCATCCCATGGCAATTCAAAAATAAGACACCGAATCACAGTGGCGGGCAGGAGTTCAATGGCCCAGAGCTGATTCCGCTGCGCGGCGGCTCACAGGCCCGGCAGCCCCGCCCCCCAGACAGGATTCGTCACCGCGACCTTCTCGAATTTCGAGACAAGCTCCCGGGCGCGGGGTATCGCATTCTTCACGGCCGGTAACAGCAGTGAAGCGTCATGGCTCGCCGGGCTATTCCACACCTCCGTGACCCAGATGGCGTTTTCGTCAGCGGCGTCTTCCGCGACCACGTAGCTGAAGCAACCCGGCATCTCGGCTGCGCTCTCCTTCAAGATCCCGATCAGATCTTCGCGTTTTCCGGGGATAACCGTCAGCTTAACGATAAGCCCATACAATCGTGCGCGCCTCCCGATCTCCTCCCCGTAGTAGAGCAGAACGCATTACACACCATACACATCAAGCCGTCTCTCTTCATAAACCACGAGGAGTCCGGGTTTCATTACGAGTATTCAAAGTTCTGCAAACATCATCGGAGGTACGGTTCCGCGGGCGTATCTTGTGGTTAGTGAACTCGTTCGACCTTCGCGGCTATTGGCTCACGCGCCTGCTGCTGGAACGTGGCATCGGCATCATCTGCCTGATCGCCTTCCTGGCGGCACTCAACCAGTTCAAGCCGCTCCTCGGCGAACGCGGCCTTCTCCCCGTGCCTCTCTGGATCCGCCAGGTTCCCTTCCGCGCCTCCCCCAGCCTGTTCTTCTGGCTGCCGCGAGACTGGGCCTTCGTCGCGTT
>JAFAMM010000326.1 GCA_019233375.1 Acidobacteriaceae bacterium
CAGTACAGCATCGGCTACACCTCCGACAAGCCCGCCGCTGACGGCGGCTATCGCAAGCTCCAGGTCACCGTCAAACAGAAGGGTTACGTCGTTCAGGCGCGCGAAGGCTACTACGCCGGCGGTGCAAGCAGCTCGTAATAGCCTGAAAGTGTGGCCGAACGCAGCAGCCTCGCCTCGCTCGTCGACGATTTTGAGCATCACGGCCGCGATATAGCCATTGTTTCTGCGCGCGGCCTGCGCCAACGAAAGACTTCGTACGCGGAACTCGCGATTCTCGCCCGCCGCTTCGCCGCAGAACTGGCAAAACGCGAGATCCCGAAAGGCGAACGCATCCTCATTTGGGCTGAGAACAGCGCCGAGTGGGTCGCGGCTTTCTTCGGATGTGTTCTGCGCGGCGTGCTGCCTGCTGCCGTCGATTTCGCCAGCACGCCAGAGTTCGTTCGCCGCGTTCAGCAGGAGGTCTCACCGCGTCTCATACTGGTTGATCGCCATAGGCTGGCGGTTCTGGGTTCTACTCCAACCATCCGATCTCTCGACGATTTCGATCAGTGGGTTACGTCCGCGCAGGCCGGCCCGATCGACACTCTCAGCGAAGACGACGCCCTGCAGATCGTCTTTACTTCCGGCACCACCGGCGAGCCAAAGGGTGTGGTCCACACTCATCGCAACGTACTCGCCAGCCTGCGTCCCATCGAGCAGGAAATGCAGAAATATCTCAAGTGGGAGCGCTTTTTTCATCCCATCCGCATCCTGCATACACTTCCTCTCAGCCATGTCTTCGGACAGTTCATGGGGCTGTGGGTGCCTCCCCTATTGGCGGCTGAAGTCCACTACGAGACCCGGCTCGTTGCAAGCGACCTGTGCGAGCGCATCCGCCGGAATCGTATCTCCGTACTTGCCGCCGTACCGCGCGTTCTCGATCTGATGCGCGACTATATGGAGTCGCGCTTTCCGGATCTGCCCGCGCAATTGGCCGCCGCGGGAAAAATCCGCGCCTGGAAGCGCTGGTGGCGCTTTCGCAAACTTCACCGCGTGCTCGGTCTGAAGTTCTGGGCATTTGTGTGTGGCGGAGCGGCGCTTTCGCCCCGCGGCGAGCAGTTCTGGAATGCGCTCGGCTTCGTCGTAGTGCAAGGCTACGGCATGACCGAGACCACCGCGGTCGTCAGCCTCAATCACCCTTTTCGCACCGCAGCCGGAACCATTGGGCAGGTTCTGCCCGGACGCGAGGTCCGCCTCGGCGCCGATGGTGAACTGCTCGTGCGCGGTGACACCATCTCCACCGCGACCTGGCAGCACGGTCATTTGCAGCAACAGGAGTCCGGCTGGCTCGCTACCGGTGATCTCGCCGAGTTCGACGAGCACGGCAACCTGCACTTCCGTGGACGCAAGAAAGATGTCATCGTCACTTCCTCGGGTCTGAACATTTATCCGGAAGACCTGGAAGGTGCACTCATGCGGCAGCCCGGCGTGAAAGCAAGCGCTGTTATCGAGCAGCAGGCCGAGCACGGCCCCGAACCTCTCGCCATCCTGGCCCTGTCGGCAGGCGCAAACGCCGAAGCCGCGGTATCAGAGGCAAATCGTCAATTGGCCGATTTCCAGCACATCCGGCGCTGGCTGGTATGGCCCGAAGCCGATCTTCCGCGAACATCGACCGGCAAGATCCTCAAACGTGAAATCGCCCGGCGCATAGAAAGCGGCGAAATAGGAACGCAGCCCTCCGGCGCAGACGAGTGCGATCTGAATCTGGACAGCCTCGGCCGGGTGGAGTTGCAGGCACAACTCGAACAGCAGCACGGCATCCTCATTGATGACGTGGCATTGCAAAAGGTAAAAACTCAACAGGATCTGCAGAACCTGCTGCGGCAGCCGCCGCCCACGCCCGCCGCCTCACGCCCCGCTCCGGAACATTCGTATCCTCACTGGCCATGGCATCCAGTGCAGCAGGCCATTCGTGCCGTGTTTCTTGAGACGATCGCTATGCCGATCGCGTGGTTTCTCGTCAAGCCCCGTGTACGGCTCGAGATTCATGAGTGGCCGAGGGAACCGGTCCTCATTGTCTGCAATCACATTACCGCGTACGATGCAGCTTTCGTTCTGTACGCCCTGCCGCGCCGCATTCGACGCCGGGTGGTTATTCTCATGTCGGCCGAGATTCTGCTCGATATCCGGCTCGGCCGCAATCAGGGAAGCAGATTTGTCGATACCGTCGCGCCGGCGGGCTACTGGCTGGCCACGGCTCTGTTCAATGTGTTTCCGTTACCGCAGCTGAGCGGATTCCGCCAGAGCTTCCGGCATGCCGGCGAAGCCGTCGACCGCGGATACAGCGTCATGGTCTTCCCGGAGGGGCTGCGTTCCGATGACGGGACGCCGCTGCCTTTTAAAGTAGGCGCCGGACTCTTGTGGAAAGAGTTGGGCACGCCGGCGCTCCCCGTGTATCTCGACGGCCTCGGACGACTCAAAGCCACCGGCGAGCGATGGTTCCGCTCCGGAAAGATCACGGTCATCGTTAAGGATGTCTTGCCGGCCGATCCCGTAGCCTCGCCCGAAGAACTCACCGAGCGCCTGCGCGCCGCTGTGTTCGGCAAGCAAGCTGTCGAGAAATCAGAGGAAGTTCAACTCCGCACATTGTGATGGAACGGGCGGGTTATCTCAGAGACGATTGCCCTGAAGAACGGCTGGCCGAACACCCCGATCGCCAGCAGAGCGCCAAACAGTCCCATGGCTTCCAGGCTTTCACGCCCCTGCCTGTCCCAGTAAACGTCCTTCAGATTCAGCCAGAGGGCAAACTCATCCAACGTGAGCGCGGCCGCGACGCCGTAGATCAACGACGTGAACCGGCCCGCCCAGCGCCATGACTCGCCCGATCCCGTGCCGATCTCGAGCAGCCACATATATCCGACCAGCAGAAGCAGTAGAATGCCCCACACCAGGTGATGAATGTGACGGTCACCAATGTTTATGTCGTGGAAGGGGCCCAAGCCGTGGTGGATCGCCTCTGTGATCCCGCGCAACACAGCGACCGCGACAAAAAACCCCACGGAAGCAAGAAACAGCCGCTCGCGCCGTGTTTGGCCCAATTGGCTCTGGTACATCTTTCTCAGCCGGGTGCGCGCAACGATGGCGGCCAGGATCGCCAGCACGGCGGCGATGATGAGCGGCGCGATCCAGAAGCTGCGATGAGTCCAGGGCACGTACTCTCAGACTAAATCGGCGTGTCGTTTCGCACCAGGCGAATGCATCCAGGTTGCCCGCCACGAACTAAATTAACTTCACGGTCTTTGATTTGCGAATACGGGAGTCGCGTGTCAGAAGAGGAACATCATAGGTCAAACTCGTGGCCGCGATGATCTCGTCCGCAGGATCCGACTGAAAATCCAGATTGCGGAGCTTGAGACATACTTTGCGAGTAATGGGCCAGATGAGTATCTCGTCGAGCGCTGACGCAAGCGGTTCTTGATCGAGGCCATGCCGGATCCGCCCGAGCTGGTGCAATTTCGCGATCTCCCAGAGCACGATTGCCGAAATACCCCACTCAGGATCGGCTGCGAGAACGGTTCGTTCGTGCGGCGTGAGATTTCCCTCGAGCGCCTTGATCAGAATATGCGTGTCCAGATTCAGCATCCCAACCAACTCCGGTCGAAAAAAGATTATCTTCTGGATCCGAGGCCAGGTTCCGCACCGTTCCAATAAGATGCGAGCACGACCGGGGCACGGGAGTGATCTTTGCTACAGGCCGCCCGCGCTTCGTGATTAGAATGCCTTCAGCCGGCAAAGTCTCGAGTAATTGAAGACACTGCTCGCGAAAGTCACTAACGTTGAACGTCTTCACTTCTTAATTGTACAAGTTGTTGTACATCCCATCAGGCCAAAGCGTAGAGGTATTCGACGAACGACGAACTCGCTCCGTCGATGCCGGCTACCTTCGAGTTTGTCGAATCGATCAGGAAATACTCGTTTGGGGCGTGCGCTCCGGTCCCATGCCCGAGACCGAAGTGCCCCGCTGCCAGGTTTAAGGGCGGTCCGGTAAAGATACATCCCGGCCAGGAACCCGCGCCTCGCGGCCACAGCAAAGGGTCTAAACCGAGCTTGTGATAAGTCGCCACCTGCGCTTGAATGAGCCGCGCGTCAGGCGATGTCTGGGTGGGATCGTACCCGCCGCTCATATTGACTTCGATATCACTGTAGCCGTGCTTCGCCAGATGCTCCTTGAGTAACTCTAGTGTTCCTGCGGCGGTCATATCCGGCACCAGACGCATATCTATCTTGGCGACCGCGCGATGCGGCAAAATGGTTTTCCCGCCCGGGCCGGTATACCCGCCCACGAGGCCTTCTATGTTGATGGTCGGCTGCGATTCGAGCGCTACCAGCGCATCGTAGTAGCCCTTATCTCCAGCCCAGTGTTTGACCCCGAGTTGCTCCTGCATATCAGTTTCGCTGCGCCGGGCCGCCGCAATCTTGATCATCTGGAGCTGCGCGGGAGTAAGTGGCTTCGCCTTGGCGAAAAAGCCTTCCACCGCCGGCGTATGTCCATCCGGCTTGATCAGCGTATTCAGCGCCTGAACAAGGTGCCAGGTCGGGCTGTCGACCGCCGCCTCCAGGCTGGAATGTATGTCGTGCTTCGGCCCGCGTCCCCACCGTTCACCGCTCGAGACCAGTTCCAGTTCCACCACACCCTTGGCGCCCAGCGAGATTTCGACGCTGCCGTCTCGCTCCTGGCTCGCCGCCGGCATGAACACCCCTATGCAGTTCTTCAGCGCCGCCGTCACCCTTGCCTCGCGCACCACTTCGCCGAAATGCGGTGACCCGATCTCTTCCTCGCCTTCGCAGACGAGCACAAGATTCACGGGTAATTTCGTGCCAGCCGTCTTGAACGCATGTAACGCGCCGAGAAACGCGCTCTCAGGCCCTTTCTGGTTCACGGCGCCACGTCCCATACAGACCCTGCCTAGCCCGGGCATTTCCACCAGACGCCCCTCCAGCGGAGGCGATGACCACTCGCTCGGATCAAACTGCTTCACGTCATACATGAAGTAGATCCCGACCGTGGCGGAGGCGCCCGCATCAAGCGTGCCGAAGACGCCGGGCTTTCCGGAGGTGGGAATGACCTCAACGCTGCTGAACCCAGCGTCGCGAGCTAGTTGCGCCATGTACTCGGGGCCTTGCGGGAAATTGCGGTTTTCCGCCGCAATGGAGGGCAGCGCAATCCAGTCTTGCAGCCGCTTTACGCTTTCATCGTGCAGCTTCGGCACTTGCGCGAGCACGGTCGTCATCGCGGCGTTATCGGCTGCCCTTCCGGAAAGCGGCACCGCCGCAACAAGGCCGCCGGCAAGCGCTCCAAGCAGAAACTCCCGGCGATCAACTCCCGTATCGTGGCGGTAATTCATGAGTGCAATCTACGGAGAGTATCATGCCCGCCTGGAATTACAAGGGCGCCGGCTCATACACGTTTTCGGCAGCGCCTCTTTTATTCATGTATGTGAATGAAGTGAGTTCCCCTTTATCTCTTGCATTTCTCCAGCACGATGATCGAGCGATTTGCCCCATAACACCCCGGATCCAGGAGACTCTCATCGATGCGGTCGGTTCCATACTTATCGCGAAAGTATTGCGCCGAGAAGTGAAGATACCTCGTGCCGTACTCGTCGACGTATTCATATGTTGCCGAGGCGTTACGCGGACGAAGGACGATGAAAACAATTCGTTCTCTACTCCAGCCGTACACCTTCTCAATCAGCGCCTCCGCGCGCTCGATGCTCCTCATGTGATGTAGCAGGTTCAAGCAGAGGACAACATCGAATGTACGCGGCAAGTCATAGTCGAAAACGTCAGCCGCTACCAGCTCAACATTTCTGATTCCCTCTCGCGCAGCCAGTTCCATACCTTCCTTGATGCGAGAGGCTACGTGGTCAATCCCCAAACAGTGCTTCGCGCCCTCGGAGGCGGCCATGAAGCAGTAAAAGCCTGTGTGACACCCGAGATCAAGGATTGATTCGCCGGCCGGCGCCGTCGGGAACACAGCACGATACGCTTTAGTCCTGTCTCGGCCCCACCGAAGCACCTTGCCTCGATAGATGATTCGCTGGTAGGGAAGCACCTCACCCCACCACAGCCAGAATCGATATCTCAATGGTTGAGGAAATCGCCGCCACAGATAACGGGCGATTTTGAAGAAATACGATCTTTCTCCATTGGGCGGCGAAGTTCTCTTGTTCGAGAGGAATCGCCTGTTCCAATCGCTGTTTCCAATCGTGCTAACCACGCGCCTCAACAAGCTCATCGGCCGCGTTCCCGCACTACGTCTTTGTTACCGTGTGCGATTGAGTCAGCAAATCGCTCAACCGTCGCGCGTGTGTGCGCCAACCGGGTACCGGGCGAAGATACACCAGGCTGAAGTCAACCATGTAGAGCTGCTGCGAACGATATCCACAAATGAAGTTTGCGGGCGTGAGATCCCTTTGTACAACACCACGTTCAATGGCGCCCGCGACAAGCGGGATCACTTGCCTGAACGTAGAACTCTGCGCGTCTGCGATCAGGCGAAAGAACCTGCGTGAAATCTCCGTATAGTC
>JAFAMM010000492.1 GCA_019233375.1 Acidobacteriaceae bacterium
CGCTGCGGGAGCGAAACTTTCACATCCTCGACCTGCTGATCTCACTGACACAGATGATGGTGGAAGGCGAACTGCTGCAGCTCGACCGGTTACGCCGCATTGACGTGACGGAAGCCGATTACATGGAGCTGGTGGATCGAAAAACCGCGAGTCTTTTTTCCGCGTGTGCGTGTCTGGGCGCCGTATCGGCTGTGGCGGACGAATCGGCTGAATCGAAGCTTGCTGAATTCGCCTGGAATTTGGGGATGGCGTTTCAGCTCGTCGACGACATACTGGACTTTACGTCTACGGAAAAGATCCTCGGCAAGCCTGCCGGCAATGATTTGCGGGAGGGCAAGGTCACGCTGCCGGTAATTTATGCGCTGGAGCGTGCTACTGGGGAGGAACGGCGGGCGGTAGAAACCGTGCTCATCGATGGCAGCTATGAAAACGTGCCGTTCATGCACATTCTGCAGATACTGGAGCGCCATGGTGCTGTCTCGCGGGTGTACGATCGCGCGCACAGCTTCACTGAAAAATCGCGCCTGGTGCTGGCTGCCTTCCCGGATAGTCCGGCGCAGCGAGCCCTGAACTCGATAATCGACCTCGTGACGGAGCGCAGCGCCTAGGCTCGCGCTCGCCGCTTCGAGCGATGGCGCTTTTCAGCCAAGAAAAAAAGGTACGTCATCAACCGCGCGAATTTCCTAGTACCACCGATACGGGCCAGCATGGCACTTCCGGTGAAGTTGCAATAGACTAGCAGGGAGGTTTTATGGCGTTCTGTCCGAACTGCGGTACCGAAGCGAACGGCAAGTTCTGTCCGAATTGCGGAGCGGCACTCGGAGCCAGCGCGGCTGCCCCAAACGCAGGTGCGGGCAGCTATGTGCCTCCTCCATCGCCCGCCGCGATCCAGGCTGGCGGCATGTCGGAAAACGTCGCGAGCGCCCTTTGCTATCTGCTGGGCCTGGTGACAGGTATCATTTTTCTGGTGCTCGCCCCGTATAATCAGAACAAGACGGTTCGTTTCCACGCGTTTCAGTCAATCTTTGCCCATCTCGCGGTCATTGTGATCTGGTTCGTGTTTACGGTGGTCTCGCACGGTATTGGCCTGCTGCTTTTCTTTCCGTATTGGTTGGCCGTGTTCATACTGTGGCTATACCTGATGTACTCCGCCTACAACAACCGGAAAGTGAAACTCCCTGTAGTGGGAGATCTTGCCGAGAAACAAGCGTAAACGAAGCGCGGTTGACTGACGTCCAAGACTGTTAATCCTGTGAAGTATTTTTGTGTCTTGCCGCTTGCCGCGCTTCTTGCGCCGGCGCCATACGTTTCAGCGGCGCCCAATGACATCACGCCGCGGGTCGGAGTGATTGAGATTTACGGTGCTCGCAAGGTGCCGCTCGCGAAGATCAGGGCTGCGGTCGCTGCTAACGCGGGTGATCCGCTCCCGTCTCGGGCTATGGTTGAGGACCGGATCAACAAATTGCCGGGTGTCCTTGCCTCAGACGTTGAGGCGGCCTGCTGTGTAGACCGGCGAATGGTGCTGTATGTCGGTATAGAAGAAAAGGATGAGCCGCACGTAGAGTATCATCCCGAGCCCATTGGCGACATCACCCTTTCCGGCGATTTGGTGAGTGTCTATCGCGAATTTCTCGATAATGTCGCCGGGAGTATCAGAGGCCGTAACGCCGATGAGGATTTGACAAACGGCTACTCCCTCATGGCAGACCCGGAATGCCGGCGGCTTCAGCAACTCTTCCTGCCGCTGGTGGCACGCGACCTCACGGTGATAGACCGCGTGCTGCGCGAATGCGCGGATCCCGACCAAAGAGCGGCAGCGGCTTATCTTCTCCAATACGGTCCTCGCAACCCGCGCAGTTCAGCGGTCATTGTAAATGCGCTGCAGTACGGCCTTCTCGACAGCGATACGCGTGTGCGCGAAGACGCGAACCGTGCACTGCATGCCGTAATGATCGGCGCCAAACTGCATCCCGATCAGCAGATTCGTATTGAGCCGACCTGGTACATCGAGCTCATGAATTCCCTCGTCTGGTCTGACCGGCGCAACGCCAGCCACGCGTTAGTCAATCTCACGGATCAAAATAACCCTGAGACGCTGCGGCTTGTGAGGGAGCGCGCGCTTCCATCCGTAATAGAAGTGGCACGCTGGCATGACCTCCAGCAAGCCCTACCGGCGTTCATTCTCGCCGGACGGCTGGCCGGCATGACTGACCGGCAAATCGACGCTGCGTGGGTCAGTGGTAATCGGGAGGCGGTTCTGAAGAAAGCACTGCATCCGGCAAAAAAGCGCGCCAAGGACGTGGAAGGGGAATAAAGCCCGATGGCTTATTCGTCATGCTCCGGGAGCGGGTCGCCGGTAACGGCTTCAATCTCGTCAGAGGCTGAAGAGTTGAATTTCGCCGGCTCTTCTACTGTTGCATGACCATTACTGGCATGCAGATGCCGATGCATGGGGAGTTCATGCTGCATTTCGACGAGCGCCACTTCACATTGACAGCAATCGCTACACCGCCGGCACCGCCCGCATAGATGGTTGGCGCAGGCATCCTTTGTGCAGTACACACAGATATCCCGAGACACTTCGCTGCAGATCGAGCAGGTAAACACGGCCACTTCCATAATCTCTTCCCGGACTACTTACGAACTGTTTTGGGAGGCTCCTTGCTGATCATACCGCGGCAGCGCTGCGCTTCGGCGTCAGCAATTTTGAAGTTCTGCTGCGTGCTGGTTGCCAGATCCTTCAGATAGTCGCGTAACCGTTCGCGATCCGTGAAGTTCTGCGCCAAGCGCGCCTTGAGATTTTCGGCGGTCGGCCGGTCGGCATACTTGCTCGCACCCTCTGAGAGGGAGCGCGCCGTTATGTCCAGGGCTTCCAGCCGGAAGTACAGGTCGAGGCCAAGCGAGAGATTATCCGTCTGCTGCATCAGCGCGTGCTCAACGACGGCGACATCGCGTGTTTGTTGCTGCGTTTGTTGCCATTGCAAAATGTAGGGCGTCGGCGCGCCTTTCTGATCTGCCCATTGCTGCGGCTTTAGCGCCGCGAGAATCGACGCGAGCTGCTGATCATCTTTTGACAGGTGATCGAGAATGGCCCGCACGTCCCATGCGTTTTCAAGTCCTTCCTGCTGTTTCATCTCCTGCTTTTGAAGATCAGGCGGTAGCGAAGTCTGCCATCCGCCAAAAATGGCGGTTCCACAGAGGAAGGCAATGCCGGCAAGCCGGCCCGCTATACTCACAGACCTAATTGTAGCGGCGGACGTCAATACCCGAAATCAGAAGGGTCAAAGTGGGGATTGCCGGAAAGGAACTTCTGTTCGCTGGGATCGCCGCTGTGGCCGGTTGAGTGCCCCGGCGTAACAGCGGCCCAGATGTCCTTCAGGGAACGCACCGTATAGCGGTACAATGAGCCCCTGTCAACTTGACGTGAGATCTGACGGTCGCGAGAGACGACAATCGCGTCCACGGCCCGCACCACGGTCGGCTCGTTGCGGGGCAGCAGGGTGTGCTGCACGCGCACCTCGCCTTCGATGACATCGATACGCACCGTCCCCTCCTCGTCGACGGCCAGTGCAACTGTGGCCCGTTGTGTCGCGGAGATGACCGCCACAGGCGTAAATATTCGTTCCTGCTGCATCCCTGCCGCGGGTTGCAGGTGAATGCGCGCGCGTCCCGCGATAACGTCAAGGAGATCTCCTACGGTCGCGGTGTTGCTGCGGAAGGCAACACGCGAATTCGCGTACACATCGAAACTACTTCCTCCGGTTACCACGAAGTGTCCGTATCCATCCGGCCCGGTAGTGATGATCTGACGAACGGGAACACGTTCACCGGCGCTGATAGCCCAAGGCTGCTGATCTCGTATGCGCGATACCTGCCCCGTTACCGCCGTCGCATGCGCTTCATAGCGCTCCATCGCGGCTTCGTCGTAAGCAGAAGTACTCTGAGGCTGCGAACTTGCGGCGGCCGCGACTCCAAACAGAAGCAGCAATCGTATTCGCATGCGAGGAACGGCCGTTCCTCGATTGTTTCACATCCGCGTGGGCCAGATACTTCGCTTGCAAGGCGGTTTTGTCTTGAAACTAAGATGGATGGCCCCTATAATCCGGGGAGTGCCTTTAGGGCAGAGTTTCTAATTGGAGAGTACATTGATGAATATCCGACTGCGCCGTGGAACGCTGGCTGCATGTGCTTTAGCGATGCTTACAGCGACGGGCATGTGGGCCCAGGAACCGGCGGCAGGTGCCGCGGGCGACGGCACGCGCGCAAGAACTCAATCGGACCGTCATGGCGGCCCTGAAATTGTTCCCCATCGGACGAATCCGCGTGAAGAAGCTCCCACGGCCGGATCGGCAGGCGTTATGACGCCAGATATCACTTTTCATGGCGGCTCGGTTATGGGCAAGCCGAACGTATACCTGATTTGGTACGGTAACTGGAATCAAAATAACGCAAGCGATACACCCGGTGGTCAGGCCATCGTACGCGATTTTCTGCACGGGCTAAGCGGGTCCGATTACTACCTGACCAATGCATCTTATGGCACGCCAACCGGATCCTTTGTTGTAGCTAAGGAATACACCGCCGGCTACTCCGAAGGATCAAGACTTTCTGATTACGGTGTCCAGTTGGTCGTAACGAACGCAATCAATGGCGGCCATCTGCCGAACGATAACAACGGAATTTATTTCGTATTAACCTCTTCTGATGTTTCCGAATCGTCCGGCTTTTGCTCCCAATATTGCGGCTGGCATACGTACGGTTACATATCAGGAACGAACATCAAATATGCGTTCGTTGGAAATGCGAACCGCTGTCTCTACGCATGCGCGGCTCAGACGGTCGGGCCGAACGGCAACGCCGGCGTAGACGGTATGGTGTCCGTAATCGCACATGAGTTAGAGGAAGCAAATACCGATCCCTATCTTGACGCTTGGTATGACGCGGATGGCGCCGAAGACGCGGACAAGTGCGCTTGGACGTTCGGTTCACATCAGTCACGTGGTTCGAATGGCGCTTACTACAACATGACATTGACGGGCGTCTCTGGCAATCAGCGTAACTTCCTGATCCAGAGGGAACTCGATGTAACCAGCAGATGCTACGTCAATTATGTGACTAAGGCGCAGTAGCTAGCGCAGCCCCCGAAGATCAGCTATGGCTGATCTTCGGGCTTGGTGACCTTTTTGATTAATCCCGCCCGTTCCCGCGCCTGAATTTCCTCGGCAATCTTGAACTCATGCGCCGCGTCTTCCGGCCGGCCCAGTTTTCGCAGCGCCGTTCCCAGTACAAAGTGCGCTTCGTAATAATTTGGGTCGATGGAAATGGCTTTGCGAAGAGGCTCAAGCGCCTGCTGAGCTTGCGCCAGCATAACTTCTGACTTACCCAGTTCAAAAAGTGCTTCTTTGTAATTTGGATTCGCGTCGATAGCTCTTCGAAGGTATGGAATCGCCTGGCCAGGCTCATTTTTCTTTCTGAGAATCTCTCCGAGCATGGCGTTTGAGATTGCATCATGTGGATAGCGGGTCAGCTCGGCGCGAAATTCGCTCTCGGCCTGTTCTGTTTTGCCCTCGCGAAGATAAATGAGACCAAGGCCCGAATGCACACCCAGGAATGTCGGGTCCGCTTTTTCCGCTGCTTCGTACTCCTGCTGAGCGTCTGTTTCGCGATTCATCTTGTCATAAGCCATGCCCATGAACATGTGCGCTTCCGCCGAGTTCGGATTGACAGCCATCACGCGCCGGAAGACGTCGGCCGCGCCCGCATAGTTTTTGCTCTTCAAGTACGCCTTGCCGAGCATGTCGAGCGTGGTCAGGTCGCCCGGCTGCAGGCGATTTGCTTTTTCCAGGTACTCGGATGCCTCTTTGTACCGATCAAGGGCGAATAGTGTCAGGCCGGTCAGCTCAAAACTCTGAAAGCTGGGCTTCGTTTCCGCCACCTCCTGCAACAGCGGCAAAGCTTCGGCATAGCGCTGCGACCGGAAATACGCGATCCCCAGGTTCGCACTCGTTACAAAATCGCCAGGAGCAATTTTCAATGCGCGTTTATAGGCTGCAATGGCCGCTTCCGGTTTCCCTTCACGGTAAAGGGCGATCGCCAGATCATTCAGAATCTCAATCGAACCCGGCGCCAGTTCCGAAGCCCGCTGGAACGCAGCCGCCGCGCCGGCGTTGTCGCCTCGTTGGAGCGCCTCCGAACCCTGAACGAGTAACGGTCGCAGTTGCGGCGACGTCTCCGCCGGATCCTGCTCGCCTGACAAGGCGAGCGGCGCTAGAGCCACTGCCATCAAGTAACAGACTGCCGTTCGGCGGTACGCTTTCGCCTGCCACCGGGCAGCTTTCAAAACCGCGTACGTTACCAAGCTAAAAGTTTAGCTTTAGACCGAGCTGGAGATTGCGCGGGTCGTGCGCCGACGTTACTTGTCCGAAGGTGTTGCTGTTGATGTTCGTGCTCACGCCACTGAAGTTCGTGTGGTTAAAGGTGTTGAACGTTTCACACCGTAGTTGGAAGCTGAAGCGCTCGCCCACGTTGAAGTTCTTGAGGGCCGCGAGATCCCAAATCTGCTCCCCAGGGCCGAGGATGACGCCTACGCCTTCGTTGCCAAACTGTCCGATAGCAGGCGAAAACGCTCCCGTATTGAACCATTGCAGCCGTGTTCCCGTTCCGGGTCCTTTCAGTCTCTGTCCCGGAACAACGTTCGTCCTGATCGCGAAATCGGCAGTGTAGTCGATGCCCAACCCACCCGGATACGTTCCCGGCGCACCTGGAAAATCGGCGGAATTGAACGGGTCGCTGGCCTGCGTGATGGTGATCGACTGGCCAGACGCAACCGTTGTAATACCGGAGATCTCCCACCCTCCGAGCACATGTCCCACGAAGCCCTGCTGGCGCCTGAAGAACGGCAGATCATAGACGTAGCTCGCGACAAACGTCTGGGGCTGGTTATATTGCGACGGGCCGTACGTCATGTTGTAGTTATATGTGTTGTAGGTTGCGTATCCGCGATCGTACGGCATATTCGTCAGATTCTTCGACCAGGTGTAGGAGAGTTGTAGCGTTAATCCCTGACTTACCCGCCTGGTTAGCGCCACCTGGAGAGAGTTGTAATTGCTTGTGAAGTTCGGGGTTCTCGTCAGAATATCTGAATATCCCAAAAACGGAGCAATCGCGTTCACTTGCGCCATGGGGCTGAGAATGCGCGCCGTGAGCGTGGGTTGGTTCAGATCCACCTCCCCCAGCAGATGTCTTCCGAGCGTGCCCACATAGGCGATCTCAAACACCGTGTTTCGCGCGAGTTCCTGCTGAACAGAGAAGTTGAAGTCCTGGTATGAGGGCACCTTGAACTGCGGGGTGCCGGTTGCGATAAGTCCCGCGGGGCCGAGCGGGACAGAGACGGTTCCTCCCAGCACGCGGTCGAAATTGGTATTGGTTATCGTTGTGGATTGCACCAGAGGCGGGTCAGTAAACGCATTCTGCTCCCAAATCCCGTTGAGCGTCCGGTCATAGAAGACCCCGTAGCCGCCGCGGATGGCCGTCTTCCCCTTGCCGGTCGGATCATAGGCAAAACCAAACCGGGGCGCGATGTTGTTGTTCGAGTTTGGATTCACCAGATTTCCGTAAGGCGAACACGTGACTTGGGGTCCCAACGCTTTGGCCGCGGTGCAGGCCGCGCCCACGGGGAAAATGATGCCGTTCGTGTAATTACCGGGGACAAGGCTCTGACCCGCGAGAAAGTTGCCCGACACGGGATCGATGAGAGGCGCGCCGGCGCCGCTATAAACCGTTGGGTCGAAGTTGTTCAGGGTATTGTGGACATCCGTCGGCGACGGGAAGTAACTGTACCTCACGCCCATATTTAGCGTAAGTTTTGGCGTTACTTTCCAATCATCTTGGATGTACCCTTCAAGGTTGAAATAGTGCAGGTCAGGCACGGTGTCCCGGCTGGGCTGAGAGTACGTTGCGACGTTCCCCAGCAGGAAATTCGCAAACGCCGGGATGCTGCCGCTCGGCTGAAACGTGAAGTTCGCGGCGCCACTGGACGCATTCTCGGTCTTTTGCATCCATTGCACTGTAAAGCCGGCGCGGATCGTATGGTTTCCTTTCGTCCACGACAAATTGTCAAAGACGTTCCGGTCCAGATTGCGTTCGAAATAAGGCGCGCTGCCCTCGAAAAGCCCGACGTTCAAGTCTGAGATGTTCACCGTCGGGGCGCGGCCATAAGGGTCCGTGTACGCAAAATTATTCGTGAGCGAGCCGACGAAGCTTGGATCATTGGCGACACCGGACAAAGAAGCATTGATCCCGCCCCACGAATACGCAAATTCCAACTCGTTCACCACCGTGGGAGAAAGGGTCCATGTCAAGTTACCTACCGCGTTCTTACCGGGCGAGTCCGTCGCAGCGGCTGCGATGCCAGGGAAGTTCGGTGTGGTGAACAGGCCCAGCGGAAAATTCTCAGGAACATCGTCCTGCATGAACCGTGCAAAGAAATGGATCTTATCCGTGAAGGTCTGGTCGATCCGAACAATATCCTGGCGGTAATTATTTAGCTGCGTGTAATTCTGCACGTACTGGGTACCGTTTCCCGCATTGGCCGAAAACTTCGAGAACACATTACTCAGGTACGCCTTAGAGTTCTGGCTGTAACAGGAGGGATTAATTGTACTGGTTGATCCGTTGTAAGCGACACAACCCGCGGGAGCGATAGAAGTAAGATCACCCGGAAAGACGCCGCCGAGCTCGGCGTTGGTTGGCACGCTATAAGATTGTGTGTTCGGCGTGCTCGACTTCCGCCATTCTTCCGACCAGAAGAAGTACGTCTTCGAGACTTGCCGCTTGTAAATTTTTGGGATAAACAGCGGGCCCCCGATTGTAAACCCGAAATCGTTGTAGCGCTCTATGGGCGTCGGCTGGCCTGCAAGATTGCCGAAAAACGAATTCGCGTTGAAATAGTTGTTCCTGACAAATTCGTATGCGTCGCCGTGAAACTGGTTGGTTCCGGACTTTGTGGCGACCAGGACCTGTCCGCCCCCGCTCCGTCCGTATTCTGCATCGTACGAACTGCGCTGCAGCGTAAACTCCTGTATCGCATCAACACTAGGTACGTTGAGGAGCGTGCCGTTCGAACCGCTGTCATTGATATCCGCGCCGTCAACGGTCCAGTTATTCGAAGTCACTCGAGCGCCATTCACCGAGATACTGGTGCTGTTATTGAGTCCGAAGCCAACCTCATCAGGCAGGTTGCTTACAACTCCGGGCTGCAGAGTTACGAGCTGCTCAAAGTTCCGGTTATTCAGATTGAGACTGCGGACCTGGTTGCCGGTAATAGTTCCGGCTTGTGCGCCGGAATTTGTCTCGACCGGCGCGGCGCTCTCTTCCACGGTTACTGTTTGCGTCAACTCGCCCGTTGT
>JAFAMM010000194.1 GCA_019233375.1 Acidobacteriaceae bacterium
CGCGGTATGGGAAGAGGAAGACTACTGCTCGCCGCCATTAGCGCAAGAACGCGCTGCGGTGCTGGACGGTTACTTCGATGACATTACTGTCGAGCAGGTAAATGCCGGAGAGGGTTGGAAACGGATCGAAAACCTGCCGAAACTGAAGGTACGGTGATGCTACATCAAAGCACTATGGCTTCGTCGTGCTATTCGCTGGTGGCTGTTTCTGCGTGGTAAATGCCTGCAGATTGTCCTTGTCGACCAGGAACGTGCCTGTGTAGATAGCAGTTGGATAAGGGGAGAACGGATCCTGTTTGAAATTCGTCTCGAACGGGCGCTTGTGATGGTGTAAGTCATCGAGGAGTTTCACTCCGAGATATGCCATGGTGTACGGCTTTTGGGCAATCGTGGCCGCGACTAACCCTTGTTGAATCCAATTCAGAGTGCGCTGATCGGTATCCATTGCCATAATGGTCACTTTGCCCGCCGTGTTCGTGTCTTTGACGGCCTCGCCTACTTCCGGACACGCGACCGCCTCCAGGCAAACGAAAGCGTTCACTGCCGTCTTCGAAGTGAGCAAATCTTTTGCGGTATTGTACGCTACAGCCGGATCTCCCTGGATATCGACCGCTTCGATGACCTGAATGTCCGGATAATTCTCGAACGCGCTCTGATATCCTTGCCGCCGCTCCGTTAAGTTGGCTTGTTTGGGATAGGTGAACATGACAACCTTTCCCTTACCGCCGAGCAGCTTGCCCAGAAGCTGCCCGCCCAATCTCCCCGTTGCATAGTTATCTGAACCGATGAAGAACGGGCGTTTGCTTGTCGGCGCATCGGAGTCGATGGTCAGCACCGGTATTCCTTGCTGCAAAGCCGAATCGATATCTGCGGCCATGACATTCGGATCTGCGGGGGAAATTAAAATCCCGGCCGGTTTGTCTCCTATGACGCTTTGAAAGACCTCCCGTTCCGCCTTCGGGTCGTACCGTTCCGGACCTGCCATGTCCACTTTCACATGCATCTCTGCTCCGGCGCGACGGAGCCCGGCAAGCGCCTCCTGCCAGTAAGGAATCCGGGTGTGGGCCGCAACGAGGACATAGCTCTCATTGGCCTCGTGGGCCTGCGGAGCGCAGCCTACCAAAACAACTAGCGAAGCTATTGCCGCGGGACAGAAAATGCCCTTGATCATGGGGAAGATTCTATCTCGGTTTACGGAGGCCGGATAGGCCGGTCCTGCGAAAACGTTTATCAAACAACGGCGACCCACTTCATGAGGGCAGCCGATTGCAGGACTGCGTCGATGACTCGTTCCGTTGCCAGCGCTTCGCGAAATGCCGGGCTGGGCATCTGCCCGGCGCTCAATGCAATGAGCAGATCGGCGGCTTGATGAATAAACGTGTGTTCATACCCGATCTGTAACCCCGGCACCCACCAGCTCTTCATGTAAGGATGCTCCGGCTCCGTGACATGGATCGAGCGCCATCCCCGCAGCTCCGACGCTTCCTCATACTCGAAATACCGCAGCCGGTGCAGATCGTGAAGATCCCATGCCAGCGAGCCTTTCTCTCCGTTCACCTCGAACGTGTACAGCGCCTTGTGCCCTCGGGCAAAACGCGTCGCTTCAAAGGTTCCTAAACTACCGTTTTCGAATCGCGCCAGAAATGCGCTGGCATCGTCGATGGATACTTCTACCGCATGACCGGTCACGGCGCTCTCGCGCTCCTTCACGAATGTCTCGGTCATCGCCGATACGTGCGCAATGGGCCCGTTCAGCCAGATCGCGGTGTCGATGCAATGCGCCAGCAAATCGCCGGTTACGCCGCTGCCCGCCAAGTCTCGATCGAGCCGCCAGAGCGCCCGGCCGCCGACTGGAATATCGCGTGAAATCGTCCAGTCCTGCAGAAACTTCGCTCGATAATGAAACACTCGTCCCAGGTTTCCGTCCTCGATGATTTGTTTGGCGAGCGTCACGGCCGGGACGCGCCGGTAGTTGTACCAGACCATGTTCGGCACGCCGGCATCTTCCGCCGCGGCAACCATGCGGAGTGCTTCTACGAGATTCCGTGCAAGTGGTTTTTCGCACAATACAATCTTGCCGGCCTTTGCGGCGGCAATCGCAATGCCGGCGTGAGTGTCGTTCGGGCTGGCGATGTCGATGACATCAACGTCATCGCGCTTCACCAGAACGTCCCAGTCCGTTTCAGCGTGTTGATAGCCCCAACGGCGCGCGAATTGCTCCGTGCGCTCCCGATCGCGGCCGCAGACCGCTTTCAGCTCCGGATGGTATTCGCAATCGAAAAACTGGTTCACCTGCCGGTACGCATTCGAATGCGTGCGGCCCATGAAACCGCAGCCAACCAGACCGATGCGGAGCGGCCGCGCGCCCGCCATCACGCCTCCTCCGTCCAGCCATGCGCGTCACGCACGGCAATCATCGCGCGCAGCACATCATTCCACGTCTCTTGCCTCAACATCAGTTTGTTCGGAAACATGCAACCGTCCCAGCAGATGTGGCGTAGCGCCTTCAGCAACACGCCGTTCTGGTCTCGCAGCCATAGGCCGGAATCGCGCACCAGGTCGAGCTTTCCAGCCGGATCGAACGGCAGGCAATGATGGCCCGTTTTGTCGTGCGCCCCCAGACCTTTTACGGTTGCGTCATTCTGCGCAACGTGGAGGTCGATCGTCCACGGGCGCAGCGCCGATGCGACTACCTGCAGCGCCGCCCGGAGCGAATCTGTGTCGCGCCAATCGAAGTCTTGCGGCAGAACGCGATCTTCCGGCGCATTGTAGCCGAGGGTGTAGAGCAGCGTGTGCGCCATATCCGCCTGGAAGCCGACCGTTTGCGGCCGGCCGATGCGTTCGAGCAGTTCGCGCATCCGGCGCCAGCTATGCATCGCGCCCCAGCAGATCTCTCCTTCGGCCGCCAGCCGCTCGCCGTAGCTCTCTGCGATTTCCGCTGCCTCGCGAAACGTCTGCGCGATGCGCGATGTGCTTTCTTCGGGTGATTTCGCCCACTCGGCCGCGCTGGCAGCCGAATCGATCCGGATGACACCGTAGGAACGAACCCGGAGGTTTTGAAGCTGCTGTCCAATGACGCAGGCTTTCTTTACTTGTAAGAGGAAGCGCGACCGTTCCGTCTCGCTTCCCATCGCCGAGCCGCCGCCCGTTTCCCTCCACACGGGCGCGACGAGCGATCCGGCTACCAGTCCGCGCGACTGAATCTTTTCCGCCAAGGCCTTCAGAGTGTCGTCCCCGGCGTCGATGCTGATATGCGGATCGAACAGGAACAGATCCACTCCATCAAATCGCTGGCCGCTCACGCATGCCTTCGCGGTGAGATCGAGCATCGTGTCGAGATCAATGGCCGGCTCAGATCCCGGGCCTTTACCCACCAGGCCCGGCCACATTGCGTTGTGCAACTTCGGATATGCCTGCATAGGTCCGGCGCGCTCTCCAGGTTACACTGAGCGTTCCAAGATGCGATGGCTCCGGCAGGCAAATAGCCTGAAGCCCGGCAGAGGTGTTTGCGTCCTCTGTGCTCTGGCTCTGATTGTTCTGTTGTTCGGCGACGTGCTTTTTCTGCGCGCGTCGCTTGCGCCCATCGATTATGCCGAGGTGCTGGCCAGCACCCAAGCGCCGCGAACCGTCTCTTGGTTTCCGGAGCGGGCGGGCAGAACCATCCTGCACGGACAGGGCGACACGGGCGCGGCTGCGTATCAGTTACAACCGGCAGCGCGATTTATGGCCTTTTGCATGCGGCACCGGCAATCGCCGTACTGGGATCCGTACACCGCGACCGGAGCGCTCGGGCCCGAGGCCTTAGTCGATCTCAAGTTCTCGCCGCTCATCCTCATCACGGCGATCTTCGGCGGCAGTTCGAAGGCGTTCACTTTCGTATCAGTAGCGATTTATTTTTGTGCTGCTTATTGCCTGCTGCGCGCTTTGACTGCGCACGTGGGTTTCACGTTGCTACCGGCCTTTGCCGCGGCCGCTTTGTTCTTCCTGAACGGGTTTGCGTTAAACAATCTGTACACGCAGATGGGGCAGCCCTACTTTCTCGCTCCGCTGGTGCTTCTGGCCTTGCTGGTTGTGACGGAGCGTCCGCGGCCGGCGACGTTCGCGCTCGCCGTGGGCGCGAACCTGCTGCTTTTCGGGACCACCTTTTTCCCCATCCTCGTTCTGGTCGCGATTGTAGTCTACGGCTTCACTCTCAGCTTCCGGATTGCCGAGAACCCGGAGCGCTGGCGGACCATCCTGCTATTGCATGCCAGCATGCCGCTTGCCGCCGTGGCCGTTTTGGGCTTTCTATATGTTCCAATCTTCGCGGCGTACTTCAGTTACCTGGACACCGTCGCCCAATACGCCCAGAGGCGGACGCCCGGCGTGAGCTGGATCAACCTGCTCTCGCTATTCACGCCGAAGCATATCTGGGAGTCCTACCGGGCGACACGTATGCCGGCGGTTCCGCCCGGGGATGCTTACGATCCATGGCTGCAACATATGGGAATTGTTGGCCCGATCCTCGCCATTCATGCGTTTTCAGGAATGACCAGACGGACGGTCGCGCCGATTGGCTCGCTCGCGATATGCGCGGCGGCCGCATTCGGCCAGATCTTTGGAATTTTTCCTTTCACGCTGCTCGATTCGCTGCCATTTTTCAGCTTTGTGCAGAACGTTTACTGGTCCGCGATGCTTATGCTCGCGCTTGTGCTGCTCGTGCCATACGGGTTGGCTGCCATTCGAGCATCGCGGTCATTTACGCTTCCCTGCGCAACTCTCATCGGCGTCATTGTCTGTTCGTTCGTCGTTATGGACCGGCATGTGAACAGGCTTCGAGCGGGAGCAATGCCGCCGGTTCACGCTGCCGGAAACGCGATTACTTTGAGCATCGACATACCCGCAGTGCAAGGGCCCGATCTTTCGGGTGGCTTGCAGTTCGGGGGCTGGGCAGTCGCGACCGACGCGCCGATCTCAAGAGTTGACATCGCGGTGGACGGGAAGTTTGTAGAAGACGCCGGCTATGGTGGAACCCGCGACGACGTCTGTCATGTTTATCCGGGCCGGCCTGGGTGCCCAAAGGTCGGCTGGAATGCGCCGCTCGACACAACGCAGCTTTCGAACGGCACGCACACGGTTTCGGTTACGGCTTACACGTCCACAGGCCACATTACTCAAGAGCGGCGTTTCAGGGTTTCTAATCCTTGGGCGCCGCCGTATCTGGCCGTCTTCTGGACGGTGCTCGGCGGAATCTCGGTGATCTTGCTCGCTGGACGGCGGGCCGGCTGGGCTCGTTATAGCGCACTGTCCGCTGTTGGCCTGCTGGTCTGTGAAGGCGTTTTCTACATGAATAACTTGCGGCCATACCGGTCGAATCGCGATGAAAACCTGACGCCCGTTATCGCTTGGATCAAGAAGACGATCGACGAGCAGCCCGGCAGCCGGATTCTTGATATCGGCCGGACGGGCGTCTTTCCAAACTGGGGCAGTGGGCTCCAGATTCCGCAGTTAGGGAACCTCAACTCGGGCGAGTTTCCCTGGTATCGCGATTTCTTTCATCAGTCGATCGGGTCGGGGTTGTTTCTCAGCTTGGACAGCACGGACAGCGCATTGCGGTTTACCGGCGAATCGTTGTCGTTCGTGGGGGTCCGCTATGTAATTGTCGAGAAAACGATGAGCAATGCCATCACGAAACTCTCGGGCATGGGCTATCCGGTTGTGCAGCAGGATTCCATTCGCGAGGTCTTTGAAAATCCGCACCCCAAGCCGCGCGCGTTTATTGCGCGCGATTCCACCGTATCTTCGGAGCCGGTGCAGATTTTCGATTACTCGCACGATACGATCCGGCTTCAATGCACCCTGCGCGAACCGGGCAGCCTGATCTTAACTGATAGTTGGAATCCTGGATGGAAGGCAGAGGTCGACGGGAAACAAATACGCATCGAGAAAGCAGATGTGGCGTTCAGGGGGTTGCCGCTAAGTAAAGGGACACATCTGATCGTGTTCCGGTACAAACCTTGGGCGATCGTCGTGGGCATGGTGCTGACCGCCGCCAGCGTTAGTCTGTTGGGGGCCGTTTGGATCCTGCTGGAACTTAGCGGGCGGAGAAGGAGAATCTCTGCCCGCTAGCCATTCAATTTAGTGGTTCGTACAGTCGTCCGACGAGGGAAGACGTCATTACTCAGGAAACAGAGCCGGAATACTGCCGGCGTAAGAGGTAAGGTTTTGCCAGAACCAAGTCGTGCCGTTCGACGGATAGAAGAGCTGATCCACATTTTCGTTGACGTCGACATAAGCGATATGCTCGTCGCCGCCAACGAATACTGAGTCGCTCTGGGTACTTGGAAACGGTGCCAAGCTGCTGAGGGTTCCCGCTGCAACACCGCTGTAAGTGCCTGACAGGTTTTGATAATACCACAGAATACTGCCAGGTGTTGGATTGAAGAGTTGACTTACGTTCCCTGCAGCATCCAGAAAAACGAGATGCTGGCCGCCGACCGAATCTACGTAGGTGGCGACATTGCTACCGCCCGAGGCGGCGCCGCTTGCGAGGATCGTTACATTCTGGAACAGCCAACCGGCGCCGGTGATGTAGGCGAGTTGGTCGACATTTCCCTTAGCATCGACGTAAACGACATGCTGGCCGCCGACGGCGTCGATGTAGGATGACAGCCCAGTCGGAGAGCTTGGTGTGTTGCCACCGTAAGACGCGGTCAAGTCCTGTGCGATCCACGAGAGCCCACTGCCGGGATAAAACAACTGGTTAATGTCGCCGTTGTCGCTCTGGAACACGACATGCTCGCCTCCGACATTGTCAAGGTACGACGTTATCTGGCTGGTGGACTGGGCGGCGTTCCCGCCGTAGGTATCGCTGAGGTCTTGAGGATACCAGGTGTTGGTTGACGGCCAAAAGAAGATCTGGTTGACGCTGACCGGGGATGGGGTGGTGGTAGTCACGCTCAAACCAAGGTAGAAGACATGCTCGGAGCCATCCGTCGGGTCATAAAAGCTTGTAAGCGCGGTGGGATTCGCCGCGTTACCGCCAAACACACCAGTTAAGTTCTGTGGATACCAAGTTTCTCCATTGCCGGGACCTGGCGTGTACATTTGATTGACATTGTTGTTTGCGTCGACATAGAAGACGTGCTGCCCACCCGAAGCATCGACAAAGCCTGTCAGCGCAGTGTTGGCGGCGGGCAGGGATCCTCCGAATGTACCCGTCAGGTTCTGTGAACCCCAAGCCTTGCCACCGAGGAAGATCAGCTGGTTCAAATTCGAATTTTTGTCCAGATAGAAGACATGTTGGCCCCCTTGGGCGTCGATGAATCCCGTCAGCGTCGTTTTCTGGCTGAATGCAGAAGTGGCTGCAAGCGAGAGACCAAAGACACACAGCACCGCTTTCAGTGCCTTTCGTGAATGCATGTAACTCCAACCTTTCACTTTTTGAAATAAGCGCTTTCCCTAAATTCGCGCGATTTAGATGATGCCAGATCCATTGAGAAAGTTCAAGTTTATTTTCCAGCTAACAGTTAGCTGTACTGCACTCATTGCGCTCGAATTAGCTGTGCTGGAAAGCGAATAGAGCCGCACCTGGACTAATAGCGTCAGGTGGCGCCCGGATTCATGTTTTGGATGTTACACAGCTAGTGCCTGTGGGGCGGCGATGCTCCCGGCTGTGTGCGGATGGGTGGAAAACAGCCTGCTAAGGGCCTGCAGCGAGAAGGGCTGCATGATATACATGTGTGACATGGCCGGTGAGGCCTCAAGCGGTATCTTGCCTGGCTAATGAATCCCGTTTCTGGAGGGGGCCATTTATGACCCATCCCGTTTTGCCGGCCCGCGGCAGAGACGCTTTGATCAGACTGTGGGCTTCTTTGGCGCGAACAGCAGGCGGTAAATGAGCAGCAGGATCATGGCGCCGATGACGGACATAATGAAGCCTGCCGACGAGCCGTCCCGATACAGGCCGATGGCCCGACCTACAAACGTCCCGACAAACGAGCCGGCGATGCCTAGGAGTATGGTAACGATAAACCCGCCAGGGTCCTTCCCAGGCATGAGAAGCTTGGCGACTGCTCCGACGATCAGGCCGATAATGAGTGTCCACAGCAGTTGCATTGATGGTTCTCCTTTCCGCCGAGGTTCGTTGACGCGAGGTTTTCTCCGACGCAACCCCGCGTCCCGGGACGTTTCGAGGTACTGTTAGCCGCCCTGATGACAGCTGCCGCAGCCCTTAGATGGGGTTTCGGGATCGCCGGATGTATTCAATTTACGACTGTGCGGGCGGTCACAAACTTCCCTTGCGGGATGAAATCAGGAGCTGCTTTTCTCGAACGTAACTTGCATATTAAGAGCCGCGAGAAAGTCTCTAATAGCAGTTTGGGCGTTATTCTGAGCCTGATCCAGAATGCCCATTTCCAGGGCGGCAGCACGGACATCATCAAGCGCCTGCAAGCGGGCGCGGTGCTCCAGATCGGGGTCGATAGAGACCCATGGCGTCCACCACGTAATCTGGTGATCCCAGACCTTGATGTGTTTTTCATCGAGAAAGGCATCGAGTAACTTGGCGCCGGGAAGGCGGATGACCATTGCGCGGCTGCCTTTCCGGCGAATGTCGGCGGCCTGAAGCTCAGCAAGATCCACCCCCGCGGACACCTCTCCTTGCACCATCAAAAGGACGGATTCAGAGCCGAGCGGGACGCGCGGCTCGGTGATTCCGACAACCCGCTGGATGCTGTAGCGCACGGTTACGAGTTGTTTCAGCTGCCTGACGCCCATCAGAACCGCAGGGGGTTCAACGGAGACGTATTTCCGCTCTTGCCATCTCAGGAGGAAGAGGGCCACGGCCAGCAGAGCGAGGCCGAAGACGACAGTCGCAATCAGAAATTTCGATTTCACATTAGAAAACCGGCAGGAACCGGTGGATCGGGGCTGACTTTTACGGTACAGTAGACGAAAAGCTAAAACATAAATACCCAAAAATGAAAGTAACCGCAATCACTCTGATGCTCGCAGGCCTGAGCACAACACTGCTGGGCGATAATTCGGACGTCGACAGGCTGAAGACCTCGGGAGAAGTGCTGCAGGAGATTATGAATGCGCGGGACAAAGGCATCCCGAGCGATCTGCTTCACAAAGCGTACTGCGCGGTAGTGATTCCCAATCTGTTGAAAGGCGGTTTCATTGTCTCGGCGAAGTACGGCCGGGGATACGCCTCATGCCGGAAAGCGGACGGGGGATGGAGCGATCCGGCCGGCATGCGAATCGAGGGCGCAGGATTCGGGTTGCAGGCGGGCGGCTCAGCAACGGATTTAGTGCTTCTGGTCATGAGCAAGCGGGGCATGAACGGGATGCTGGCGAGTAAGTTCACGCTCGGGGGCGAGGCTTCCGCAGCGGCTGGGCCGGTGGGCCGTGACACGACTGCGCAGACCGATGCGACGATGCGGGCCGACATTCTATCGTGGTCCAGGTCTCGAGGTGTCTTTGCCGGCGTCTCGCTGCAGGGCGGCACTCTGCGGCCGGACAACGACGCCAACCGGGCGATTTATGGGGGCGGCGTGACGTCTGCGGAGATACTGCGAAACGAGGTAAATAGGCCTGTGGCTGCCAATGACCTCACACCCGCGCTCAACAGGTACGCTGGTCCGCGGCAGGAGAAGTAAGCGCTTCCGAATAGCCGCTCATACCGGCGATTTCGGGTTTATACTTCGTACCAGCGGAGGACAAAATGAAGCTGCTTGTCATCGCTGGACTGCTCTTAGCCGGGGCCGCAACACACTTCGGCCAAAATAACCAAGTGCTGAATGCATCGCCCGACAAAGTCACTCTCTCGGCCAATTGGGAGACGCGGAATGGCGGCCTGATCGAACTTCGCGGTCACGTGCAGATCACCGCCGGTCCAATGATCGTGTCGGCGGATGAAGCGGATTACGACCCGTTGACGGGCGACCTTGAACCGCGCGGGCACGTGCGGGTCACTTTCGGGAAACTCACCCCTACGCTGAAGATCGAGAACTCGACGCCAGAAGATTTGCCAGCGTTGGCTCCTCCGCAGACACTTCCGCCTCCGAAGTAGTGACGCGGAGAATGAAATGCGGGTAAGAATTTCTTGGTTGGATAGAGGTTTTGGGTTGGTGTGGCCGGCCGCCCCCGCGCTCGCTTGTGGGCTCGGCGCGGATCGCTTGGACTAAGCCGCGGGCCGCTAGAGCTGAGTGAAGAGCTCGGAGATCGGCAGCTCGATGGAGCCTTGGCGAAGTACAGGATCCAATGACTCGGCCGTGCCTTGCTGCGAATAGATATATTTCTGCTTGCTCCCCGGAGCGAGGATCCAGGTTACCGGTACACCGAGACTGAGGTAATCGCCGGCCCGGATCACGAGATCCGGCAG
>JAFAMM010000273.1 GCA_019233375.1 Acidobacteriaceae bacterium
TCGCCCCAGACGCTTGAGTTCAAACTGTCTGATTTGTCCCTCAGGCCACAGACAACTTACCGGCAGCGTGATTTGTGGGAGCACAGGGATCTCGGCCCGGCCGGCCGATTGAAGGTACCCTTGCGGCCCCACGCATCGACTCTATACCTGCTCACGGGGCAGTAGGAACCAGCCTTTTCAGCGGTTGGTTTTCAGCTCACACCTCATGGCTGACAGCCGTTTTCTACGGCCCGACCAGTGGGATTGCGCTTGCTATCTGCAGATCGATCATCATCTGCACGCGCCGGTCGAGTTGGTAAAAACGAGCCGTGCTCTTGGCGGACAATGCCGCACGAAATTGCGGAAGGTACCTCTGTCGTAGCTGAATGACAGCTTCATCGATATCCAGCCACTTTTTCACTGCCTGATCAGCCTGTTGATCTGTAAAGGAGTCACTCTGGAGATACGTTTTAATGAGCTCGTATTTCGCGTTATTCGTCTTCACGAGGTCGTTGACGTACCGGTCGTAAATCGGCCAGAATTTCGTTGCTTCCGCGTCCGTCAGATTCATATTCGCCGCGATCAGCTGCTTTCGCTGCGACCGGAGATCCTGCCTGAGAAGCTGAATTTGTTTATCGATTGCCGCTTGCTGATCCGCATCCGCTGACGCCGGCGGGGACGTATTCTGCGCGAACAGCGCACCGTTCGTCGCAAGCGCGCAGCCCACGGTCAGCGCGGCCACCAAAGTTTTCCTGGACATGTGCTCTCCTTGATGTTTCGACGCAGCGAGCGCCGTAGTCAGGTAAGAGTGGGCGAGAGGGACCGTGGATTCAAAAATTTCCGGCTTCTCCGTACGGCGCGCCTCAGCCGCCTTGCTAATACATCACCCAGCCGCCGTCCACGTTTAAGGTTTGGCCGGTCATACCATCACTAAGCTCGCATGACAGAAACAGACATACACGGGCGATATCCAGCGGCAGAATACGCCGCTTGAGCGATTGCTGGTCTACCCAGGCGCGCACCTGTTCGTCGGTCACAACAGCCTTTTCCGCCTCCACCAGGATGGCGCCCGGCGTAACGCAATTCACGTATACGTTGTGCGGCCCTAGCTCGCGAGCCAGAGCGCGGGTTAGACCGATCACACCGCCCTTGGAAGCAATGTAATGTGCGAGGCTGGCCATTCCGAGGTGGAAAGTCACCGATGAGATGTTGACGATTTTGCCCGCCCCGCGCGAAAGCATTCCGGGCAGGACCGCCTGTGTAAGGTGGAACATCGATTTCAAATTGATGTCCTGCATCTCGTCCCATTGCTGCTCTGTCATGCTCATGAAATCCTGACGCGGGTAGATACCGGCGTTGTTGATCAGAATGTCAATCGCTCCGAATTCGTCCACGCCTTTCTCCACGGCGGCATCGATGGCCGGCCGGTTTCGGAGATCCAGCGCGATGGGGATCGCGCGCCCTCGCTCGACCGCGATCGCGCTGGCAACAGCTGCATTCCGCGCTTCGTCGCGGTCGAGCAATAGCAGCCGCGCGCCATGCGTGCTGAACAGATGCGCGACCGCTTCTCCGATCCCGTTTGCGGAGCCCGTTACGATAGCCGTCTTATTGGCGAGAAGCAAACTCGTTCCCCATGTAAGCTATCAGCTTGTCAGCCCTCAGCCGTCAGCTTTGCGGCTGATCGGTGACAACTGATCTCTGATAGCTATTTCGTTTACGCTGTGATGCTGGGGACCTGTTGAGCGTGCTTCAAATCGGCGGTATGGTCCTTGCGAACCGCTTCCGCGATGACCATCTCTACCTCAGCCGGGCGCTGCACTTCTCTGAACAGGACAGCCGAGTGCTCGATGATTTCGTACGGCTCGTTGCTCTTGATGGAGCGCGGCTGTACTGGTGAGGAGTCGCGTGTGTCGAGCACCACTTCCCAGTCGGAGCCCTTTGCGCACGCCGGCATGTAGAACGCAATATGTTCATGATGCGGATTCAAACAAAATAAGAAGCTGTCATCGCGTATGGGTTCGCCGTACCGGTCCACATCCCTCAGCGTGCTGCCGCTCAGGCGTACACCGAGGCAGCGAACCCACCCGGCCTTCCATTCTTCACCAGTCATCTCCTGGCCATCTGGACGGTACCAGCTGATATCGCTGACTTCAGCTCCGTCCACCTGCTGTTTGTTGGCGGTACCGGGCGAGATCGTGCGGTCCTGGAAAAACTTGCGCCGGTGCAGGTTCGGATGCTCCCTGCGGAGCGCGATAACCGTCGTTGTAAATTCGAGCAGTGCCTTCTTCGCATCGTCCAGGTCCCAGTTCAGCCAACTGATTTCGTCGTCCTGGCAGTACGCGTTGTTGTTGCCGAACTGCGTCCGGCTGATTTCATCTCCGCCGCAGATCATGGGAACGCCCTGCGACAGCAGCAGAGTCATCATGAAGTTCCGTTTTTCGCGCTCGCGAAGCTGATTGATATTCGCGTCATCGGTCGGGCCTTCGAAGCCATGGTTCCAGGAATGGTTGTCATTTGATCCATCCTTGTTGCCCTCGCCATTCGCCTCATTGTGCTTGTCGTTATAGCTCACAAGATCATTGAGCGTAAAGCCGTCATGAGCGGTAATAAAGTTGATGCTGGCGGACGGGCGCCGGCCGTCGTGCTGATACAGATCACTACTGCCCGTAAGACGATATCCCAACTCGGCAAGCTGTCCCGGATCACCTTTCCAGTAGCGCCGGACCACATCGCGATACTTCCCGTTCCACTCCGCCCACAACGCCGGAAACTGACCCACCTGATAGCCGCCTTCACCCACGTCCCAGGGCTCCGCGATGAGCTTGACCTTCGCTAGAAC
>JAFAMM010000314.1 GCA_019233375.1 Acidobacteriaceae bacterium
GGTCAGCGTGCCAGTCGTGGAAGTAACAGCGTTCAAGAAGCTCACTCAGATCGTCAACGCTCGAATGAGTAATACAGGCGAGGGAAGCCAGTGCCTGCGAGAGCACAAGCTCGCGAGACTGGCCGGCAAGCGCCTCCGCGCGGCCCCCTGCGCTCCAGCCCGTGATGATGGGCGCGCGCACCGCGAGGGGTGTCCACCACGCGTGGAAAACGGGATGATCCGATAAAAAGAAACCCGTATCTGCCAGCTCAGGATTGCGCTCCCAGATCGGTTCGCGCAAGCGCAGCACTACCCGGAACACATTTCCGAATGCAAGCCGGCGTGCGGCGCCGAGATGCTCGAACGGTTCAGGCACAAACTGAATCGAACGCGCCTGCAACACGCCCAGTGGCGCCGTTACAATCACCCGCCGGGCAGAGAAACTCACAGGCAACCCTGTTTCTGCGGAGTTCGCGTAAACCTTCACAGACCCGGCACGCCACTCTGCTCCCTTAACCACCGTATTCAGGCGCAGCTTCAAGTCTGAATTGGTAACGCCCGCCAGCAGAGAACGGGGCACCGCATCGTACCCGCTCGCCAGCCGGAACGAGGTGTCATCGCCCTGGATCTGATCCGCCGCTTCCAGGTCCTTGGCAAGCGAATGAATCCCGACGATCTCTTGCCGTGCTGCGTTAAAGCCTTCAACGAAGCTCGTGGCCACCTGCTTCACCTCGTCTGAGTGATGCGATGTGGCGAGAAAGTCTGCGAAAGACCGGTCCGGACCGGTCGCAGCAGCGCGCCGCATGTCTCTCGTGACCTCTTCGACCAGGACCCACGCGTCTTCATGGCTCTCGATTTCTCCGCCCCTCAGATACACGGTATGATCGCCTACGTCGTATGCGGTGAGATTTGCCGCACGTATAATCTGCCAGATCTCTTCCGGCCGGCCATGGATAAACTCCGCGCCGAGTTCGATCGGGATCGGCGAGAGCGGATCATGCACGGTCAGGATCCGTCCACCCGTCCTGTCGCGTGCTTCGAGGCAAAGCACATCAACACCGGCGCGGTCGAGTTCGCGTAATGCGGCAAGACCTGAAGCGCCCGCGCCAATGATGAGTACCTCGCAGTTTTCTGCCACGGTCTAATTCCCTTGCTCGATCTCTTCGAAGACGCCTGTCTCGCGGTTCTTTCGAACGCGAGCCGCGGCGAAATACCGTCCGTTCATCGCAATGTACACCCCCGGTGGCAGCGTTTGAACGAAGGCCAGCGCGCTTCCCAGGTTGAACAGCCCGTCGGAGCTCCCGAATTTGTATGGAATGATTGCGCCCGTGAGAACAATTGTCTTTCCGGCAACGCGTTCGGCCAGCATGCGCGCGGTATCGGCCATCGTGTCCGTCCCGTGAGTAATGACTATACGCGCTTCCGGAACGGCACGGCATTGTTCGGCGATCAGATTGCGATCCGCGCTGGTCATTTCCAGACTGTCCACCATCATCAGAGTTCGCACCTCCAGCGCCAGGCGGCACCGGCCGAGAGATAACATCTCGATCAGGTGCGAATCCTTGAAAAAGAGCTGCCCGTTGATCTCGTCATACTCTTTGTCGAAAGTGCCGCCGGTAACAAAAACGCGGATGCGCTCGCTCGCAGAAGGGCTCACGCCTGTATTGTCGTATTGAGGTGTAAGCGATGCATACCGAGTTGTTGAAAATCGAAATCGAAGGCCCTATCGCCGTGCTCACGCTGAACCGGCCCGAGCGGCGAAACGCGCTCTCACTCGGCCTGATGCGCCTGCTTACCGAACGTCTGCACGCGATCGGGCAAGACCTATCAGTGCGGGCCGTAATCCTCGCTGCCGAGGGAAAAGTTTTCTCTTCGGGTCACGATCTGAGCGAAATGGTAGCGCGAACAGTCAACGAGTACCGCGAAATTTTCGATGCGTGCTGTGATCTCATGCTGAAGATCCAGTCGGTTCCTCAACCTGTCATCGCCGAAGTGCAAGGGACGGCCACCGCGGCAGGGTGTCAGCTCGTCGCCGCGTGTGATCTGGCCATCGCATCTCACAATGCGCAATTCGCCACGCCGGGAGTGAAGATTGGGCTCTTTTGCACGACTCCCATGGTCGAGTTGAGCCGCGCTATTGGCCGCAAACGCGCGCTGGAGATGCTGCTGACCGGCCGCGCTATCGACGCACAAACCGCGGCCGCTTGGGGGCTCGTCAATGATGTGGTGCCGGCGACAGAACTGAGGGAATCGACCAGGCGTCTGGCGGCCCAAATCGCCTCGGCAAGCCCGCTCACCGTCTCCATCGGCAAGCAGGCGTACTATGCCCAAATCGATCTCGATCAGCAAAAGGCATATGGGTATGCCAAAGAGGTCATGACCGTCAATGCGCTGGCCGGGGATGCGCAAGAGGGCATCTCGGCCTTTCTTGAAAAGCGCGCCGCCTGCTGGAACGGTCGCTAGCCGACCCTACGCGCTCTTGGCGCGGAGATCGCGGTAAGCGATCAGGCACCGGTCCGCTGTCTCCATCTCGGGGAATCGGCTGCCTTCCTGCTCGATCAGGTAGTACTCCACTCCGCCCTTCTTCTCAGCAGCGGCGAATATCTCTTTCCACGGCGCTACGCCCTCGCCAAACAGAGGCTTATAGCCTTGCTGCGGCGACCATTCCTTCAAATGCAGCGACTTGATACGGCCCGGATGAGAATTGATCCATGCCACCGGGTCCGACCCTGCTTCGATGCAAGTACCCACATCAAGCTGAAGCATGATGCTCTTATCCGTATTGTCGGCAATTACCACCATCGGCTTTGTGCCATCTATCGGCTTCCACTCAGCATCGTGATTGTGATACCCGGCGTGGAGACCCTCGGCCGACATCGTGTTGTTGGCGCGATTGAGCATATCGGCGATTTGCTTGTACTCGTCAAGCGTTGTGAGCTTGCGTCCCGGGCTCGAGAGCACAATGAAGCGGGTGCCCAGGATCTTGTTCAGCTCTATTGCCTTGCTCAAACCTTCCGGAGTAAAGGACTGCTCCCCATTGTGCGTCGAGTAGCATTTGAGCTTCACATCGTCGAGCTGCTTCCGGATCTCTTTCGCCTGCTCCGGGGTCCACTGATAATACGGCGCAAAAAACTCTACGCACTCGTAGCCCATCTTCGCGACGCCCTGCAGAGTGCCTTGCGGATCTTTGGCGAGTTCTCCGCGAACCGAGTAAAGCTCCAGCCCCACGGGGATCTTCTTATCGCGAGCGAATAAACGCCCCGCTACCGGTGCTGCGGCAGCACCTATAACAAAGCCGCGGCGGGAGAGTTGAAGGCGAGTTGACATGCTACCGCAAAGTATCACATTCCTAAACGAAAGAAGCCGGCCTCCACGTTAAGTAGAGGCCGGCCATTACTTCAGAAGGTTACTAACTACACTGTTGTTGTAGTTCTGCGTAGTGGCTTATCTGCCTCCGCGTAATCTGCGGAAGATTCGCCGGTCGAGGACACGTCGTCCGCGCCGGTGCGCTTCAATAGGTCTTTTGCCTTGCTCACCCAGTCACTGTTGTCGCAGTGAACCGAGAGTAGAATGCCGCCCTCTTTTATTCTGCCTTCGTAGCGTTTGGCTTCAAATTCGGGGATACCCATGCCGACCAGCGCGCCGATGATCCCACCGACTACGCCGCCAGAACCAAGTCCCGCCAGCGTGCCCATGATTGGGCCAGCGGCGATGAATGGACCAACGCCTGGAATCGCCAGTGCGCCGATCCCGGCGAGTAAGCCGAGCGTTCCGCCCACAACTCCGCCGGTAACCGCGCCCGTAGTCGTTCCTTCCGGAGCCTTCGTGTGTTTCTCGTGCGCGAAGTCTTTCGTTCCTGTATTGTCTTGCAGGAGCACCGAAATATCTTCGTTGCGGAAACCGGAAGCGAGTAATTGGTCTACTCCATTCTCCGCATCCGCACGCGTTCTGTAAATTCCGTAAACCGCTGTATTCTTTCCAGCCATGATTCTCCTTTAATCGTTGACTTGCTCGTTATCGGGAACTTTTGTCGCCTTTAACCGTCATCTCGTCGTTTACATTTCCGTCGCCCGCGTATTTGCGAGCGTGGTCTTCTATCGTTCGCTTCTCATCTTCCGAATGCACGGGGCCCTTCAGAGTGACCTTGCCGTGGTCGGCAACGATCTTCACGTTGTGACCGTATGTTGAGAGCGACTTATCCTTAACCACATCTCGGCGAATATGAGATGCCATCTCGCGATCAGAGAGATTGTTCTTGCCCTGATCCGCCGTCGGCTGAGATTGGTCTCTGTCTTGTTTGTTTACTCTGGTGTTATCCGGCGCCGGATTGTTTTGAGCTTGCACCGGGACAACAGCAAATATTGTTGCCATCAGAAGACCGCAACAAGTCGAGGTGAAGTATTTTCTGATCATCCTACTCCTTTACCTACCCGAATGAAATGATGCACGAAGATGGCCAGACCAGAGCGCGGATACAGGCACGGAACCAGGCTATAGATCGTTAGCTAAGGCATTTCATAGCTTTACGCGATTCCAAGTAGACAGGCGGGCGTTACTTACACGCTGGCACAAAGAGTAAGATTTACAGCAACACGCAAGTCCGACTTACCGTTGTTACATTTGCCTGCGCAATTGTACGGAGGGTGGCCTTTAGGCCGCGCGCGGCTTCAGCCGCGCTCTCTAATCTGGCGAGCGAGGAGGTATGATCCGGGCGGCTTACTAGAACCGAAGTCCGACGAGAGGTCTGCGCTTCAAGTCCTCGTCGAGTTCCGCCAAAAGCTCGGCACGAGGCGGCTTCGGCTCTGAGTTGGATTCCTCCTCGCGCCTCTCCGCGGCCTTTTTTGCGAGCTGCAGATTCGTCTCCCCGGTGTAGTGGAAGATCTCGCCCTGTTGATTCTGAACGGTGTAATGCCGAGTCTTACTATTGGCAAAGCCGGCATCGGCAGGCTGCAGAACATCCTCTACTTTGATGACCGTCCCCCGCACTTCAAAGCGGCTGGTTGGATCCCCAATCACTTCATCGCCAACCTCGAAATGTTGGCGTGCGCCGAGTCGCTCGTAGGTCTCGTTCATCGTAATCCCCTCTCCCAAGTAGAGTTGCAGTTTGTACTGACGGCCTGTTTTAAGTGGTCATCTGCCTGCTTTGATGCACGCCGATGGCCAAATTGATGCAGGAAGCAGGGGATCGCTGGGAAGTTTCGGCACGACCCTCATTTTCAATCGTTTGTACACGGCCTTGGTAAGTTCACCGAACCTCGGAGCAACCCTCGGCGGATAACCGCCAGCGCTCTCCGTGAGACGTAAGATTTACACCGCCGTCTATCGTAAACCGAGTCATTCATTCCGTCTGAACAGGTACGAGCGGTCCGCCGCTCGAATCCCGAAGCGGCCCGCGGAAGAGGACATGAACCGCCATATGTCGAGTGCTCGACATATCCATGACCGGCGTCGAAAAACCGTTGAACCGCGCCCCCCGCAATTACGTCTTTCTATGACATCGAAATGCCGGAAGACGGGATGTGCCAGCGAATCATCGCCGCAAGCGATTCGACCATCGCCGTCGAGGTCTTCGAGGCAGGCCTGCTGCGTAAGCGAAAACTCATCCTGTTTTTCGACGATTTCAGCGGCGAGCTTTTTCACTCGCCCGAGTGCCCCGGTCAAAGCCGGTTGGCCCTGAAAGTAGACGCCCGATCCGTCGAGTGCCGTGAACCCTCGCTGTCGAAAGCAAAGCGGCAGGCCATTACCACCTATGCGCGAGATGTGGCACTAGCGGCTGGGCAGCATCCTGACATTCTGTTCCAGTCGACGCACATGAAAGAAAAGCCGCTGAGAGGGTTCGTCATGAATGGGCAGCTTACCGTTCGCGGCGTGACCCGGCCTGTAAGAGCAAATCTCGACATCGGGCCAATGAAGCAGCACCGTGTGCAGATCGATGCCGATGCCAGCATTCGCCTGAACGATCTCGGAATCGAAGCGCCCTCCGCCTGGCTCGGTCTGACCCGGGTCAGGAATGAAGCCATGATTCACGTCCTGCTCTGGACCGACTCCGGCGGCCACGTAACATTACCAGCTACGCAGTGACAAGACGGTACTGGTTCCGCTTGCCGGTAGTACGAGTCGGCCTTCCCGGCATTGCCCCACGCGCAGGTTGGCTTTAGACTCCTTTACGTAATACGAGCAACTCACCTCAAAAAAGGAGTTTTGAATGCGGTCCATCTTCTTGTCTTGCGCCTGTGCGGCTTTCGCGTTTGGCGTTTTTTGTCCATCAGCATCCGGCCAGGAACAGGCGCCGAAACTGAAACCTCGCTTCGCCGTCAAGCCTGCACCGCGAGGCGGCGGAGGCGGCGACAAGGGACCAGCATGGCGGACCCGCCACATTACCCCTGTGGACCTTTTTCACCGAGGCATCCCGCGATTTCGGCGGCTACACGGGTGTGATGGTCGGCAAGGATCCATTTAGCGGCGGCGGCACGACTGATGTTCCGACCTACATTGTGCCGATCATCATCAGAACTCACACCATCGGTGTGAGTATCAGCTCGAAAAACATCATCACAACCAAGCCTGGGTTGACCGTCTTTGATCCGAC
>JAFAMM010000362.1 GCA_019233375.1 Acidobacteriaceae bacterium
AATGTGCGGACGCGGTTTGCGCCAAGCGCCTGAACACTGAAATTGAATGCCTCGGGGAGATTCATCTCAGTGAGCCTGTGGCGCGCCAGCTAATTGTGTGCCCGCGAGCCGAAGATTCAGATGGAGAGGATAAAAGCAGGCGCCGGCAAAAAAACCTGACGCCGGCCAAAATTTAAATACCGTTTGCTTCCTTGAGCAGCCGGTATGCTTGCTCGCGCGGCGGATCGTCCCGCGTGATCGGGGACTGCAGGTACTTTTGCAGCAGGACTTTAGCTTCATTCAAATCACGCTTCTGCTTTATTAGTACATCAGCATGGGCAAAGAGAACGCGCGGCGAATTCGGCGCAATTTGCTCTGCTTGCGTGAAGACCGCATCAGATTCTCGCGTGCGCCCCTCGTTGGCAAGAAGCTTTGCGAGCTGGATCAGGTGCCCGAGGCTGTGCGGCCCTAAGGCGACCGCTTCCCGAAGGTGCGCTTCAGCGGCCGGGTACTGTTTCGCTTTCTCATCCAGCTTTGCTTTGTCGAAGAGCCCTTCGGCCGGGTCGATGGCGGTAATCTGGTCCGCTACGCGCTGCGCCTTATCAAAGCCGCCACCCATGAAGCCGGGGGCATTCAGGTAATAATCGAAAAGATCGTCCAACGCGTCTGAGTTCTTCGGATTTAACTGCACAGCCGCTTCAAAGGCCTGCCGAGCCTTCGAGGCGTACCCCGGAGCAGTCAGCGGATTTGACGTCTCTGCCCGCTTCCCGTACGCTCGCCCGAGCCAATCCTGGTACTCGCTGTTCTTTGGATCCGCAGCCACGGCCGCTTGCAGGAACTGCGTGGCCTTCTTCAGCTCGCCGGACATCATGTAGTCGCGGCCTATTAAGAACAGGGTGGCCGCATCCGAACTGTTTTTGTCGAGGATTGCCAGCGAACCCTCATAATCGGCTTTGTTGAACAGCTCCTCTGCCTTGGACAGATCTCGACCCCAAATGGCGGTTGCGAGCAGCCCGGCGGCCAGCAGTTGTAAAACTCTCCGTAACATTTATTCCCCAGAAAACCTCAATATTTGATCTCAAGACCCGCTATGAGATTAGGATGCCTGAGTTGCCGCCCAGGTTGCGAAATCGGCCGAATCCGCTCAAAACGCAGGGGCGCTCGGTGGGATCATTCATAATCTGGGTTACGACTCTGTGAAGTAATGTAGTATTGTGAGCTTTGAATCTGACGTTTGAGAGGGTATACAAGACTATGTTCGCCCAGTTGCGACGTTTGCTCATTGTAAGTGGTTTTCTTTCGCTCGCTGCCGTTTCGGTCTGGGCGCAGACAACAACGATCGAGGGCGATGTTAAGGACCCGTCTGGGCAGCCTCTAAAAGGCGCTCTCATCGTACTTGACCGAACTGATATCAAAGGCCACTATCAGGTCAAGTCTGACAAAAAGGGGCATTGGCTCTACACCGGCCTGCCGTTTGGAACGTTTGATATCTCGTGCGTCGTCGACGGTAAGGTTGTGGACAAAGTTAACGGCGTGAAATCCAAGTACGGCGAGCCGACCGAGGTTAATTTCGACATGAAGCAGACCGCCCAGCAGCAGGCGGCCACACAGGCAGCTAACGCCAACGGCCAGCTCACGGACGAGCAGTCCCGCAGCATGAGCAAGGAGCAGAAGGAGCAGTACGAGGCGCAGATGAAGAAGAACGAGGAAGCCATCAAAAAGAACAAAGCGCTGAACGATGCTTATAACGCGGCACAGGATGCCTTGAAGCAGGCACAGGCCGATACGGATCCGGCAAAGAAGGCGACAGACTACCAAACCTCAATCGACAACTTCAATAAAGCCGCCGAAATGGACGCCAACCAGGTTGCCATTTGGGACAGCAAAGCGGAGGCGGAATACGGCTTAGGGATGACGCAGACGGGCGACGCACGCACGAAAACGCTCGACGCCGCAATCGACGACTACAAGAAGGGTCTGGCAATCAAGCCCGACGTAGCCGGCGTCTACATCCAAATGGGCAACATCTACGGTGCCGAAAAGAAAATCCCCGAAGCCACAGACGCCCTCACCAAAGCCGCTCAGCTGGATCCGTCTATCGCATCCAAAGCGTACTTCAACATGGGCGCGACGCTGGTAAACAGCGGGCAGTCCGAGAAGGCAGCAGAATTCTTCAAGAAGGCGACTGATGCCGATCCGAAGTATGCCGAGGCCTGGTATCAGTACGGCAGCCTACTGATGATGCAGGGAAAAGTAGATGCGAAAACAGGCGCGCAGACCTATCCCCCCGATACCGCTACCGCTCTCAAGAATTACCTGCAGATCGATCCAAACGGCAAGCACGCCGCGGAAGCAACGGCAATGCTGGAGGCAATGGGTGAGAAGGTGCAAACAAATATCCACAATCCGGCCGCTACCACGAAGAAGCACTGAGCCGGCTGAATTGTAGGATCATCAAAGAAGTAGAGGCAGAGGCTCAGGGAGCAGTTAGCCCCTGAGCCTTTTCGTTTTATATGTTCCGCGTTTTATTTGAACTGCTCATTACCATCTTCGCGGTCGTGGTCGCGCGCGCCGTGCTGAGCAGTATTTTGAAGAACGCCGCGAAGGCCGGAATGGGCGCCTTTCAGAATCGATCAGCACAAGGCTCCCAAAACCGCGCGGAACAGCGGCCTTCGGGACCGCAAGTTGCGGGAGAGCTTCACAAAGACCCGGTGTGCGGAACGTACGTCGCCGAGTCGGCTGCGTTTCGAAGACAAGTCGGGGGCCGCACGTTTTTCTACTGCTCGGAAGCGTGCAGCAGAAAACATGTTTAGCTAAGCCGGGTCGCTGCCGCGTTCGGCAGGAGGCTGCAGTGACCCGGCTGCCTTGCGATAAACGAGATAGGCGGCCGCCACGTCCTCGACGGCAATGCCTAGGGATTTGTATAGCGTGTTGCCGCCTAGAGGTTTCGGTTTCAAGCCGGCAAGAATCTCGCCCAATTCGGCATAAATCCGGACACCGGATTGTACGATCTCCGCGGATTCGCGCTCTGCGGCCGGGCGTGATTCCACCACCACAACCGCACTCCGGAGCGCCGTGTCGTCGAGTTCGCGCGCCACAGGTCCGACCGAGCCCACGGCATTGATGTGCACGCCGGGCTTGAGCCAGTTCCCGTCCACTATGGGCTGGGCCGCATTGGTGACCGTGACCACCACATCGGCATCACGCACCGCCTTCTCTATTGGCATCACCCGGGCGCGTATTTCAGCGGCAAAACGCTCCGCATTGGCGGCTGTTCGGCTCCATACGCGCACTTCTTTGAATTGACGCACCATTCCCAGCGCATGGAAATGAGTCCGGGCCTGCACACCGCTGCCAAGGATCGCGAGCACTTCGGAATCCGGGCGCGACAGTTCGCGGGTGGCGAGCGCGGAGACCGCCGCCGTCCGGCGTGCCGTGATCAGCGCACCGTCCATCACGCACAACGGCTCGCCTGTGTCGGGGCTGAACAATAGAATCACGGCCTGGTGCGTTGGCACATCGCGCCCGGCATTCTCTGGAAAGACGGTCACCAGCTTGGCGCCGATGGCTTCGCGATAGGCACAGGGCATCACACCGAACCAGCCGGCCCCGTTAAGAGAAAGCAGCGTTCGAACTGGCTGCACGACTCGACCGGTCGAGAATTCCTGGAGCGCCTTCTCCATGGCGAGCAGCAGTTCTTCCCAGCTCAGCAGTCTTGCTACCTCGTCCTGATCCAAAATGCGCTGCATGCGTGAGCCTCATTTTATCGTTCATATTCTTTTTTCCACGCTCGGCTTCACGCTGCTAGACTTGTGGGGGAAAAGGACCAGCGAGTCTCCTGAATGTCTCACTTCGACTTGCCTCGGACGCTCGGCGCCCTTCGCGCTAGCCGATTCTTCGATCAACTTGCTCTCGATCGAACTCTCAAAGAAGAACTTAGATCAAATCTGATCTGCAAACTGGATCGCGGCGAAACATTGTTTCCCGGTGTTATGGGCTTCGATGACACGGTAGTGCCGCAGATTGTGAACGCTATCCTGTCGCGCCACAATTTCATCCTGCTCGGACTTCGCGGTCAGGCGAAAACACGGCTGGCGCGCATGCTGACGCGCCTGCTGGATGCGCACATGCCTTATATCGCAGGATGTGAAATTCGCGATCATCCACTGAGGCCCATTTGCCGGCAGTGCCGCGACAAGATCTCCGAACTGGGCGCTGAGACCCCGATCGCCTGGCTTACCCCGGACGACCGCTACATCGAAAAACTCGCGACACCCGATGTAACGATTGCCGATATGATCGGCGACATCGATCCTATTAAGGCAGCGCGATCGGGACAGGATATCTCGAACGAGTTGACCATCCACTACGGCCTGGTTCCCCGCGCGAATCGCGGCCTGTTCATTATTAACGAGCTTCCGGACCTGGCCGGCAAGGTGCAGGTCGGCCTGTTCAATGTCATGCAGGAAGGCGACGTACAGATCAAAGGTTACCCGGTTCGCCTGCCGCTCGATGTCATGCTCGTGTTCACTGCCAATCCGGAAGACTACACGGCGCGGGGCAAGATCATCACTCCGCTGAAAGACAGGATCGGCAGCGAGATTCGCACGCACTATCCGATGACGGTCTCGCAAGGCATGGCGATCACGCGGCAGGAGGCGTGGACCCGGCGGCGTTCCCCCGTCGAACTCGAAATACCACCCTACATTCACGAAGTCGTGGAGCAGGTAGCGTTCCTTGCGCGGGAAGACAAGCGGGTCGATAAGCGCTCGGGTGTCTCCCAGCGTGTCCCGATCACGGTTTTGGAGAACGTCGTCTCAAACGCGGAACGCCGCGCTCTGAAGGTAAAAGAACCGTGCGCGGTGCCCCG
>JAFAMM010000479.1 GCA_019233375.1 Acidobacteriaceae bacterium
CCACCGCTCTCGCTGCAGACTCTGATAGAAAACAGTGTGAAGTATGCCGTCAGCGCGCGACGCAAAGGCGCGGAAATTCAGTTAAGCGCGCGGCGAGTTGGGAACAGGCTGCTGCTGGAGGTAGGCGATGATGGACCTGGTTTTCTCAATCAGGACCTGCCGGCGGGTCACGGGCTGAGCAACCTGCAAGAGCGCTTAAATACCCTATTTGGGGATGAGAGCAACTTGATGGCGAGCAGCGCAGGCGGGACATTCGTGACAATTGAACTGCCTCTGGTCAGCGCGGCCCCGCACAGTGCCGCGGCCGTTCCAGCCGCTGTTCGCGTATGAACAGGTTGCGAGTGTACCTGGTCGACGATGAACCCCTCGCATTGAGGCGCCTCACGCGACTGATAGAAGAAACGCAAAAGGCGGACATCATCGGCACCAGCACGGATCCCGCCGAGGGGGCGGAGTTCCTGCGCACGCATCCCTGCGATGTACTTTTTACAGATATCACGATGCCCGATCTCTCCGGATTTCAAATGCTCGCGTCGCTTGAACAGCAGCCATTGGTAATCTTTACAACCGCGTACTCGCAGTACGCGCTGCAGGCTTTTGAAGTGCATTCGGTGGACTACCTGCTGAAGCCCATCGATGCGCAGAAGCTCGAGCGCGCGCTGGCGAAAGTGGAGCGCATGCGGCACGGAATTGAGCCTAAACCTGAGCTGGCGCAACTTCTGCAGGAACTGTCGGCGATTCTTCCGGCGAAGAAGGGATTCCCGGCGCGGCTGGCTTCGAAGCTCGGCGACCGCATTGAATTCGTCGATCTCAGCCGGGTGACGCATTTTTATGCGAATGAAAAGCTGACCTACGCCTCGACGCCGAAGAAAGACTTTGTCATCGACTACACCATTACCGAACTGGAAGGCTCGCTCGATCCCGCAAAGTTCGTCAGAATCCATCGTTCGACGATTCTCAATCTGGATTTTGTGAAGGAACTGTACTCCTGGTTTTCAGAGCGCATGATGGTGAGGATCAATGATGGCAAGGATACTGAGTTGACGGTGGCGCGCGATCGAGTGAGAGCTTTGAAAACCAAACTCGGAGTCTGATCCGACAAGCCTGGACGAAATCGGAGGAGGAGTTCGGAATCTATGTTTACGAACACTCAGGGTTCTACTAGGTATGTCACACTCCCACGTACTGGTTACTCGACAGATGCCGGTCGGTGCCGAGCCATCCGGCGACGGCGGCGTGAATTTCCGCGTCTGGGCGCCGGTTCACGAAACCGTCCGCGTCATTTTCGAGAACGGCTACAAGCCGCTTGCGCTGAATAACGAAGGAAACGGCTACTTCTCGGGCACGGCGCAACATATCCCGGCGACCGATTGCAGGTACAAGTACGAGCTGAGCGACGGCGAGGTGTGTCCCGACCCGGCCTCGCGCTATCAACCCGAGGGTCCGCACGGTTTTTCGCAGGTCATTGACAGTAGCACGTTTGCATGGTCGGATGACAAGTGGAAAGGCGTACGGCTCGCCGGGAAAGTCATTTACGAGCTTCATCTCGGGACATTTACGCAGGAGGGCACCTGGGGCGCAGCCGAACGCAAACTAGAGTATCTGCGAGACACGGGTGTGACTTTGTTGGAAATTATGCCCGTTGCTGAATTCGCCGGGCGCTTCGGATGGGGTTATGACGGCGTTCTGCCGTACGCGTGCACCCGGCTGTATGGAACGCCGGACGAGATGCGCTCATTTGTGAACAAGGCGCACCGGCTGGGAATTGGGGTGATCCTGGACGTGGTGTATAACCACCTCGGTCCGGATGGCAATTACCTGCCGAAGTTCTCGCCGTTTTACTTCAGCAAGAAACACGCTACGGATTGGGGGGAAGGGATCAACTTTGATGGCGAGTGCAGCCGCCCGGTGCGCGATTACTTCCGCGAGAACGCAGCCTATTGGGTTCGCGAGTTTCACCTGGATGGTCTGCGGCTGGATGCCACGCAGGACATACACGACGATTCCGACCCTCACATACTGACCGAAATCACGCAGGCGGCGCGCGCCGCAGCGGCGGGAAGGCCGGTTGTAATCATTGGCGAGAATGAACCGCAGGAGACGATGCTGATCAAACGCATTGAAGACGGCGGCTATGGGCTCGACGCTCTATGGAACGATGACTATCATCACAGCGCGGTAGTCGCGCTGACGGCCAAGGCGGATGCCTACTACACGGATTACCACGGAACGCCGCAGGAATTTGTTTCATCCTCAAAGTACGGCTATCTTTATCAGGGCCAATGGTACCGCTGGCAGAAGAAGCGCCGCGGCTCACCGGCGCTAGGAATGCCCCGTGCAGCGATGGTCCATTTTCTTGAAAACCACGATCAGATCGCAAACTCGGGGCGTGGACAACGCATCCATCAGTTGACATCGCCCGGGCTGCTCAGAGCAATGACCGCGCTTACATTGCTCGGTCCGGGGACACCCATGATCTTCCAAGGGCAGGAGTTCGCGGCGTCCGGTCCATTTTTGTTTTTTGCCGATCATAAGCCGGAGTTAGCAGAGAAGGTGAGGCAAGGCCGGGTGGAGTTTCTGGAACAGTGGCGCGCGCTGCGCATGCCGGACATGAAGACCTGCCTGGCGGACCCGTGTTCGGAAGAGACATTCCAAAAGTCAAAGCTCGACTTTTCCGACGTCGAGAAGAATCATCAGACGTACCGGCTGCACCAGGATCTGCTCCGGTTGCGCCGGGAAGACCCGGTGCTTTCGCGGCAGGGGGCCGACGGCATTGACGGGGCGGTACTATCGCCACACGCATTCGCGCTGCGGTTCTTTTCGCCCGGATTTCAACAAGATCGTCTGCTGGTTGTAAATCTGGGGATTGATCTGAGACTGGATCCGTCACCCGAACCGCTGCTTGCGCCGCCGGCAGGGGCGGCCTGGGAAAAGCTGTGGTCGTCGGATGACCCGCCGTATGGCGGATGCGGGACAGCACCGCTTGACACAACGGAAAACTGGATCATTCCAGGATGGGCGGCGGTCGTTTTGCGTCCAATTTCTGAGAAGCAGAGCCGCAGTCACGGAACCGCAGATGAATGACATCTTCACGCACAATCCGAACGCATCTCTCGATGCACAGGAATTCCAGTTCCTTACCGATACCGAGTGGCTGGTAACGAATGGATTGGGGGGCTATGCTTCAGGGACAATCGGCGGAACGCTAACTCGCGTATTTCACGGGTACCTCATTGCCGCGCTGCCCTCCCCGCTGGGACGCACCATGATGCTGAACGATGTCCTGGAGACGGCCGTTCTTGATGACGGAACGAAGATTCAGCTGAATGGACTGCAAACCGAGCGCGGCGAATTCCTGGCCTCGACGCATCTGTCGAAATTCGCTCTCGACGCGGGCATGCCGGTCTGGACGTACGAGGTGCATGGAATGACCATTGAGAAGCGCGTCGTACTGCCACATCGTCAGAACACGACGTATTTGAATTATAGGGTGGTCAGCGGGTCCGGCACCCTGAGGCTGCAACTGCGGCCCGCCGTAAACATGAGGGAGCACGAAGCGCCTGTCAATTCAAAGCTCGAGCCGTACACCTTCACGGTTCGCGACCACCATTATGAAATGCAGGCAACGCGCGGACAGCCTCCGCTGCGATTGAGAGTGCTGGGGAAAGAAGGATCGGTCACGGTAGATGCGCAGAAGATTCGTGACGTGGTGTACCCGGTGGAGCGCAGCCGGGGCTACATCTGGCGCGGCGATCTTTGGAGCCCGGGATTCTTCTCCGCCCAGATCTCGCCCAGTCATGATGCAACGCTAATCGCTTCAACCGAGACATGGGATGTGATGTGCGCTCTAGATCCCAAGCAGGCAAGGGATTCGGAGCACGACCGCAAACGCCGTCTCTTGATGGAGGCGCATCCGGATGCCTGCAACGAAAGCTGCCGCGAACTGTTATGGGCCGCCGATCAGTTTCTCTTCACTCCGGTAGGCCGCCAGGAGGACACGGCACGCGCGCGGGCCGCGGGAGACGAAATCCGCAGCATCATAGCGGGGTACCACTGGTTCACAGATTGGGGCCGCGACACGATGATCAGTCTTGAAGGCCTAACTCTCACGACCGGGCGCAGCATAGAGGCGAGCTACATTCTACGGACGTTTGCGCATTATATCCGCGACGGGCTCATCCCCAACATGTTTCCTGAGGGCAAAAAGAACGGGTTGTACCACACCGCCGATGCCACGCTATGGTTTTTTCACGCCCTACATCGCTACATCGAACATACGAAGGATCGGCATCTTCTCAAACAGCTTCTGCCGCAGTTAGTCGATATCATCGGCCACCACCTTCGCGGCACGCGCTTCAATATCCACGTAGACGCGAACGACGGGCTGCTGGTGCAAGGCGCTCAAGGCTACCAACTCACCTGGATGGATGCCAAGGTCGATGATTGGGTGGTAACACCGCGCCGCGGCAAGGCGGTGGAGATCAATGCACTGTGGTACAACGCTCTGCGGCTGCTTGAAAACTGGCTTCGCATGGCGCAGCGCGGCGATGATGCAGACGGACTGGCCAAACATGCCGAGAAGGCGCGCGTGTCCTTCAACCAGCGATTCTGGTATGCAGAAGGCGGCTATCTTTATGACGTGGTCGATGGCGAGAACGGGCGGGACGATTGCGCCTGCCGTCCAAATCAGATTTTTGCGATCTCGCTTGACCACCCCATCCTTGACCAGGCACGCTGGCAACCGGTGATACAGATCGTGAAGGACCGGCTGCTGACGCCGGTTGGATTGCGCTCACTCGCGCCCGGCGAGCACGATTACAAGCCGAGGTACGATGGCGATCTACGAGCACGTGACGCGGCGTATCATCAGGGCACTGTCTGGGCATGGCTCATCGGTCCTTTTGTTGATGCGTGGTTGAAAGTACACCCGGATGATCGCGCGAGTGCGGCGGAATTCCTGGGCGGGTTCCGGTCGCAACTGCGTACTGCATGTGTGGGCAGTATCAGCGAAATCTTTGATGCCGAGCCGCCCTACACACCTCGCGGATGCTGCGCGCAGGCCTGGAGCGTTGCAGAAGTATTGCGGTCCCTGGTCAAAACCAGAGGCGGCCGGGAGAAGGTGGAAACCACAAACGAGCTCTCCTCTGTAACTGTAGCCTGATTCGCCGAAGCTACTTCCAGAGTTTCGTCAGATTTGTTCGCTCTTGTTCCGCAACGGCCTGCGGCAGCGGCACATAACCTAGCGCAGCAACTTCCCGTTGTCCCTTGGTCAGGGCCCAATCAAGAAATTCGCTAAGACGCTGCCGCTTTTCCTCAGACTCGATTTTTAACGGAACCAGAAACCAGGTGAACGAGGCAACCGGATACGCATCCCGCCCCGGAGCGTTCACGATGGAGATACGCCCGCCATCTTTGGGCCTGGCGGTGGAAGCGGCCGCGGTAATACTGTCGATGGTCGCCTGGACGAACGCTCCAGCCGGATTCTTCACCCACCCGTACTCCAGATGGGCTCGCAGCGCATAGATGAACTCCACGTATCCAACGGAAAAAGGTGTACGAGACACAAATGTGGCTATCCCTTCATTTCCCTGCGCGCCTTGACCGACCGGCCAACTCGGCATAGGACTTGCTCCGATGGCATTTTTCCAATGACTGCTGGCCTGCGATAGGAATTCCGTCCAAACATAGCTTGTGCCGCTTCCGTCCGACCGGTGTACTACGGTGATCATCTGCGCGGGCAGCGAAGCCTTCCGATTTAAACCAGCGATGCGCGGATCGTTCCATCGGGTGATTTTGCCGAGATAGATATCCGCCAGCACATCTGGCGTAAATCGAAGGTTCACTGACAAGTTAGGAATGTTATACACAGGAACAGCAGCACCCACCAGCGTGGGGATCAGGCAAACACCCAATTCGTCCTGCACTTGACCAGCGGGCGGATAGTCCGACGCTGCAAAATCGACCGCGCGGGTCTTGAGTTCCTGTATGGCTCTTTCCGAACCCACCGCGCGGTACATCATTGGCGCCCCCGGGATGCGGGTTTCGAAGCTTATTATCCAGTTCTGGTAAATCGGATCCGGAAACGTGCCGCCCGCGCAGATAACCGTGAACTGTGATTGCGGCTGCATCAGCCCGCACACGAGCAACAGCGCTGCCGCGATCCTATGTGCGATGTTCATGAATCACTTTTTTTCGTTCGCGTTGGAAAGCGATGCTACCAGGTGTTTGACGATGTCCTTTGACAACTCATGCGAGGCGTCCTTGGACCCCTCATGCAAAGTTGCGAGATAAGACCAAACAACCTCCCCGGACGAGTTCTTCAATTCCACGGACGCATAGCCCCCATATATAGGACTTCCATGTCTAACGGAGGTGCCGGCGCGAGCATATAAGCTCATATAACTCCGGACATAGACCTCAGCTTCGCCGCTCAATATCATATTCGCGGCTGCACGGGACTCGGCCACATTTACATCTTTCCTTTTGCGTAGCTCCCGAATCAGTTCGCTTTTGAGTTCTTCGGCTTGCGGTTTGCTGCCAAAGCCCTCGACGAATATGCGAGTATTCGTGGACGCCGGTTGTTCACCCCGAACGGACGCACCATTCGAGAGTAGTAAGGAAAACGACACGAGAGCCGAGCAGGCATGTTGACAGACACCGCGGCGGAGCAGAGAGAAGCTCAAGACGATATCCTCCCACGTTCCATCGCCAACGGTCGTTACAGTTCAATTACAACGCATTCAATCGACCATCAACGGAATTGACAGCCCCTGGACAAGCGCGGACGATAGAGTCTTGCGGATTGTAGCGCTGCTTTTCTTGGGAACAAATCTTGCTTTTGCGCAGGGGGCGGCGGGCGCCAGTCAGCCCGGCTCGCCTGCTCAAGAAACCGTGCAAGCTCAAACCAAGGACGAGCCGGCGACGTCCCAGCCTCCTGCGCCGGAATCATCCATCTGGAACCGTTTCTGGGTTTCGGGACAAGCCAATTTTATTCGCCAGCAGCATGGAAATTTCTACGCGGCTTACAGCGGCCCCAACAGCTTCCTGCCAGCTAGGGAGCACGCGACATCATACGTTCTTACTCTGTACACAGGATTCCAGATTACGAAGAATTTGGAGATCCTGGGAGATGCCGAAAGCACGGGCGGTGCTGGCCTGAGCAACGCTCTGGGACTTGCCGGATTCACCAATCTCGACGTCGTGCGGAATCCTAGTTTGAGTTCGGCTCCGTACATGGCGCGCGCCATGTTGCATTGGGTCGTCCCGCTAAGCGAGGAAAGGGAGGAAGTGACGCGAAGCCCGCTGTCTCTTTTTTCCACGCTGCCGGTGCGCAGACTGGAATTCCGGATCGGAAAGATGAGCACAGCCGATTTCTTCGATGTCAACACGGTCGGCAGCGACAGCCACACGCAGTTTATGAATTGGGCCGCTGACAACGACGCTGCGTTCGATTATGCGGCAGATACTCGAGGCTATACGTATGGTTTTTACATGGAGTACGACGACCGTAGGTGGACAGTACGACTCGGCGAGATGCTGATGCCTACGGTTGCCAATGGCATTACCCTGGACTGGGACATAGCGCGAGCCGGCGGTACAAACCTGGAGTTCGAATTCCACCCGAGGTTATTCAAGAGTAAGCCCACAGCCATACGCATTCTAAATTATCTGAATCGCGCGGATATGGGCAATTATCGAGAAGCCGTAAATGGCTATACATCAGGACAAACTCCCACCCCACAGATTACTGCCTACGCCAAGCAGGGCCGCACCAAGTATGGCTTTGACATTAATGTGGAGCAGTATCTTACTAAGACCTGGGAAGCGTATGGGCGAATAGGGTACGCGGATGGTATTAATGAGGATTTCGCCTACACGGAGGCCGACCGTGCTGTCTCCATAGGCTCGATCATTTATGGCAAAGCGTGGCACAGACCCGACGATAAGTTCGGCGAGGCGTTCTTAATGAATGCAATCAGCGGGTCCCACGCGCGTTATCTACAACTGGGAGGATTGGGATTCATTCTGGGCGACGGCAACCTGAGCTACGGTTTTGAAAAAATATTCGAGATGTTTTACAACGCGCAGATCTGGGGAGGAATTTCTGCCGGAATCGATTGGCAGCATATAAATGACCCTGGCTACAATCTGGCGCGCGGCCCGGTTTCCGTTATCAGCTTTCGCATTCATCTTGAGGGCGGCGTGCCATTCGATAAGATCGGCGCGGCGCTCCATTGACTTAGAGCTGAGGCCGCGGCCACTTAGGCGGATCCCAGGGCACATAACCGCGGTGCAACATACGCCGCCGATACACTTTGTCTTTAGCGGTTACATATAACATCTTAAAGTCCGGACCTCCGAAAACAACATTTGAAGGATCGGCTGGAGAAGGCTTGCGAAGAATGGCGAAGACGCGCCCGGGCTGATCGCATACCTGAATGCCCGACTTTGTCGCGATATACAGGTACCCGTCACTATCGAAGGCCATGCCATCGGCCCACGCATTGACCATTTTCCCATCGCCAATCAACGGAAGTTCCAGCTTATAGAACGGTTCTCCATTTGCCAGCGAGCCGTCCGGCTGCACCTCGAAAGACCATACCCACCGCGTCGCGCTGTCCGCCACCATCAGCATCCGCTCATCATCTGTGAAGCGAATGCCGTTCGGGAATTGCAACTGGTCGTTGACTGCGGTCCGATTTCCGCGCGTATCGATGCGCCAGATGTGATGTGTGGATGGATCGGTGAAATAGACAACGCCGCTCTTCGCAACCGCCAGATCGTTCGAGCCCACATTTTGGGCGACCACATACTCCTTGCCTGCGGGGTCGAAGGCAACAATGCGTTTTGCTCCGTTCTCCGCGGCATACAGACGCCCATCACGCCCGAACATCAGACCGCTGGCGCCACCCGTGTTTTCACGGAAGAGACTCACTTTGCCGGTCGCAGCGTCCACTTTATAAATCTTGCTGGCAGGAACATCGACGAAGAAAACATTACCGCTGCTGTCAACGGCCGGCCCTTCACTAAACCCATACCCCTCGCCGACGAGCTCCCATTCTGACGAGGCATCTACAATCTTGCTGATATCGGGAAAGCTACCCGGCGTGGTAGTGCTCGGTTTGAGTATTGGATTCGGCCATCCTTGCCAGAGCCAGCGCAACGCATCCGGCAGAATCGAACCACCCTGCTTGCCGTTATGCCCTTCCGTACCGGTGACGAACTTCACTTCGTACCCCCTGTACGCGAGCGCGCTCGCCATAGCCTGGTTACTCAGCCACCAGTTACCCGCCGCGATATTCATGTCATGATCTCCGTCTTGCAAGAAGACTCGTAACGGGGCGGGTTCCATTTTTCGCACCAGGTCCGGCCATGCATCTCCGCCGCGTAAGTCCGCGTAACTGCCGATAAAAGAGAGCACACGTGAAAAGGTATCCGGCCCCAGCATCGCCGCCGTGAACGCGGCTATACCGCCTGAACTCAGCCCGCCGATGGCGTGATCGTTCGCATTATCTGAGATATTCCATCGTTTCTTAACCTCGGGAACAAGCTCCTTCGAGAGGAATCTGTCGTACCTGTCGTCCATGGAGTCATATTCAAAGCTGCGGTTAAAGAGCGGCGGGACGCCGGGAACTCCTGGCGGCAGGACACCCGGGTTAACGAAGACACCAATGGTCACGGGCATGGAGCCCTGTTGAATCAGGTTGTCAAAGACAATTGGCACGCGCCAGTCTCCATCTTCCTTGACATAAGCAGCGCCGTCCTGAAAAACCATCAGGCAGGCGGGTTTCGCGGACTGATACTGCGCGGGAACGTAGACCCAGTAATCGCGCTGAGTGCCCGGAAACAAATTCCCATGACTCATGAAAGTGAACTTCTCGACGGTTCCCCTGGGAACACCTTCCTTGCGTTGGGAATCGGGGCCTAGAGAGTACTGTCGCGCTGCTGCGGCGGCACCGAACGCCGTTGCGAGCAAGATGATGTTCCGGAGCATCTGAAGCCGGAGATTATCTTACATTGTTTGGGTTCCCGAAATGCTCGAGGCTTAAACCTCTCAGGCCGGCGGCCTATCTGCGCGCGCACAGCTCTTGCGCATTCACTCACCCTGGCAGCATGGGAGCGAGTTGCTGAACCGCGGGCGTATCGCTGCCTAGCCAGTCCGGATGCCGGGCTGTTTCGTCGAAATGCGAAGTTGTTTTGAAGAGTTCGTAGTGACCCGTCAATGCGATCTGCTGGGTCTTTGATAAGAGAGCGGCGAG
>JAFAMM010000423.1 GCA_019233375.1 Acidobacteriaceae bacterium
AGCGTGGACGACTCCGGCGTCAGTAGCGGGGTTTGTGAGGTTACTTCTACCGTCTGGCTGACTTGCCCGACCTCTAAGGCCAAGTCAATGCGCGTGGTGGTCTGCGTCTCCACAGTGATGGGGGTGCGCACAATCCGTTTGAATCCCGGATTCTCGACCGAAACGCTATACTGACCGGGCGTCAAGTTCACGAACTGATACAGACCCGCGGAATTCGTCGTCTCGGTGCGCTTTTCAGTAGTGCCAAGATCCGTAAGGGTGACTTGTGTGCCCGATACCGTCGCACCGGATGGATCGGTGACGGTCCCGATAATAGACCCGTATGTGGTTTGGGCATTGATCGACGGAATTGTTAAGGCAAAAAACAACAATACCGACGCAAGAATGCACAAACGATGTGCTCTTTTCAACATAGTAGACTCCCTGATGTAAACGCAGTAGTATCTGAACTACGTTTGCTTGAGAGTAGTTTTACCCACATCAGCAACTAAGTCAATGCTTTACTGATTAGGGTTTATTTCTATGCTGATAGTTTTTCTGGTTATTGCTGCCTGTAACTAGCGCAAATATCAGGTATAAGCAGGCGAGTTTAACGTCTTGCGCTGAGGGGCCGGTCGGGAACGCCACCGAATCTGATCGCCATTACAGCGTTCTTCTCAAATTTAACTTCGTTTCCGCGAGATATCACGGTTTGAAAAACCGACCAGCCAAGACCGTAGAAACCCAGGGTCTGGCCGACAGCCCGCGGCGCGTAGCCAGCCGCAATTCCGAACAGGCCGATGCCTGAGAATCCTCCCAACGCGAGCCCGCCGGTATTCCCGCTGCCACCCCCAGTCGCCGTTTGTTTGCCGGCATCATTATCCAGAGTTTTTGCGGCGATGAGGCCCGCGATCACGGGCCGCAGAAAGCGCGCTTTTGATTCAGTGGCCTTGGCCGTGCCCTCCGAATCAACGGTCAGCGCTCCATTTGCCTGTTCGGCTGCCGTCAACTGAGCCTGCGTCCTTTCGACGTGCGCCGGTTTGGTGGATGCAATTTCGGAGACATCGAGCTGATCAAACGCGAAGCGCAGTTGGCCGCCCCGGTGGAACATGCGCGCCGCGCGGGCCTGCGTAACCTTGCCGTTCAGGTGAGTCCCCTGTGGAAGCACCAGTTCATGCTTGGCGGAGAAGAGCGGCTGGGACAGAACGCCCGCCACCGGATCGCCTACATGCGCATCCGCGGATGTAACGGTAGACAAGAAGCGAACCTGGGCCGCAGCATCTGGCGGAGGCGGCGTTCCAATGGCGGCGAGCTTCTCCGCGGCAATGGACACCTCGCCGAACTCGAGAGGCTTTTCCAACACCGCATCGAACCTTGTGCCGGCTCGGTAGCGCTGCGGATGGTACGGGAGTTTCGACCACATGAAGTCTTCCACCCATTCGCGCTTATTGGGAGCGCGGACAAATTCGAGCAGACCGTGCGTTCGCGCGTTGGCCTGCATCTGCGCCTGGCGCGCGGCGAAACCCGTCCATTTCCCATTCAGTTTGCCGGCGTAGCGGCCCTTTTTCGGCCTTGGCTCAACATAGATGCTGTTCAGCCCAAACGACGGCTCCGCGGAGAACGCGAGAGTTCGGCCGTCCGGCAGCGTCATAGTTGTGAATTCCACCTGGGCGCGTTTCAAAGGAGTGAAATCGCCCCGCATTATCGCCATAGCGCGCGTCATCTTGGCGGCTGGAATCAGCGCCGCCACCGCGCCCTGGAAGCTGGTGCCCGCGGGCAACACAATTCTGTCGAATGACCAGACCGGCTCGGCGAGCTTCGCCCGTACGGGAGCTCCGAGACGATACGGCACGCGCTCGGCGAGATAAACATGCACGGGTGCGCCCGCATCGACCTGCAAGTGAATTGGAACCTGCCCTTGCGCGGATCGCGTTATATCCTGGCCGCCTGCTATCAGGCAAATCGTCAACGTCGAACTGATGATGGCAAGAGGTGTACGTCGGCTAAACATCAGCACTACCCTTTCCCTTGTCACATCAGCATACAGGGTTCAGCGCCTTGGTGGAACCCCGCGGCAGGTTATCTGCAAATCTTTCCACCTGTAACAATGTCCAGAAACCAAAATTTCTCAACGCGCGATAAATCAATTTCCTCCGGCGCTCGCAGGATAAATCTGCGCACCGAAGAAATCGGAATCCACCAAGTGTCTCTCTGAGTCGAGTATGCCGTGTGTCTTCGTTCCGCCTGCAGCAGGCCACGCCGGATCCACGTGCATACCTTGTGGGCGTCCACACCGAACGCCATTGCGAGCGCACAAGCCGAATAGCCGTCAAGATTGCGTTTGATGCGCAGGCGCGTCGTCTTTAGCTGAACGGCTGCTCTGCTGCGCTGGAAACCTGCGCGCATGAGCTTCCGTTGCACGCCTGCAGCGGTGAGATAGCCAAAGCGCTCCAGAATGTCTTCTTCGGCAGCGCACCAGGGCCGCTCTTTTGCGCGCGTGACACACAGCTCGGCTCCTCGCCGCACCACCGCCGATTTTGACCAGCCGATGTCACCCCGCACTGCCCGCAGCGCGTTTCGGTCTCCCGAACGCTGCCGCGAGTACGCGCGTTTGATCTTTTCGTCTATCTCAGCTGTGGGAATGTACCTTGCTCTCATCGCCCCTTAGCTAGCAGCCTCGTTCTCATTCCAGCAATGTTTCCTGAAAAATCCCTGAACGGGCCTGCGCGTCTGCCGGGAGCGTTTCGATAGCATGTTGCTTAGCGTGCGAGTTCTCATCATCGAAGACGACGAGCGGATGGGCGCGCTGCTGCAACAGGGTTTGACCGAAGAAGGGCACGCTGTTTATCGCGTGCATGACGGCGAGGAAGGCGTCGCCGTCGCGATGGCGTCCAGCTTTGATGTGGTTGTGCTTGACGTAATGCTTCCCCGGGCGGACGGTCTCACGGTTGCCCGCCGGTTGCGGCTCGCCGCTAATCACACGCCGATTTTGATGCTGACGGCGCGTGACAGCATCCATGACGTTGTAAGAGGCCTTGACATGGGCGCGGACGATTACCTCACCAAGCCGTTTGCCTTCGAAGTCCTCCTGGCGCGCCTTCGCGCAGTGAGCCGGCGGGGTCCCATCCCGCATTCCGTCGTGCTCCACTGTGCGGACCTGCTGGTCGATACGGCTCAGAGACGAGTCACCCGTGCGGGGCGGCTCATCAATTTGACGCCGCGCGAGTACGGCATCCTCGAATTGCTGCTGCGCAACGCAGGCAGGCCGGTCAGCCGTGAGGTTCTTTTAGACACCGTTTGGGGCTTTGATAGTGACGTGGAAGAGAATACGCTCGAGGCGTTCGTGCGTTTGCTGCGGAACAAGGTAGATGCTCCGTTCGATTCAAAGCTCATCCATACGGTTCGCGGGCTTGGCTACTGTATCCGCGTAGCCGAAACCTGAAGTATCAACGTGCCGCAAAGCTCCATTCGATTCCGTCTCACCGCGTGGTATTCGCTTGCTCTCGGCGCCGGACTGGCGCTGTTTGGCGTATCGGTCTGGGCATCGATGCGCGAGAGTCTTTTGAGTGACGTGAATCGCACGCTGGCAGAGCGCGCCCACAGCGTTCAGCTTTTCGTAAACCACGAATTGCGCGAGCCCGACGTGCAACTTCGGGAAGAACTCGACGAGTATTCACACGCCCTTCCTCCCGGGACATTCATGCGCGTTGCTGAGGCGTCGGGAAGCGTTGTCTTTGAATCGCGCGAAAAGTTTCCCTGGCCTGCGTTCAGCGGCCTCTCAGCTGTGTCGCAGCATCCAGTGTGGCGCGGACAGCATTACCTTGTTGTTGTAACGCCCGCGGTAATCGACGGCCGCGAATGGTCGATTTTTCTCGCCGCGCCTCTAGCCGAAACAGACTACCTTCTGAACCGCCTGCGTTTTCTATTGCTGCTCCTAAGCCCCCTTGTGTTTGCCCTCGCGACTCTCGGCGGCCTGTGGTTGAGCCGGCGCGCGCTCAAGCCGGTGGACGATGTCACCGCCGCCGCGCGCTCCATCGGCATTGAAAATCTCTCGCAACGGCTTGCGGTGCCACAGACCGGCGATGAATTGCAGCGCCTCTCGGAAACCTGGAATGAGATGTTGTCCCGCCTGGAAAACGCGGTCACCCGGATCTCGCGGTTCACCGCTGACGCGTCGCACGAGCTGCGAACACCGCTTGCAGTGATCAGAAGCACCGCGGAACTGGCGCTACGACGCCCGCGAACGCCCCAGGCCTACAGCGAGGCGCTGGCACAAATCGCCTCCGAATCCGAGCACATGACCGCGCTTATCGATGACTTGTTATTCCTCGCACGCAGCGATGCAGACGCGCTTGAGTTGCCGATGACCGCACTGGATCTCGCATCGCTCACCGGCGTGCTTTGCTCCCGCCTGGAGTTGCTCGCTCGAAGGAATCGGATTCGGCTGCACTCCGCGCCGCCGGCAAACGCCACCTGGATTCGCGGCAATGAGGACGCCGTTCGCCGCCTGATTCTGGTGCTGCTCGACAACGCCATCAAGTATTCGCGGCCGGGCGGGGATGTAAACGTCGAACTTGGCTCTCATGAACGCGAGGTCCTGCTCTCCGTGCGCGACTCCGGGCCCGGAATTCCTGCGGCCGAATCACAGCGCATCTTCGAACGGTTCTACCGGTCACCCAAAGCGCGCCAGGCGGACTGCCGCGGCGCGGGATTGGGACTCTCTCTCGCCGCCGGCATTGCTCGCTACCATGGGGCGCAGATTCGTATCGAAAGCAATCCGGAGGTAGGGTCCACATTCACTGTCGTTTTCCCGCTTGCGGAAGTTTCTCCCGCCAGCCCGCACCCGGCGCTTTCCGATTTACGATAAGCGTCTTACTGCCGCGATGCGCTTAGCGCGCGCTGGCTGTGCCGTTTACCTTGGCGAAAGCTGCCATCATGAGGATAGTACGATTCTCGTACTAGGACCACCCCACGTCGGTGCTGTCATTTTTACGGCTTCGGCGAGAGTCGTGGGGGTGTTATCTATGTCAGTGAGGGTCTGTGAGTTAGGCAACGCACGACGGCCTCGCGAACCGCACCTCTTATTTGCTGGCCCTGAGGGGCTAGCGCCGGTGGCACGTGAGCCATCGCCCGACCGAAGTAACCGCAGGTCTTCCATGCAAAAACATCTAATCTTTTCAGCAGCCCTTGCCGTCCAAATCGCGGCGGGCCAATCCGGCGTCCCAGCCATTCCGACGGGACAGTACAATTCCAGCCGAACGGCGGCGACGTTGAATGAGACGATCCTTACTCCGTCTAACGTGAATTCCACGCAATTTGGGAAGCTGTTCTCCTGGACTGTTGACGGTCAGGTTTTCGCGCAGCCGCTCTATGTACCTGGAGTGATGGTCAATGGCAGCAGCACGAACGTTGTGTACGTCGCCACCATGAATAACTCCGTTTATGCCTTCAATGCGGACAGTTCAGGCAATACGCCGCTGTGGTATACGAATTTCGGGACACCAGTCACTGCGCCGACCACCAACTCGTGTCCGAACGTTTCAGGTACAGGCCCTCAGCTTGGAATTCTTGGTACGCCCGTTATCGACCCAGCGACGAATACCCTGTATGCCGTTTCGGCGTCTCCATACGGCGTAAGTACGTCTGCGAAGAACGGAACCGGCTACTTACATTATTTGCACGCAATTGATATCACAACAGGAAAAGAAAAGTCCGGCAGTCCTGTCTTGATTCAGGCTAGCGTCCCGGGGAATGGATACGACGCGCAAAATGGCAAGGTAAGCCTGAACCCATCCAGCACCGATATACAGCGGCCAGCCTTGCTGTTTGCCAACGGCACAGTTTACGCCGCATTCGGGGGCTGCGGACCGGATCCGGACCCCTGGCACGGTTGGGTTATCGGTTATCGCTATAACGGTACCTTCAGCCAGACCGCGGTATTCAATAGCACGCCAAATGGCGGGCAGGGCGGAATTTGGCAATCAGGGCGGGGACTTGTCGCCGATTCCGCCGGCAATGTTTACTTCAACACCGGTAACTCGACAAACTATCGTTCGGCCGATGCAAATATTACCACGGGCGACAGCACCAAAGACGCGAGCAACGGAAACTATCCGATGCGGTTTGTCGAGCTGAATTCAGCAGGTCAATTCGTCGCATCCTATCCGCCGGCTGACTACGCCGCTCTGAACAACTATGACCTCGACTTTGCCTCCAGCGGCCCGCTCAACATTCCAGACACGAATCTGTTTGTAACCGGCGGCAAGGACGGAGTCATTTATCTGTTCAACTCCAACAATCTTTCTGGCGTACAGAGTTTTCAGGTCTTACAGAGCTTCCAGGCTACCGGCGGGAAAAGCTGTACCTTCAGCATGAGCGGGTGCGACCAGATTCATCACTTAGCATTTTGGAACAATACGCTGTACGTCTGGGGTTCGGATGACGTGATCCGGGCCTACACATTTTCGCCTTCGAGCGGAACTTTCAACGCCACAGCGTCTTCTATAGGCAACGTCAGTACGACCTACCCTCCCGCCTCATTCGCAGTGTCGGGCAACAGCAATGCGGCCGGAACAGGGATCGTGTGGGCGTTTGTCAGTGATAGTAGTTCAACGGGCGCAACCCTTTACGCACTGAACGCCGCGAACGTGGCAACTCAGCTTTGGAACAGTAACCAGAATGCAGGCCGCGACGCCTTGCCCTCGTTTCCCAGATTCACCACGCCCACCATTGCCAACGGGCGCGTATATGCCGCAACACATTCCAATCAGGTTGTGGTTTATGGTGAACTCAGCGATTTCAGTGTTGCCGCGTCCGCACCCACATTATCAGTGCTTCAGAATTCAAAGGCGAGTATGACCGCGACCGTAACGGCTTTAAAATCGCTCGGCTCCGCCGTAAACCTGAGTGTGACCGGACTTCCACCGGGAGCCTCAGCCACTTTCAATCCGCCTTCTCTAAGCAGCTCCGGTTCATCCACTCTGACGATCAACGCGGCGAGTTCCACGCCGACCGGAACGTATCCTCTGCTCGTTGAAGGCACCGAGGGCGGGATTGTGCGCTCCGCGAACGTTGCTCTCACCGTGACCACTCCTGACACGACGCCGCCGCAGTGGACCTGTTGCAGCTACACACAGTCGGGCAACTCGTATGTGCTCGGGTTTACCGCGTGGGACACGCAATCAGGATTAAAGTCGATTATCGCGACCGAAGTGGTGGACGCGCAGGTTTCCATACCTACGTTTCCGGTAGGGACGAACAACGTGATTAATTTCACTGAGACGGAAACCGACACATCTTCTTACGTGGTATTCCAGCTCACGGACGTGGCAGGAAACGTAGCAATGATCGACCCGATATTCGTCGACGCGGCGCGGGTGGCCGGGCGGCCGGTGCCGATTACGGTCAAGGACGTTATGCCCCAACTCGGCGTAATTACGATTGAGAACGGTACCCCGGGACTGAAAAACGTGAGAATCGGCATCGACTATGGCCTCGTGGCGGTTCCGGTTGAGGTCGCTGGATTGAAGGACGGAGAACAACGCGTTGTAGATATCACCGCATTGATTCCCCAGGGAGGCGCTACGGTGACAATCACACCGCTCGGCAAGCCCGGGGGAACCGGGGTGTTTATCTTTGCCAGCTCGCCAATGACGGGCGGAACACAGTGAACGAGCGGCGGTAACGCCGTTCGTACCGGAACAGCCGCGCTGCGTTTCTGAGATTGCGGCCCCGGCTTACGGTACTAGGAAATTCCCTACGTAACAGGTAAGCGGCGCACGCTAATCTATCACCGTTATTTGCCGCGCTTGCTTTGCAGATATGTTCATTCAAACGAAACATCGAGAGGACACACAGCCATGAAGAGCATCTCGAATTACTTTGCCTTGTGCAGCGCACTTTTGGCGTGCTTTACCCTGAGCGCGTCAGCCTCCACCATTTCGCTGGACGAGAACGGTCACGGAACGATCAACGGTAAGGCGTTGAGCTTTACCGCGACCGGAACGAATCCGTTCGCTCCGTTTCAGACGCCAGTCTTGAGTTACACGCTGCCCTTCACGGGCGTGGCTGGTGACGTTGAGTTGTTCACAACGTCGACTACGGCGCCGAGTGATGTCATTCAATTTCCAGGAAACGGTACAGTTAACTTTTACTCGCAAGTGCCTGGCCCCGATCTGGCAGACAAGTATAAGCC
>JAFAMM010000457.1 GCA_019233375.1 Acidobacteriaceae bacterium
CGCCGAAACGATTAGGCCTAGCGCTGCCGCCCACAACGGGACCGAAGTGGGCAGGCTCGGAAACACAAGCCGGCTGATAACCGAGACCAGCCAGCCGAAAGTGATCCCGGCGAGTCCCCCCAATCCGGTGAGCACGATCGCCTCCAGCAGAAATTGCAGGACGATATCGGACCGGCGCGCTCCGATGGCCTTTCGGATACCGATCTCCTTCGTTCGCTCCGTCACCGACACCAACATGATGTTCATCACACCGATGCCGCCCACCAGCAGGCCGACGGAGCTGAGTACCACCATCGTGAGGGCCACCATCGAGGTGATCTGCCGGAAGTCGCTGACCATCTGCTCCGCCGTCGACATAGCGAAGTTATCGGGCTGCCTGTAAGGGACGCGCCGGCCGACGCGCAGAATGACGCGTGTCTGATCCTCTGCTTGTGACAACATGCCCGGCTTCGCGATTACGGACAGAAAATTCTCGTGCGCCGACGGGTAGTTCTTCTGCATTGTCCAGTACGGTACCAGAACGCGCATGTCAGGTTGACCAAATGCTGATGCGGGCGGCTTGTTCATGCCGCCGATCACTTCATACTCTTGTCCATCCACCACGATCTGCTTGCCGATTGGATATCCGTCCGGAAACAGCCCATTCTCCACGTCCTGTCCGATTACCGCCACCGGCGTGCGCCTGCGGTTCTCCTCGTCCGTGAAGAAACGGCCCGCATTCAACTGCACTTGACCGCCTTGCGCCTGCTCTGCCCCAACACCTTGGACTTGCACACCATACACTGTGTTCCCTTTGTAGGTGGCGTTGGCGACGCCTCCTGTGAGCGCATTCGGCGGAAGCAGTATCGCCGAGACCCGCTGGCAAGCGTCGCAGCGCTCGCGAATGTCTTCGGCATTCTGATACGTCAGCGGTTTCCGCGTTCGCTCCTCGGCTGTGAAGTTCGGGCTCCTGAAACCGAAGCGGAACTTGAAAATCATAATCGTGTTCGGGCCGAAGCTTTCAATAGCGTTCGAGATGGTCGAATCGAGGCCCGTCAAAATGGATCCCACCCCGATAATGGTTCCGGTCCCCATCACCACTCCGAGAACCGTCAACAGAGCTCGCAGCTTGTGCTCGCGGATGGTCTGCAGGGCCAGCGACATCGCATTCGATACCGCCAGCCAGTTCATCGCTCTGTCCTCAATGCTTCAATAGGGTCGAGTTTCGAAGCCTGCGACGCGGGATAAATGCCGAAGAATAGTCCGACAATGGCCGATAATCCCACTCCGATAATCACCGATGTGATGGGCAGCGACATGGGAATGGATGCTGCGTTTCGAATCAGCGTTGATATCAGCCAGGCGAGGATAACGCCGATCAAGCCGCCCGAAGCCGCAAGCATCGAGGACTCTACCAGAAATTGATTCAAAATATCGGACCGGCGGGCCCCCAACGATTTGCGGATGCCGATCTCGTGCGTGCGCTCAGTCACCGCCGCGAGCATGATGTTCATGATTACGATTCCTCCCACCACCATAAACACCGAAACAACGCCGACGGCCGTGGCCGAAATCGCAGCCGTCAAACGCTCCCACAAGCTTACGAACGAATCGGATGAAATCACTGCGAAGTTATCATCCTGACCGGGCCGCAGATGCCGGAACACTCTCATCAGCATGCGGCTCTCGTCCTCAGCCTGCTGCAGATGCCCCTCATCGATCGCTTTCGCGACAAGATTCATTCCCTGTGATGTCCCGTATTTCTTGAAAAATGTGCCGGCGGGAATCATGGCAAAGTTGTCCTGCGAATTGCCAAATACACTGCCGAGAGCCTTCGCCGTGCCGATTACTTCCACCGGAAAGCCGTCGATCTCAATTGTCTTGCCGATAGGGTCGCGATTCTCGAAGAATTGCTTCCGAACATCATTGCCGATGAACGCGACGGCTGCATGACGCCGCTCCTCGCTTTCACTGATGCCCCGCCCTTGTTCGACCTGGATATTGTTGAGGGTGAGAATGTCCGGTGTGATTCCGCTGATCTGAACGGCATCGTCAGTTTGGCCTGCGAACTTCACGCGGCCTGTGCGCGTGCTGATAATGCCGATGCCTTTCACCAGCCTCGCGTGTTCTTTGATGAACTCGTACTCCTCTTTCTTGATCTGCGGATTGCGCTTGGACATTAACATCAGCTTCTTCGGATCAAAGCCGACAAACGCCATGCGAATGATCTGAAACCCATCGGCTCCCATGTTCGACACTTTCGTCGCGATGTACAGGTTCATGCCATGGATGAGCGCCGTTACCGAGATAAGAGTGGTGGTTGCGAGAATGATCCCCAGCAGCGTCAGAAAGCTCCTCAGCTTGTTCTTATTCAGCGAATCGATCGCGATTCTTATCGCCTCAACAAACGACGCACTTCTGCGGTGCTTCTCAGCCATACAGTGCTCCGCGTTGCAGCGCCGGGTAGCCGTTGTTCAGAAGCTCATCTATCCAATTCAAGGCGACATGATCCACCCAGAAGCGCGGGCTTGACCTCGACAAGAATCCGAGGTGCCCGCCGCGTTCGGCCGCAAGCAGCCGGAGCGCGGAGTTGGTTTGAAACACCGGCAGATCGTATATTTCGAACGGCACCAGTGGATCGTCCTTAGCCGCGATTAGAAGAGCCGGGACCCGGATCGCATGCAGAAGCCGCGCAGCCGATTGAGTGTGGTAATAATTCGCCGCTGTGCCAAAGCCAAAAAGAGGGGCGGTAAACCGGTCGTCGAACTCCCAGATGGTTTTCACCTGATCGAGACCCTGAATCGAGTACAGATCAGGCGCGATTTCGTTCATGCGCCGCACACGTGAGCACAAACTTCGCAGGAATCGCCTTGCATAGAGAACATTACAAGGCTTGCCGATGGCGCGGGCAGCCTCAGCCAAATCAATCGGCGTGGAAACAGCGACGACGCCGGCGAGGAAGTTCGTTTCGCAAAATTCGGCTGCAAGCTTTAGCGCCACGTTGCCGCCAAGCGAAAATCCGATTAGAAACAGCGGGCCGCGGCCCTCTCGCGCCAGACGCCGGAGGATTTCCTTCGTGTCGCTCGTCAGCCCGGAGTGGTACATCGTTTCGCAGTACCGCTCAGTATCGCCGCAGGTCCGCATGTTCAGACGGTGAACGGCGAAGCCGCGCTCTAGCGCCTGCTGAGCGAAACTCGCCATGTACCCCGAGTCCGCCGAGCCTTCCAATCCGTGCAGAAGAACTATTTCGCCCCGAGCTGGTATGTCCGGGAGATGCTCGAATCCGATGATCGTGATGCCGCGGGCAATACGGTATTCTTTGCGAACAGCGGGAAACCGCCTCCGGTCTATGCTGCGCGGCCAGAAATTGGCCGCAATCGTAAGTAGGTGCGGGTTCCTCCAGAACGGCCGGAACTCGCAGAAGAGATCGGTCTCCAAACCTCGATTCTAACGAGGACTCGTATTTATTGCAGGCGTTCGCTCTTGCGGCTGAGATCTTCGGAAAGGATGATTGCTTCCGCCAATTCACGCATTGGGCGCCGGAGCCGCCGGCTCTCGTTGCGCAAGCGCAGATAAGCTTCCTCTTCGGTGAGATTGTGCCGCATTTGCAAGATTCCCTTGGCGCGCTCGACGATTTTTCGCGTTTCGAGCTGCCGCCGCATTTCAGCGGTCTCTTCCTGGAGCCGGACGTTCTCCTCGGCAAGGAAAGATTTCGTGATGGCCCCGCCCATCTGCTCGCCGACAAATGTCAGCAGCGCAATTTCATCGGACGTGTGGGCGTGCGGTTCCCGATGGTGGACATTGATGACGCCGATCACATCGCCTCCGCTGACCAGCGGCACAGAAAGGAACGCCTCGTAGGTATCTTCCACCAGCGCCTGAAATCGCTTGAAGCGGCTGTCGGCCGACGCGTTAGAGGCAAGCGCCACGATCGATCGATGCTCAACCACCCAACCGGTCACGCCTTCGCCGACTTTCAGGCGGATATTACCCAGATCGCCCTGGTGAGGAACCTGCGATGCTCGTAACACGATCTCGTTCGTTTCCCGTTCAATAAGGTACACAAGGCAAGCGTCGCAATCGGTGACTTGAACAGTCAGGCCGACGATTTCGCCGAGCATCTCGTCGAGCGAAAGCTCCGAGCTTACGATGTTGCTGATGCGGTGAAGAAGTCCGACGAGGGACGAGGGGGCATCCAAGTGACTAGCGGTCGCCATACCAAAAGGTAAAACGCTTGCGCTATAACCAGCAAATCAAAATAATTGATCAGATCTATCGCGCAGAAAATATGGGTGTTAGATCACCACCAGCGCGTGCTGCTCGTCTCCTGTAACGCGCGCGAACCCGCTACCCACATAGACGTTTACTTCCGAACGTATTCCGAAATCGGGCAGGTAAACACCCGGCTCGACAGAAAAGCAGGTTCGAGGAAGAATACGCCGGTCGTCGTGGCACTCGAGATTGTCCATATTCGCTCCGGTACCGTGAACCTCTGTTCCAATGCTATGTCCCGTGCGATGGAAGAAGTACTCGCCGAATCCCTTTTCCGCAATGTGCCCCCGGCACACGTCATCCACCTCGAATCCGGCGATCGGCTTCCCGGCTGCAATGCTCCTGATCACAAAATCCGACGCAGCCTTACGGGAATCGCGAACTATCTCGAACACATTTCGAATCTGGTCAGGCGGCGTTTCGCCGCAAAATCCTGTCCACGTCACGTCGTAGAACACAGCATCAGGCTTATCGAGCTTCGCCCAGAGATCGATCAGAACGAGGTCACCCATCTGAATATGGGACGATCTCTCCCGGCTTGGTTCGTAATGCGGGTCAGAGGCATTCGCATTCACCGCCACGATCGGCCCGTGATCAGTAACGAGCCCGGATTGCGCAAACCGCTCGCGTATGAACTGCTGCACCTGATACTCAGTAACAGCTTCTTTGGCCCGCAGTTTCCGGCCAATGAACGCGAACGCTTCACGCCGTGCGTCGTCGACGAGCTTGCCCGCTGCGACGTGCTGCTCATACTGCTCTTCTGTCCAGCGGGCCTCGAATTGTTGCACCAGGTCCGCGGAGCTGACAACCTCGACGCCTGCTGCTCGCACCAATTCCACCGTCCCGGCATCCACCAAGGATATGTACGGTATCGCGCAGTCTGGGGAGTACTGCATGGCGATTCGCGAGCATCCAAATAACATCTGGTTCAGTTTTTGCTGCTGATCCGCCCAGCTGGCGTACATTCTCTTCTCGCCCGGCAGCGTATCAAGTGCACCGCTCTCAATTCGATGAACGAGACGGCGCGGAACACCTGTCGACGGAACGACATAATACCAGCGGCGAGTGGGCTGAACGTGGTCAGGAATTCCCAGGATTCGATAAGCCAGTGGATCCCGCCGGTGGTGATCAAAAAAGAGCCAGCCGTCGATTGAACTCTGGCGAAGCGCCTCTTGAATTCGTTCAATATCCATGAGGCTGATTTTAAGCGTTGTCCAGTTTTGCAAGTTGCTGCGGCGAAGGTTTTGGAGTGAGCAGACTCACGACAATGAGGCTGCTGATGGATGCAAGTAGCGCTGGATAGACGGCATCAATGCCGCCGATTTTAGCGATCCAGGAAGTCGGACCAAACTGCTGCGCAAGTTCCCAGCCGACCGTAATTACAGTACCCAACAGGATGGAAGCGACGGCGCCGGCCGTCGTTGTACGGCGCCAGAAAAAGACTGCCATTACCGCTGGCGTCACCGCCGCGCCATAAACCGTGTACGCATAGAGCGATGCCCGTAAAATCGACTCGAATTGTGTGGCCTGTAGAATGGCGAAGGTCCCAAGCAGAACGACGATCAGGCGTGACACGATCAGCGTACGCCGCTGGGTGGCGTTGCGGTTGATGAAGCGCTCATACACGTCATGAATGAGGTTGGTTGCCGGTGAAAAGAGATAATTATTCGCGGTCGAGATCACCTTCGCGAATACGCCACCTAAAAGGATCGCTCCCAGAATACTAGGCAGCGCCTGGCGGGCCGTGAGGGGAATGATTTCGCGCGGCCGGTCCGTGTGCAATTTTGCGCTTGCGATCACTGCCACGGCCACCAGCAACGTCTCGAGCGTAACGGTGCCGATGATCCATCCGATAACGGATTTCCTGGCATCGCTCTCCGACTTCGCCGAAAAGAATTTCTGGTACATGCCCTGATTGCCAATCAGAAGCAGCATCGTCGGCAACATCAGCCCTACGGCGCCGCCCAGACTGTAATCGCCGAGAACTTGAAAATGAGTTGCCGGCAGCGATGCATGCACAACGCGCCACCCGCCTACTCGATTCAGCAGAATCGGGACCGCAATGATCACCGTACACGTCACAAGCGAGCCGATCACCAGGTCGAGATACGCAATGGATTCCATTCCGGCGGCTGCGGTAAAGAAAATGACGAAGCCGGCCATAATATACAGCCCGGCCGTGCGTGGAATTACCGGAAAAATCAGGTGAAGAATGTCGCCGCCGCCGATAAATTGATAACTGGTAATAATCGTGTAGGAAATAACGATAGCAATGGTCGCGAGCACGCGAGCGGTAGCGTTATATCGGGCTTCGAGCAGATCCGGCACGGTAAATTGTGCAAAGTGCCGAGCCCTGCCCGCGATCATTGCGATCAGGAGCAACCCAAGCCAGCCCCCAAGCGGCTGCCAGAGCGCTACGAACCCGTGCTTATACGCGTTTTCAGCGCCGGCGAGCAGACTTCCTGCGCCAATCCAGGATGAGAGCAGGGTAAAAACCAGCACCGGCCAGCTAAGACTCCGGCCCGCGACAAGAAAATCCGCCTTGCTTTTGACCTGAGTCGCTTTATAAGCCGTTATGCCGCACAGCAAGAGAACCACAAAAGAAACGGTGATGGCATAGATCATGAATCGACCATCTTAACGGGCAACAATCGTTACCCGAGACGCTGGCTCCTGGTCCCTTTCACGAAGGGCGGCGGCGGATATCCGATTAAACAATATTGGTCGAGCGCGAACAAAACCACTGATTCCAACCCGGCAGACTGCGCCAGATCCGCTTCCTTCATCCAGGATGTCCAAGCATCAGAAATGCCGATCAGATGGCTGCGCTGGCTATTAGGAAAGCCTTTGGCCGCGCTTACACCAAAAGAGTAAGTGCTTTGGTCGAGATTGTTCGCCGCGGTAAAGCTGAAACTTTCAGTTTTGAGGCACGTTAGATTCGCCGCTGTCCAATCCGGAGTGGCAAAATTCACGAGCATGTTTAGCGCCGTGTCGTTCGTATCGGTCGGGAAAAGTACTTCGAATCGCGCACCAGGATACTTCGCCTGAACAGCAGTTCGAATCGCAGACGTATATCGGCCAATCAACGCCGGGAGAAACGCCATTTCATTCGGATACTGGGACGGATCTACCGTGTTGCTGGTGATAGTTTGCATCGGAACGCCGTATTGTGCCTGGAACTGCTGCTGCGTACTGCCGTCGTAAAAGGGCATTCCCACGCTCGCTTTCGGAAAATACCACCACTGGACTTCGCCGAACTGCAAGTACGGCGTGAGCCCAGCCGCGGCTTGCAGGCCTGCCATGTCCAGATACGCCTGTGTCCAGAATGCTGTAGATAGCGGTGAAAAGTTCGTCTGCACGGACGGCGTATTCAGAACCACTGGCGACCCGTCGGGATATTGCTGGACGATTCCTACAGCCGGCGAGGGGTCGCCATTCATTAACTCCATGCTGAATGACGCGACGACCTCGATACCATAGCTCTTGAGCGCTGCGAAGTAGGCCTGGTGCCAATCCCGAGCGGCGCGATTCATTCGAGGCATCGCATCCAGGTCCGTTCGCCAGTAATCAGCCGCAGCAATCAACGTCGAATTCAAAGCGTCGGAGGTATCGAGATTGTAAGGGGAGCCATCAACACCTCCCTCCGAAACCGCCGAGAGATACACGGTCGATAGAGTCTGTCCGTCAGTGGATAGACCTAATTGAACATCTATGCCATTTCCGGCAACACCCATACTGCGAGCGGTTATGGTTAACTGATCGCCCACCGCACTTGCCCAGACCAGATTCGTACCCACATTGATAAGGCCTGCAAACGCCTGTGCAACCGTTGCCGGCGTATCGTCCTGTAAGATCGCATGTGCAATGAGAGTCGGCGGCGAATTCGGAGCAGCAAGGCTCAACCACAAGACCGAAACACCGATTAATTCAGAAGTAAATGTCATCGCGGCCGATCCATAAACCGTTCCGCTCCGAACTAATTCGTAAAACCACAGCGCGCCTGCGTAGTGATTCAGCCGCCCTTGATATCCAAGCGCATTCACGAGCCATGCCGTCCGTTCCGCAGGCAGCGATTGAGAATGATAGGTGTCCCAGTCAGTAGCGAGCGCAAACTGAGACTGAGGCGGAAACTCCGGCAGGTTCGGAGACGGATAAGCGATCTCAAGGAAATCGAAATACAGTGCACTTCCGGGCGGACCTGCATGAGTACACGTCAGAGTGTGCGCGCCCGCCGGAACCGTTCCGACAGGAACTCTGATGAGGACATCTTCTCCGGGCCGATCGAGATTTACTGTGATCGCCGGTTGGGAATCCAGGGCAAACGCCAGGCTTGCACCGGGAGATAACATTCTTGTCCCAAACAACAGTTCGTGAGTGGCGGTTTCACTGTACCGAATAGTACAGCTGTCACCTTCGTTGGTCGTAAGATGGATCTTACTTCCAGAGTAACTCCCCGTTTGCACACTCCAGGTACCGCTGTAAACTACCGCGGAGTCCGTATCTTCGATTCGCCGGCTGCCCGGACCTGCAACGCGGTACGCGCGATTATTTCCCGTTACGGTCCACTGCGAGATAGAAACCTGAAACTCACTCTGTTTGAAGCTGCCATTCTGCAGGTCTGCGGCCCACGTCCACCTCATTTTGCGGATATTGTTTGTGGGAACGCGAACCCCATCTACCTGCAGCGAGCCAAAATCGATGGTGATCTGATACTCCGCCGGGAACGCCCCGCCGCTAAACACAACGGCCGGTTCCTGCCAGACCGCAACGCCTCGTTCTGCGAATCCGTACACGGTGATGCGGTTGCCATTCGCGCCAAGCAGATTACTGTACGGAGCGCCGGGAGCAGTTGCATTCCAGGTAATCGTTACCGATGATCCGTTGTTTGCAGCCGAAAACGTCTGGCTTGCTTGATTAATCTTCGATGCAATCACCGCTGCGATATTCGGAAGTTGATCGCCGGCCTGAACCGTGTACGAGTATTGCTGCTCCAACAGCGCCAATCCAACTCGTTGACCTACACCGGGCGACGCCGTGAGCGTCATGGTAGCGGAAGCGGGGGTGAACTCCCCTGCAACCGGTGTCGCAAGCGGCGCGAGCGGAACGGAATAGACCGTCTCGGATCCACCTTGTGGAGTCGCCCAAATCCGGAGGCTGTCCCACGCCACGATTGGCACCAGGTTTGATTGGATCGGAATACAGCCTGCGCAGCTCTCCCGGTAATTCAGAACAAGCCCGCTCAAATCACCGTCGGGCAAATAGCGAAGAGCCGGATGCTCGAAGACATTGTCCCGATTCCACTCGACGACTGCCCAGTCGAATTGCTGGCGCCATTTTCCGGAAACCGTAAATCCCGTCGGACTCGCCTGACTCATTGCCGCTATAGCCGACGGCGTGAGAAAGTAACACTGTAAGTCTCGGTCAGGACTTAGCTTATATAGTTGTTCTGCCATGGCGCTTATAGCCGGATCGTAATTGTCAGGTCGCGCCCTGGATTCATAGACGGAGCATTTGGAACAACATTCAAAGTGATGTTGATCGAGACTGTCGCCGCTTCGGCCAAGGCTGGTAGGGAGGCGCCATCGATGATGTTTGAAGTTGTAGCGCCGGAAGGGATCTGAAGCTGGCAGTACTCGACCCCATTCTGGAGAATATCGATGGATATGTTGTAGCCGCTGGCCGCTTGATTAACTGACGCCCGAATATCCCGGACCGCATGCGCAGCTTCGATGAATAGCGGTGGCGCCGCGTTCTGCTGGGTGGCAAGATTTCCGCCGACCTGGATAGAGAACTGACCGCCAGAGAGGGTTCGCAGACCTCCATCGGGCAGCCCTGTGTAGCAAACCTGGTTTGCCTGGCTGCTTCCGAAAGAATTTGAAACGAAGAATTCCGCGGCGCAGATTCTCGCATCCGGCAGATTAAATGTGTGGAGGTAATTTAGGGACGCGCGATTCTCAAAGAATCCCGGCGCAAACGGCACAATGACATTCGAAGAGCTCAGATGAAGGACGGCCGCTCCTGCGTTGTGAGCTGTAGGAGTTGAGGAGAGCACACCCCTCACAACGCTATACATGTTTGCAGCCGCATTGACGGATACGATGCTCATCAATTCAGCATCGATCTGGATCACATCGCCCGGATTCGGAGAGGCGGCCTCCGCCAGGGTAATGGATTGAGTCACGGCATCGACAGCCGAAGCCAATGAATACGAGTTGGCTGCAAGCAATTCGTTCCACCAGTACAACTGGAGAGTTCCGCTGCTCACGGACGAAGTATTTGCCAAATTGCTGAAGCCCACGCCCGATAGCACCACATCTCCACCTCCCGGAACCGCAACAGAAAACCCCGGAATTCCGGCGGTACCGACATCTGTCTGACCTCCTCCCAGAGTCCACCTCGTTAACGGGCACAAATCCGGAGATGCTTCCAGATTGTTGACATTTGCTGCTCTTCCTGAGATCTGGATCGCCGTTCCTGTCTGGTACGGAATTTCAAACTGGGCGGGACTACTCGCGGTTATCGCCGCAAATCTCCACGATGAATCGACAATCACAAATACGCTGCTCGAATCCGGAACGGTCGACCACGCCGGCATGACGGTTAGAGTGGTTTGAGTGTTGCTCGAAATCGAACGCTCCTGTCCGGCGCCTGTCCCTTCGATGATGCGTACCACCCGGCCCGCATAGACCAGATTGTTCGCTCCCATATCGGACCAGCCGACGGTTGTTGAGGAAAAGATTGTGGCAGGAAATGGTCCCGCATACTCATACCGGTAATAGAAATTCGCGTGATCAAAACTGGGATCCGGCGGCCCCACCGGCTGGGGCGCCGCACCGGTGTCGGTGTATGAGCCGGCCACAGCGACACGGGAAGCGATACGGTACAAAAGCTGTGGCGTGCTCCCCCGGTACACATTGAAAGAAGCCGCCCCGGGGGGGAAGCTCAGGCCGCTGATCGTGACTGTATTGGCGTTCGTTCCTGACGGCACGGCGCACGGTATTGTGTACGACAGCATGCCCTCATTCCCAGACCCATCGATCGCCGAGACGGCATAATATAAGTTGCTGCCGCCTTGAAGCGTGCCGCCAGCGGACGTGAACTGTGGTGAAAGACTCACTAAAGGCAGACCAGGGGAATTCGGGCTCGGGTTCGATGGTTGCGAAAAAGAGACGGTCAGAATATCTGTCGCAGTTCCATCCTGCTGCGCATGAATAGCTTCGCTGATTGCGAAATCGAACGACTCGAATGTGCCAGTTGGCGAGAGGTGTGCGTTCACACCTATCAGCGGTCGCGGCACCCGCGTCTGAGCAGCGGGTTGCCGTCCTGCGTTTCTCAACACAGTTGGATTGTCGCTATACCAATCGTCGTCGTGGATCTGAGCCAATATCGTGACCACCTCATAGTTCATGGATGGGGAGAGCTTGGTCACACGAAATGGTACCCGCTGAAGTCCCTCCTTCGCATACGTAACCGTAATAATGTCGCCGGGTCTTACCTTTAAAGCTCGAAAACTTGTCTGGAATTGAATAAACAGGTTGCCCTTAGTGGATTTGTCCAGCTGACGCAATAACACTCGAGTAGCCTGGCTGAAGTTAGCAATTCCTAAAGCCGTAGACTGGCTGCTAATCTCGTATCCGATAAGCGACGAATCGCCCGCATCTACGACCGAGAGGCTGTCCTGCTGATATTCGTTCGATTCGTCCTGAAACTCGACGCTGAGCCGGTTTGATGTCTCCGCAATCGTCCTTGAAGTGAGGCGTACGCTGGAGGAGCCATTTGGGTTGCGAACAATCCCGGAAAAAGGCGCGGACGCGTCGCTAAATTCATACGCCGGCCAGCCGCCGAAGAGCGTTTCGGTGCTGTTCGAACCATCTGGCAGCGTTGGTTGTTGTGCCGCGATCGTGGTTTCCGGCAGGAGTTCCAGCAGGCCTGTGTAACCATATCTCAGCATCAGGCTGGACGCCACACGGATACCGCGGATAAGGGTAGCAGCACTCTGCCGTTTGGTAAGCACCAGATTGCATTCGTAACGGGGCACTTGCAGCGGATTGCCGTTCAAATCGGTCGTGCTCAACAGCTCCTGGCAGAACGCAGCAGATACGGCAAAGGTTGGCAGGTTGAGATCCGCAATGGACCAGCCGCTGCGGCGAAGAATATCGAGAATAACCCACGCCGGGTTGTTCGTGTAGGCCGTAGCTTGGAAGCTTCCGTCGAGATTGAACGAGTCAATCTGCATGCCTTGCAGAAGAACCTCGACATTCGGCAAAGAGCGGCCGCTGCTAATGCGATTCGGTACCACGATTGAAAGAACCGCCATGCTTCCGTAGGGGTCGCCCAGCGGATTGCCGTTCGAATCCGAAAAATCGAGATTGAACGATCCTTGACGCGTGCCGGTCGTCACCACTGAGAACCAGCCGGTTGCTGTCATATCGTGCCCGGGAACCGCTTGCGGAATCTCGATATCGTTCACCACAACTTTCATGACGCCCTGGATGGTTCCCATGCTGAGCAGGGCTTCCATGTGGGTCAAGTTGCCGTCGTTTCGCGAGAAAATGATGAGAGCTTTGATCCAGCCGGTGCCGTAGACAAGCGGGACCGGATCATTGTATTTAGCGCTGTTCTCTTGGAGCGGCGATGGGTGCGTGGTTGTGGCGCCGGCCGTTCTTACCGTGATGAGCGAAGGCACATATTCAAACCCGCCGAAGCGTTTCGTAACATTTCCCCGCGCGTCCCGCGAGAACATACCGCGCTCTATGCACTGGGTTCGCGAATAGTCGCACGATGTAAATGCTTGTCCGGAGCTCAAATTCCCAACTCCGCCAGCAACATCCGCTGAGTACCCGCAGCGGTAATAACGTGAATACCGGCCGAGGCTTCCGCCGTTCAGCGCCTCGGCTCTCTGATCCGGGGAAGCGGGAAAGTTCCACGCACACGATCGCTGAATCCGCACCTCTGGTAGGGGAATGCGCTGCAGGCTCAGTTTGTTCGTGAATGTGAGAGTAAGCGCGTCTTCCGTAATCTCATCCGGATCTCCGGCCACGCCACGGAACAGAGTCGTGCTCTCGGTCGTAATCGTCCCCGAAGGCAAATCCGCGAATGCAAAATAGACGGTAAGTTGAGTACCCTTCAACCCGATCTCGGTATTCAACTCCGAAATGGCCGAATCTGCGTTCGCCAGCACCACGGAGAGCTGACTGATACCGTCCATTGCGTCGTCGGCCGAGAGTTGCAGGTCAAACAGATTGTGTTTCAGAACACGAGCTGAATACGGTTGGCCGTTGAATACCATCGAGTGGCTGCTCCAATATTGCATTTCACCGGAGGGCAGAACACACTCGAAGAACAGGAGTGGTGTATCGGCTTCTGCGAGCTGTTTAACCTGATTTATAGTTGCCATGTCTCAGTCCTGAATGGCTGCTTCGATTGAGAAGTTTGTTGCGAAGAGATTCGGGCCTTGCGCCGCAATGAGCAGTTCGTTCACGCTCCAATGAGCGGCCGCATAGACCCCGCCTTTTTGAAGTGTGGGCCAATAGCGCGATGGCGCTGTTTGCGGTTCCAGCTGAGGCCCAAATACTGTCACCTGCTGGCCCGCCGCTAATTGTAAACCGGCTGTAAAGGTTGCGGCGGTGTCTCCCAACACCCCCGCAGAAACAGCACGGGTCCAGTTACTGCCAATTGTGCAGGCTGTCTCGGCCGCTGACGAAGCGCCTTGGCGCGTTAATGTCAGCGTCGAGGGTTGATTGCTCATTGCGTATACCGAAAAGCAGTACTGATACCAGGCCGGAACCGCGAGCGTCTGCGTGATCGCCTGCGCACTCTGCCCGGTGTTCGTCAGTACAAGCGCTCCTGAGCCGCCCATCGGGTCAGGCATGGCTGACGATACGGTAATGCCGCTCGGGATGGTCCAGAACGCCGACGACAAAGTTGCACTTCCGCTCAGCATGTTGTCAACCGGGTCAATGAACGTAAATGCATGGACCGACCCCTGGCACTCCTGAAAAAGCGTTTGAAGCTGCTGCAGATCGGCTGCATTCAGGGCCGAGTAAGCCAATTGCCAGACAAGCTTCGTAGCGCCAGGGTCAGGCAAAAGGATCAGTTCGCCTGAAGGGAGTACATTCTTGACGCTTCGAGCGAGGTGCCCTCTGCGAAGGGGGTATTGGGCGATTGCGCCCGTCGAGAACTGGGGGAAAAACAAACTAGCCATATGTTTCAATCACCCAGAACTCAGTCGACGCCGAATCGATACCCAGATACTCGCTCACAAAGCCCGGCGCAGCAAACCGGCAATTGGGTACAGTCGTCCCGCTGTAAGGATCCGGAAATGCGAAGGTCGAGTAATCGCCGGCCTGTTCTACGAAAAACGCCTCTAACTGCCTGATCTCTTCTTCGCTCAGGAGATCCAGCTGAATTCTCCAACTGCGCAGCATTTTGGCCTGCGTGAGAAATCTTTGATCTGCTCCATCCAGAAATCTGACAACGTGTGCGCCTTGGCCCGTCTTAATCGCCAGCGGGTACTGCGCAACCACTCCAGTACTTAGGGTCGGGAAATTCGGCATCTAAATCTCCGCGATTACGTCATTCAGAGAACTCGAGTTGAGCAGTGCCTGCTTGACTGCCTGGGCGATCTGCGCACTCTGATACTGAATGCCCGAAGTTGTGTTTTGGCCGGTTCCGGTAACAACAGTCGAGGTATTGCCGCTCTGATAATCCGAGGCACCGTTCGAACCCACCGATATGGTTGCCTGCTGCGACTGTGGAAGTTGAAAAGGCACCAGCGCCGGAAGGGTAGTCTTCCCCCCTCCGAAAAGGTTTGATAAGCCCGAAAACACGCCTCCCAAACCGCCAATGCTTCCAAGCAGGCTGAGACCGCCGCCACTGGTGATGTTGCTCGCGACACCGCCCGAAAGGCTATGCTTCAGCACCTTGCCCCACTCGCCAGAAGAACTGCCCGCGCTAGCGCCTAAACTGGAAGGCGACCCGAACTTGATACCCGCGGGCACGTCCCTCGCGCTGAAACCGAGCGGCTTTAACTCATTGCCCGCCCCTATTCGTGGCTGCCCAGATCGCTGATTGTCCGATGTGGACAGCATCGAACCGATCAGATCCGTCGCGCTAAATGTCGTCAGGCTGGTACCCGTGGTATTCGATTTACTCAGCTGGCTGAAAATCGATGTTAATAAGTTCTTACTGCTGGACATTTTGCTTCTCCGCTTGCCATTCGCGTTCAAGAAGGAGCATCGCCTCGACCGACTTCGCGTCCATCGAGAACAGAGGGCCTCCCCCGCCGCCCAGTTCCTTCCAGATCAGAAATTCCTCAAGCCATGCTGCGCTTTGAGCCGTAATGATCGACTTCGGACATGCCGCCGAAGTCGTTCGCGACCGCGCCCAAACAATTTTGCCGGTCGTCGTGCCGCTTCGATCAAGGTGAGCGCAATTTCGTATCGTCGCCAGGCCGCTTGCCCGACACGGATCGCATTTCCACGCGGCTGGCGAGGAGAATTGAAAATGAAATGCGATCAGGAGTTTTTTCTTTCTTGCTCGTCGAGCGCCGTTTCCGACCTGATCATTGAAATCGCTTCGTCGACCAGATCTTCAGGGCCCTTCTCAACCAATAGATTCACATTCGCCGGCTGCGCATCAATCAATAAGCCTTTGATCTCTGCGAGGCCCCATTCAAGATAGAGCTTGCGCGCCAATAGGTCTGATAACGATGCTTCGAGCTGATCGGCTGCATCTCCAGCCCGTAGGAACTCATTCTTGAGCGTCAGTTCCCGTGTGCGCTGCGTCAGCTCGATTCTCTGGGCGAGCGAGCATCTTCGGATCGCGAAGTGCACGCCCGGACAAAGCGCGCTTTCATGCCAGACGATGCTCGAGTAGCAACACTCTTTATGCGAAGGCGATGTAGATTTCATCATTGGCAACACCTTGAGCAAGATTCTTTTTGAACTGCCACTGAAGGCGGGTTTCTGAGTCGTCAAACGCGGGAATCTCAGGAACTACGGCAGGCATATAAATGCCCATCAACTGGCCCGTCTGCTGACCCAGTTGGAGCATCGCCGGAACCGGAGTTCTGTTCTTTGCCGCCGCATAGATCGCATTAGTCTGCGCGTCGTCCTGGGCGAAGAGTGTGAACGTCGAACCAACCTGTCGCGGCCCCGGTACCACTGCCAACGGATACGAAGATCCATACTCCTTCGTCCGCAGTTCCAGATTGTTCTTCAACTCCACGTTCGCCGCCGTTAATGTGAAGAACTGATCCGCTCCACCGAGCCAGGCTTGTCCGAGATGACCGGGAACAATGGAGTAATCGAAGCTGCCAAGCGCCGGCTCCGCGGGAAAGCCCTGTAGGCCGGACTCGCCCGGCGCAAAACTAACGGTGTCGAGCAGGTTGGCAGCAGGCCCGGTGAACGAAAAGCCGTGATAATCACCGTTCACGACGATCTGCAATGAGTCAACGGCTGCTCCGGGTAACAAGCGGCTGGCTGTGGTTACCGGATCCCAGTAGTCATACAAAGTCACACTCGGCAACACAGTGCCTAACGGAAAAGTAATGGCCGGAGAGAGTGCGCTACTACCGGACGGCGGACTCAAGAACGGAGCGTTAATGGTGATCGTCTGAGGGTCTATTACGCTCGTGACAAACCGGATCTCCCCGCCGAAAGCTACAGCCGAGCCTTTCGATAATGCGTGCGGTGCGGTCGTCGACATCTGTGTCGCTGTTTGCACGGCGGCGATTATCAACCCCGAACTCGCAACTGGCGTTCCTCCGCATGCAGCCTCAAAAAGCGGTGCGTACCCCGGCTGATTATTGCCATTCCACGAAGTGAGATAGGTCCGGACACTGAACGCGGTCTGCCGCCGGCCGTTGCTCGAAAACCCCAAGAATGTGCGCGTGCCCGTTTTGTCCTGGCGCTTGAGTCCTTCTAGGACCTGCTGTGCCTGCAGGTGCACCGCGGGGAATCTGTTCGCTGCCGTGACTGCCGCCGGCTGAGCATAACTTGCCTCCAGCGCGACATAGAATCTGTTAGCGTTCGATAAAATGTAGTTACTCATAACAGTACGGTTAAGGAAGGCTTACATCGCAGCTCAGCGTCACTTTCGAACACGCGACGAAACCGAAGCCTCCGGCCTTCGGAGGCTGAAATTGCACATCGTACTTGCCGGTGAAAGTGAATCCATCTCCCCAATCGCCGACATTGGACCGCAGCACTTCTGAGAATGCCTCCACATAGAAGTGAATCCATTCGTCCGTCTGAGTCAAAAGGTTCGTACTCGCCCAGATCTCGGCGACAACACTCACAGCGCCGGAGAAGGACCGAAACTTCTCTGCTTTTTTGTTTTGCACAGCGTTCGTGTAGAGGCAGATTCGCGGATAAGAAAGCTGGATATTCTTATCAGCCAGGTCAGCACCGGCTGAGCTGGCAGCAATCTGTGTAGTGGCGATCTGTGGCAGTGTGATTTGAGCCGCGCCAGCTATATTCGTGAGAGCCTGTTGAAGTGCATCTCCTGTCGTGAGCATGCTGATTACCTTTTTCACTGCGAGTAACGATAGAGGAGGCATAGTTACCCTCGGCGGATCTGCCTCGACAGCTGGATCCAGCAGTTCGGCTGCTGCCCGCCGGACGCGTCAGGGCCGTCGATCAAACCTGTAGCAGGAAGCTGCCACGTGGCCCCGATAGGCAACGGCGCCAAGTTCTGCCGGGTCAAACTGTCGTTTGTTGAGCCCGCATAAACGTTCCATCCGCAGGCGGCTGGCGGAGCTTTTAATACTCCCTCAGCCATGCCGATGACCACACTCGAGCTCGCAGTGAGAACGCTTCCATTCACAGCGCTGACCGCGCTCTCTTCGCCGATGTCGTTCACCCAGGCCGTTTGCACGAACAGCCCACCCTGAGGAGCGCTACCAGTCTCAACGGAAACGAGCGGCACCAAAGGTCTGGGAAGCGGCTTGTAAACGATGCCTACCCCAGACTGGAAGTACGCATCCGCGGCCCGCTCCGTCTCGCTCTTATATTCGGTCAGCTTCGCATCGAACCGGGTGTTGAGTTGCACGTTGTAGGCTTCGGAGAAAAAACGTGAGAGTGAATCAAAGCAGAGCCACCGCTGAAGCGTGGGCGTTACAACGACTGTCGACAACCCCAACAGCCTGCGACTCATCCACTGCGGATCCGATGCGCCTACATTGAGAAGCCATAGCATCAGCTTGTCGGCAATCGCATTTGTCGCAAGCGTGATCTTGGTGTTGATGTCTATCCCATGCGAAGCGGCGATGGAATCGAGCGCAGTCTCATACTCAAGCAGGTCGTCCTCGGTCACGACGTTTGCGTCTGTGAATAGCGCCATAAGACCCTACTTTTTCGATGCGATCGGCTTCGTGTGAACGCTAAGCTCGCCTTGAGAGCCGCCCTCAGGAATGATCGCGACTTGAAGCCGCTTCGCGAGTTGAGCCTTCTCCGCTGCTTCCCTCGCGCATGCCTGCGCATCGTAGAAGTGTTTTGCGGTATGTTCATCCGCGAGCGCAGCACGTCCTTCCGCGATCAGCTTGGCCGCTGCCTCGCGCGAAACTTCCGAGCAAACTCCGGGCTTTCCACCGTCGGACGTTTCGAGACTGACAACCACGACGTAGGCGGCTGCTATGCTCGCCTCAATCTCGCGAACCTTCCGGAAGTATTGTTTCAAGTCCATATTTCCTCTCAAAAAGAAAAGGGGGAGCCGTTGTGGCTCCCCTGCCGGTTGGGCCTTGCTGGTTAGCTGTTTACCTGAACGGCAAAATTGTTCCGCAGAACACCGCAGCCGTACAGCACGTCTACCGTGAACTGCTGCGCCAGCGTGTTCGGCTGATAGCTCATCACGATTCGCAGGCCGAAATTACCCATTTCGGCATACTCCGCAATTGCGCCCGTGCCAGGAAGAGGTTGCGGCAAACGGCGAACAACCAGGCCGATCGCATCACGCGTAAACGCAAGGTTATGCGTGTTCGGCGTAGTAACACCGCCCGTTGTCTGAATAAACTGCGACCGGAAGATGAAAAAGTCTTTCATCTTGCCGACATTGCCTTCAACGAGCGCCTTGAGGCCGGCTTCACCGGACGAATAGTACTCACTAAACCGCGGAATCTGGCGGATCTGAGAGTAAGTATTGGAATCGACCACCAGGTATTTTGGCGCTGACGGGGGAACCTTCGCGCTGAACAGCGATGTTTCAGCGGCGTCGATGACCGCTTCGGTGACTGCCGTGCCTGCCACGCCCACCGGGGTGTTGCTGGTGAACTGGCTGTAGAGTCCAAGCAGATCGCTCTCGACGCGCTCGGCAATCGCGATCACGGCCGGCTGCATGTAAGCGCGCAGCAGCTCCGGAAAGGCGAGCGCCTTTGTCACGTCAGGGATCTGAAACGATGCTTCCGCATGTGTGTTGAGCACAATCTGCGCGTTCCCCAGGTTCGGGTTTTGCGGCAGCACCGTCCCGCCTTCGGCGATGTTATTCGCCACCAGCACGGGGGGAATCGGTACGTTGACTGTATCGCCGGCGTGCGCCAATACGGGTTCATAGTCACGATTGACGAGATTGCCCATGATGAGATTGCCCACCAGAGCAGGCAGCGCATCGGCAGCCACCAGTTTGACAATCGCGTTCGCCAAATTGGCAGAGGTAATGGTTGACATCAATTCTCCTTAAAAGCTCAAAAGCCGCGGACGCGCTCCACCGGTCATCGAAGTTACTGTTGATGTTCCGGATGGCGCGATTGACACCGCGACATTTGCGCGTGTTCCTCAATAGCGCAGGGCCACGGCAGCGTGCCGGCCTAAGAGCAAGCAACGCCTTCTCTCGAGCGGCACACTCCCAACTGGGCCGTATTGCGCGTTATTCAAAAACAGGGCATGCCTCCATGCCCCAACTCACGGCGCCTGCAGTCGCATACCGTGAGTTCTCGCCTGGCGCTCCGAATACGGCGCGTTCAAGCGATGGCGCTTTCGGAATTCTATACTCCGAAACTTATGCGCCGCGTAAGGCCTGGGATGCTAGGCGCGAGATGTGTTGACGTATCCGCTCCAACTCTTCTTTGTTCATCCCGGGCTTAATCTTTTCGAGCTCGAAGCCCGCCGGTTCACTTTGTGCCTGGCTTCGCGAAGAGGATACCGCTCCGCTGCCCCCCGCAATTCTCGCCGGCAACAGTTCCGGGTTCTCCTCAACAAAATGGGCGATATAGTCTTGAAGAGATCTGCCATCGCCGCCCTTCGCCTGAAGACGGCCATCTTCTGTCCGCATGATGTCGTCCTTAATGGCCTTAAAAGCGAGATCGACCTTCGATATGCCCATCCGCTGCAGCTCTCCTCGAATCTGCGCGTTCCTGTCCGCCTCTTCGGCCATGGCCCGCGCTTTGCGGTTTTCTTCCACAAGCTGATTCACGCGTGCTTCAAGGCTCTCGCGGCGTTTGCGTTCCTCCTGAAGTTCAGTCTTGTAGGCGGGCTCAGCCTTGCGCTGTTCGGCACTGATGAACTCCTGAATCGCCTGCCGCACGACGTCGCGCACGTCCGGCGCCTTTTTCTGTTCCAATTCGTCTGATATCTGATCTGACATTCATTTCCTCCTAACGCAGCAACTGGGCCTGGATCTCCCGCGCGATCTGGTCTTTGACTTCCTGCCGCGCATCGTCCAGATACTTGAAAGCAAGCCGCTGGAAAATCTGCCGCTTCAAGGTCGGTGATTCAATGCCCAGGCTCAACAGACTCGTCGCCTGCTGCAGCTCCGTTCCGAAATCGCTGATGTCCAGTTCATCCAGGCCCATCACCGAAACCGACACGCCGTCCTCCCGCGCTTCGCTGATTGCACCGGTTATGCGCCTGAGGCAGTCTTTTACAATCGCACCGTAAGCACGCAGAATCTCCTCTGTGATGGTGAAATCTAACTGCTTGCTGACGGCCGACACGGCATGTCCGCTGTTCATTTCGCCGGATGCCTGCGAAAGATAGCAAACCCGGTAAATCTCTTCCTTCAATGTCTCCAGGTTGGCGGCTGCAATCTGATACACCTTGCCGTCGGGTTCGGTCCAGCCAAACTTGTCAGAAGGACCCAGTTGCAAGAAGTAGCTCTCTCCCACGATCTGGTTCCACTCACGATCCGTGTAAATAACCGGCATCGCGAACAAACCCATCGTTATAGCCCAGCCCAGCGCGTTTGACTTATTGAAGTGTTCAAGCTGTAGATGAGCGGCCTTATTCATGAGCCACAGTCCGCCATTGACTCTAAGATCAAAGAGCGGCACCCTGCGCTGGCGCGCTAATCCGTGAGCTCCTTGAGCTACCAGTTCCACCGGAGCTTGCGCTTCCGGCGATTCGGCCCGGCGATAAATACTGTAGTTGGCGCGGTCGTAGTAATACCAATGCGTCTCGCGCACGATCGTGCTGGAGGACGCATTTGGTTGACGTTCAGTTCGCCGGCGTAGCACAATCCAGTCGTAATCGCCCCGCTCATTACCGCTCCAATTAATAAGCTCCTCGGCTTCATAGCGGACCAGAAAGGCGCGTGATAACCCGGCCAGATCCTCTTCGGCCCGGTTTTGAGGTGCATCCGCTGCCCGCGGAAAGTCAAGTAGGATATGGCTCTGGCCGGTAATGAGCGCATCGGTAAAGCAAGCCCGGAAAAACTGCGAAAGCTTCGTTCCATTGCAATCGCAGTCGTCAGCAAAGGCAGTCAGAAATTCTCTGCCCGAGGCAAGCCCGCCAGCGAGATCCAGGCTCGGTTCACGCCGGAATAGCGTCGAGGTGTACCAGTCGATAATCGAACCGATGTAGTTCTCGTAAAACACTCTATGCAACCGCTCGGCGTAAACATCGAGCGGTTCCTTCTGCCGTCGCAAAAGGTAATCGGCGGCGCGATTCCTGAACTCCTGCCCTCCCGCGTACAGATCGCGATACATACGCAGCATGTGGTGTCTGCGTCTGTACTCGGGATGTTCTCGATCGATTTCAATCATTCGTCCATTCCTCAACGGTGGTCAAAACAGCCGCTTTCCCACTTCACCCACTTTGGGGTTGTCGCCGTACAAAGCCCAAATCGCATAACCCAACGCATCGGAGGCATGGGTGCGGCGCGGATCACGGGCTTTGTCAATGATTCCCGAATCGGCCTTGAACATCACCTCTTCGAGATCCTTCACCAGTTCCTTACAGTGCGGGTCGATCTCCAGCCGAACCTCGCCCAGTGCATTTGTCAGCAGTGCGTTCACCTTATTTACACGCACTAGCACTGCCGGGTTTGCCGCCGGCACGCGGATCTTCACGTTCCGAAACCCGGCGCGGTACAAGAAGCCCTGCAGCATCGTGTAGTCGTTCGTTCCGGTAGTGTGCATGTTCCGCCCACTCGCATCACCGTAGATTTCGAGCGGCCCCCGGTGACCGCCGTACCGGTTCTGAAACTCCTGGCATGCCTCTTCCGTCGTCGCCCGTTCGAGCACAATCTCATCGATCACCGCCAGCCGTCCCTCCGTCTTTTGCAGAATGACGGAGCTCATGGGAGCGACGTTAAAATCCAGTGCCCACATCAGCGGCCTAGCCGGATCATAGCTGTGAGCTGCGACGTGTACGTTCCGGTCAAAGCAGTGGTACACCCTGTCTGCCCGGCTGTTAACGTATTCACCGAGCACTTCCTGCCTGTAGAATCGAGGATCGTAACTGCTCTCTAGGCGCTCGTAGTAGTCAGGCGTCCTCTCCAGCAGGAACCGGTTCTCGAACGGTTGGGCGCGGACGCAGCCATACCCCGCAACGGGTTCATGGATGAACCTTTGATATAGCCAATCGTGCCCTTGCGGCGTCCACACGCCAAAGCCGCACAGATTCGCCGCTTTCGGATCGCGCAAACGGGCTTCTAACCTGAGCCAGCCCTCCTCGCGTGTGTAAGAGAGTTCGTCTATGCCGAACCACGCCAGGTTCGTTCCGCGCAGTCTTTCGGGCTCATCTAGCGAACGAAGCAATATAACGCTGTCAGTGGCTGTAATTGTGAGTTCGCCATCCGATTTCCGGTGTTCGTAATCGATGTCTTGTTCTTCAAAGGAACGGAACAGGGTTACCAGCGTGGCGTCCCGCAGCATCGCGTACGTGGGCGCTGCCAACAACCCTTGCCGGGAGGGGTTGCAGTATGCCAGCCGAATAGCTTCACACGCGAGTGCGGCACTTTTGCCCGATCCCACAGGCCCCGAGAAGCCTTTGAATCTGGTGGCCAGTGACAAGAACTTTGCCTGCGACGGAAGCGGTCTATACGCCCAACACAGAGTCTCGGCGAGATTGCAGGGCAATCTGTGCTCGTCCACCGGTGTTCGCCTCATCCGCACATGAAGTTACTGCAGGCAGGAGCCTACTGAGCCGAAAAAAGCACCTGTAAATAGCGGCAGATGCGATACATAATTTTTTTTGCCGATCGGTGATGAGGAGAGGATGTCCGGAATTTATTAGAAATTGAACCGATTCCCCGCAGAGCCGGATTAGCTCCGTTTACCCCCCGAATGTACTCCTATGCTCACTGCTGGCGGACGCCAA
>JAFAMM010000159.1 GCA_019233375.1 Acidobacteriaceae bacterium
CCATCCTGAATATCACGTGGCGCGCCGACTATGACCCCTTTTATCACCGGCTTGTGAACAGTTCCTACGGAATCAACGTTCGTAAAGGCAAGTACTATGCCGGTGTCGGAGACAACCAAATCAACACGAACCCATTGCTGTTGCCGAGGGCGAACCAAATCGGGTTCGGTGGCGGTTATGGAAACACGAATCGGAGAGGCTGGAATGCGGCGGCAACCATGACGTACGACGAACTGGCTCACCGGGCGCTTTATGAGTTCGTACAGGGCTCTTACAACACGGATTGCTGCGGGTTCAGTATGCAGCTTCGCAGAATCAATGTCGGTATTCGCAACGAGGTGCAATACCTGTTCTCGTTCTCCGTCGCTAACATTGGGAGCTTCGGCAGCTTGCAGAGGCAGGAGAGAATTCAGTAGGCAGCGCGCACTGGCTCGGGTTTGTGTTGATAAGTCTACCGCGGCTGCTGGTCTTCAAAAGCTTGGTCGAGCAGCAGCATGAAACTTCTCGTCTTGCGATCGATTGATTGGCGCAGTTCGTTCATGGCCTGCTCGGTTGCGCGGAGCCTGTCGGCCAAGTGAAGACAGGCGAGGACAGCGGTCCGCGTTGAATCAAGATTGCCTGCGCGGCGCGCGATGGAGGACATGAGATCGTCCACCTCCTGCGCGAGCTTTTCGGTATCGACCGGGTCGCCGGAAGTGGACACCGAGTAACTCTGATTGAAGATGGTAACCCGGACCACTTGTTTTGGGCCGTCCGGTGTATGCATCAGTCTCTCTTCAGCTCGCGCTCAGCAGATCCAGTTGATCGAGGAGCCTTTCGATGCGCGTCTTAACCTGCTTCCGCTCGCCGCGCAGCTGCTCGATTTCCTGAGACAATCGCGAAACGCGCTGTTCCAGTTCGCCGTTTTCCTTTTGGAATTCGGCGGAGAGGGCCTGAGTCTGCTCCAACTCGGAGCGGTTGGCCGTGAGCGCCTCTTCCGCCGCCTGGAGGCGCTGCTGCAGTTGCCCGTTCTCTGTGCGGAGATTCGTGATCACCTGGACCGCCCGCGTTATGCGCTCTTCCAGATTTGCCAGGTTATCGATGCCTTCTTCTTGAACCGCTTCCATACCTGTTCAGGTTAACTGACTCGCTAGGGAATACCCGGCTTATTGAAGCTGTGCCTGATGCGCGGCTCTTGCCCGTGCAACAAGAGCGGCAAAGCCCGTCGCGTCATTCACCGCGATGTCGGCTAGAACCTTCCGATTCAGCTCGATGCCGGCCCGCTTAAGCCCGTTGATGAATTTGCTATAAGAGATATCCGCAGTCCGGCAAGCGGCGTTAATTCGCACGATCCAAAGGGACCGGTAATTGCGCTTCTTTAACCGGCGGCCGATATAGCCGTAGCGGAGAGCCTTTTCGACTGCCTCCTGCGCGGCGCGATTCAGCTTTGACTTAGTTAGGAAATAACCCTTCGCGCGGCGCAGCGTTTTATGGCGATAATCGCGACGGTGGGTACCTCTTTTTACTCTTGGCACGTTTTCTCCTTCTCTGTTTTATCCCGGCCGGTTCATCGGCCGTCGCGGGAGGCTACAGGCAACGTGCATCGCGCTGCTCCCTTCCCGAGTTCGAAATCAACAATCCGCGTTAATACGGAAGCATTCCCCGAAGTTTGGCCTGGTCAGTCTCGTCGGCTATGACGCCCTGACCCAGCTTCCGCTTTCGGGATCGCGCCTTGGACGTCAAGATATGCCGCGCAAACGCGTGGCGGCGGGCAATCTTGCCCGTACCGGTCTTCTTGAAACGCTTGGACGCACCCTTATGTGTCTTCAACTTGGGCATAATCTGTCCTGGAGTTCTTACCTTCGGCGGGGGCCGCTAGGAGAACCGCGCAATACCCTAGAACTGGGGATGTGAGCGGAACTACTCAGGTAAGTATAGCATGCGCCGGTAGCTACTGGTTCTCCTGGTACTCTTCGAGCCATGCCATTTGGATAGCTTCCAGCTTGCCCTCTGTAGAGGCCATCGGGTCATCCTTGAAATTCGGCAACGCCGTGATCCATTGGTGCAGGTCGGTAAACCGGATGTGCGTGGGATCGACCTCGGGGTGCGCTTCGAACAGGCTCAGAGCGATGTCTTCCGTGTGGTCCCAAGTGAGGCCGGGCATGGCTCTATTGTAGACTGCTTAATCGATTTTGCTCCCTCTTAATGCGGCGCTGACGGCCGTATTCATCATGTTCTCCGCCAGTTGCTGCGTAGCCCGGTTCAACGCTTCAATTTTGGCGTTGATCAGGTGGTGATCGGAGCCGTTATACACGGCTTCGAGATCAGCTTTCGCGTTGTCAATGGCGGCCCGATCCTCGCTAGAGAGAGCGGCGAAAGCTTCTGATTTCCGTGCTCTGGCCGTGGCCGCCAGGATGTTATCGGCCTCTACCCGCGCTTCGCGGACTTGCCGTTCCCGCAGGTCTTCCTCCGCCTTCTCGAAGGACTCCTCGATCATAGCCGCCACCTGTTCTTCGGTGAGCCCATAAGAGGGCTTTACTTCCACAGTCTGCTCTCTGCCGGTGCGAGCATCGCGCGCCGTGACATTCAGAATGCCGTTAGCATCGATAAGAAACCGCACTTCGATCCGCGCCAATCCGGCCGGCAGCGGCTGGATATCTTTCAAATCGAAACGGGCCAGGCTCCTGCAATCCTTTACGAGTTCCCGCTCACCCTGCAGGACATGAATCAGAACATTTCGCTGACCGTCAACGGCTGTCGTAAAGGTTTCGGTCGCGCTTGCAGGTATGGTCGAGTTGCGATGAATCAGCCGTGAGACGACTCCGCCCATTGTCTCGATACCGAGCGACAAAGGAGTCACATCGAGCAGCAGCTTGTCCTCGACGTCACCCGCCAGAATGCCGGCCTGAACAGCGGCGCCCAGTGCAACCACTTCGTCGGGGTTTAATTCCGTGTGTGGTTTCGTCCTAAACAGGCGTTCGACCGCCGCACGTACCAGCGGAATACGCGTCGACCCGCCGACCATTACAACTTCATCGATTTCTTCGGGAGTCAGTTTCGCGTCGGCCAGGCTGGCCCTGCAGGGCTCGAGCGTCCGCTCCACCACCGGTGCGATCAGCCTTTCAAACAGCTCACGGTCAAGCGCGCGCTCATAGGTCTTGCCCTTGTAAGTGAAGTGAATGGCTGCTTGGGGAGCGAACGATAGCTCTTCTTTCGCCCGAATGACAGCCCGCCGCAGGCGTTGCACACCTTCGGCATCGCCGGAAAGATCGTCGCCCCATTCCGACTGCACATCCTCGAGCGCGATCCGCAGCAGCAGGTTGTCGATATCGTCTCCGCCGAGATGCGTATCGCCGTTTGTGGCCAGGACCTCGAAAATTCCGTCGTGTAGCCGCAATATCGAAATGTCGAACGTGCCGCCGCCGAAATCGTAAACGGCGATAACACCGTCAGCGCGCTTGTCCAGACCGTACGCGAGCGATGCGGCGGTGGGCTCGTTGACCAGCCGCAGCACATCCAGGCCTGCAAGCCTGCCTGCATCTTTCGTCGCCTGCCGCTGTGCGTCATTGAAGTACGCCGGCACGGTGATTACCGCTTCAGTCACGGGCGCACCCAGCGCGGCCTCGGCGTTGTCTTTGAGCTGCTTCAAAACGGCAGCCGAAATCTCCGGAGGCGTGAAGGTCTTGTCGCCCAGTTTCAGCTTGATCACGGATTCGCTGTTTTCGGCGATCCGGAACGGGAAGAGCTTCAGTTCGTCCTGAACATCGTCGGCGCCGCGGCCCATGAGCCGCTTGACCGAATACACGGTCCTCTCAGGGGCCGTCAGAAGCAAGTCGCGAGCGGTCTCGCCTGCGACCAGGCGGCCGTCTGGAACGAGCGAAACGATACTCGGAACGATTTTGCGGCCTGCAGAATCCTCTATGATCCGAGGCCCGGTGAGGTCCATGTAGGCAACCAGGCTGTTCGTGGTGCCCAGATCAATACCAACAATCTTCGATTTCCGGCTCTCGCCGAAGTCAATTTGAAAGCTTCCCATCTCGTTCCTTGAAAGCTACAGCAGATTTTCAACAGGCTCTTCCGTGGCAATCGCCGGATTGAGCGCGCGGTCTACATCACGGATGAGATTCTCGATGTACCGGCGCCGGTTGAGCGCTCCGCGAATCTCATGCAGCGCCTGCCGGGCCGTTTCGCTCGCCGGCTCGGCCGCATCATAGGTCGTGAATAGCCGCTCGAGATCACGGTCGACACCGGAGCGCAGGTCTATAAAGGTCTGCTTGGCTGATTCAAGTTGCGGGCGCGCGGATTCATCGCCGCCTCTGAGCTCCTCGAGCATCATGTTCAGCTCGAAGACCTCTTCGAGAAGCTCCGGCGGAACATCCTTCGAGCGCTGCTCACCTATGGGAAAACCTTCTTCGGTCAACAGATATTCGGCGCGTTTGACAGGGTCGCGGAGGGTGCGGTAACCGTCATTCAGCACCGCTGTTGCATCCAAGGCGTCTGCCTGCTCCGCTGCGCTCTTGCGCGTGAACCGATCCGGGTGCCAGCGCCGGCTCAACTCATAGAAGCGCTTTTGCAGATCGGCTGTATCGATGCCGAGTTTGCGCTCCAGTCCGAAGAAGTCGTAGAAATTCTTAGCAATAATGGGCATGGCCGTACAGAGGCCGCCCGGCGGGCATTCGAGCTTTGGCGCAGCCTGCTCGCGCGCCGCCGTTCAGGCCGAAAAAGAACTTCCGCAGCCGCAACTCTTGGTCGCGTGCGGGTTTTGAAACACGAATCCGGATTGCATCAGCGAGTCTTTCCAGTCGAGGGTCATCCCGTCGAGGAACAACATGCTTTTCGGATCCACAAACACCCTCACATCTTCGAATTCGAAGATGTAATCTCTGGGACGCGGTTCCGTCGCGAATTTGAACTGATAGCTCAAACCGGAACAACCGCCTCCCAGCACCCCGAGCCGCAATCCGCCCTGCACACCCTCACGCGCAAACGCCTGGCGGATTTTTTCGACCGCCTTGGGTGTCACGTGAATCTGCTTCGGAGCAGGTTGGGGGGTGGCTGACTGCGCCTCTTCCGGTTGCGCTGCAAGCTGAGTCAACTCAGCCATTCAATTCAGTCTCCTTTACCAGAGCTGCTGGCGGCAGTTCACGGTTCCGTTAAACGGCAACCGCTTCGGCCGAGCGCGCGGTCTGCTTGTTTTTGTAGTCGCTAATGGCGGCTTTTATCGCGTCTTCAGCCAGAACCGAGCAGTGAATCTTCACCGGCGGCAGTGACAACTCGTTTACGATGTCGGTGTTCTTGATCTCGAGCGCTTGATCGACCGTTTTGCCCTTCAGCCACTCGGTCGCGAGCGACGAACTGGCGATCGCGCTGCCGCAGCCGAACGTCTTAAACTTGGCGTCTTCGATCACGCCCGTCTGCGGGTTCACCTTCACCTGAAGTTTCATCACATCGCCGCACTCGGGTGCGCCGACCATTCCCGTGCCCACATCGGCGCTGCTCTTATCGAGCGAGCCGACGTTGCGAGGATGGTTGTAATGATCGAGAACTTTATCGGAATATGCCATGCTCTTTCCTTTCTTTTCTTAATGTGCGGCCCAGGAGACCTTAGATAGATCCACGCCTTCTTTCGCCATTTCATATAAAGGCGAGAGTTCACGCAGTTTGGTGACCACGTCGATAACCTTGTCTGCGACGTAATCCACTTCTTCTTCGGTATTGAAACGTCCGATTCCAAAGCGGATCGACGAGTGGGCCAGGTCGTCGCCCGCACCGAGCGCTTTTAGAACATAGCTCGGTTCGAGTGTTGCGGAGGTACACGCGGAACCGCTCGAGACTGCGATGTCGTTGATGCCCATCAGCAGGCTTTCGCCTTCCACATACGCAAAACTGATGTTCAGGTTGTGGGGCAACCGGTGCTCCATTGAGCCGTTTATGTAAACCTCATCCAAGCTGCTCATCAACCTGTCTTTGAGCTTGTCGCGCAAGAACCGCAGCCGCTTTGATTCCTCCGGCATCTCGTTCTTGGCAATTTCGCAAGCCGCGCCGAGCCCGGCGATAGCCGGAACATTCAGTGTTCCGGAACGCATCCCGCGCTCATGGCCGCCGCCATCCATTTGAGCCGTGATCTGCACGCGCGGATTCCGGCGCCGGACATAGAGAGCGCCAACTCCCTTCGGGCCATAAAATTTGTGCCCCGATAGCGACAGAACGTCGATTCCGTCCGAAATCACGTTCACCGGGATCTTTCCGACCGCCTGCACGGCGTCGGTATGGAAAAGAACGCCCTTTTCCTTGGCGATCGCGCTGATTTCCTTTACCGGCTGAACGACCCCGATCTCGTTATTGGCGTACATGATTGAGATCAAAATCGTTTTGTCGGTGATGGCGTCGCGCAACTGGTCGAGATCAACCAGGCCGTCCTGCTTCACAGGCAGGTAAGTGACCCGGACACCGTCCTTTTCCAGCCGCTTGCAAGTGTCAAGCACCGCTTTGTGCTCCGTCACCTGCGTGATGATGTGATTGCCGCGCTCGCCGTACATCTCGGCGATGCCTTTCAGAGCCAAGTTATTCGACTCGGTTGCGCCGCTCGTAAATACGATTTCTTTCGGAGTGGCCCCGATCAGGTCCGCAATCTGCTTACGTGCCTTCTCTACCGCCTCCTCTGCTTCCCATCCGAAACTGTGGTTGCGGGAGGCGGCGTTTCCGAAGACATCGAGAAAATAAGGCCTCATCACCTCGAAGACGCGCGGATCGGTTCGCGTCGTCGCGTGGTTGTCCATGTAGATTGGCAATTTCATAAGTTCGTTCCTAACCGGGATCATTTCACCGCCGTAGCGCTCGGTGCCAGGTGTTTGGGGCTCCCTTGCAGGGCCACTAGAGAGTGCGGCAGTGTCTTCGAAGAGAGGTCTTCGTCAGAATCCTGCAGCATATCTTCGATGCTTACGCTTTCAAGAAGTCGCAGTATCGCCTCGTGGATACGCTTCAAAGGCCGGCGTACCGTGCACCGGTCGGAATGGCCGCAATGCAGCGTCTCGGTGAAGCAGTTGGCCAGCACTACCGGACCGTCGATGGCGCGTATCACTTCCAGCGCCGAAATGAGCTTGGGGTCGCGCGCCAGACGATAACCGCCATTGGTGCCGTATTCAGAAATAAGAAATCCCGTCTTGCCCAGCTTCTGCAGAAGCTTAGAAAGCAGCGGCAGCGGGATGCCGCAATTATCGGCTACTTCCTTGGCGCTGAGCGAGTCTCCGCTTTCGCGTTGCCGGGCGGCGAAGTGCTTCAGTGCGATCAGGCTATAGTCGGCTTTCTTCGTGAGTCGCAGCATCCGGGGAGACCGCCGAAATCAGCCGCCCGAAATGAATCTGCGACCAATGCGATCTGATTTCTTTATACCACGACCCGTACAGGGATGCATGCGAATAATCGCTGGTAAATCAACGGCTTCTAAACGAGGACTCAGACAACCCTTCCCGCCCGGGCCGACACTTTCCGGGACCTCGTGGCGCTGGCTGGCGTGCTACACTCGTTGCTCGATTGAGCTCTGTAAGAACACTGCGTGATTCGACTCTTCCGTGTATTCATTCCCACTAGCGTCGTTGCGCTGCTGCTTTCTGAGATCGTCCTTGTACTTGCCTGCTACACGGCGGCGATCCTGATCCTCGGGATCGACCTGCAGTTTTATCTTTTCGAAGAGAACAACTACTGGAAGCTTCTGGTCATCACGGGACTCATCATACTGGTCCTTTATTTCCAGGATTTGTACGCGGATTTGCGCATCGTTTCGCGGATCCTTCTTGTGCAGCAGGTCTGTTTAGCGGTCGGCTGCGCTCTGTTGACCATGGCGTTCGTAGGCTATTTGAGGCCCGATTTCCTGCTTGGCCGGTGGCTCATGATTCTCGGCAGCTCGACCGTTATCGTGCTGCTGCCGCTTTGGCGCATGGCTTACTGGCGGTACGTGGTGGCGGGATTGCGCGGCGAGCGCGTCCTTCTGCTCGGGAATGCCAGCATTCTGGCCGACGTCATCTCTCACCTCGGAGACCGGCCTGAGCTCGGCTACTCGCTTCTGGGCTACGTTTGCGAGGAAACGCCCTGCGATTTCCCGCTTCCCTGTCTCGGCCGGATCTCTGATATCCGCAACGTTTGCGAGGAATACAAGCCGACGCGCATCGTGGTGGGCATGGCCGAGCGCCGGAACCGCCTTCCTGTTCACGAGTTGCTGGATATACGGTTTTCAGGTGTGATGATCGAAGACGCCGCTGACACCTATGAAATGGCCATGCATCGCGTCTGCAGCAGCAAGATTCAGCCTTCGCAGCTCATTTTTTCGACTCAGCTCGGACCACGAGCTCAGGCGCTGATGATCCAGAACGTCTATTCGATCGCGATCGGCATTGTGGGCATCGTACTGACATCTCCTCTGATGTTGTTGACCGCCATTGCGGTCAAACTTAGCTCGCCTGGTCCGGTCTTGTACCGGCAGCGCCGTGTTGGCCTCAACGGCAGGGCCTTCACCCTTTATAAATTCCGTTCGATGTACGTGGATGCAGAGAAGCGGACCGGTCCCGTATGGGCCAAGGTGGACGATCCGCGGATCACTCCCGTGGGTCGCTGGATCCGCCGGCTGCGGCTGGATGAGCTTCCGCAATTCTGGAACGTCGTCAAAGGCGACATGGTCATTGTCGGGCCTCGCCCGGAGCGCCCCGTGTTTGTCGAAGCTCTGGCCGCGCAGATACCGTATTACCGGCAGCGTCTTGCGGTCAAGCCGGGAATCACCGGCTGGGCGCAGATCAACCACAAGTATGGGGACACGGAGCTGGACGCGATGATCAAGCTCGAATACGACCTCTACTACATCAAACATCTCGCGCCGGCGCTTGATTTCTATATCATCTTTCATACGTTGAAAGTGATGTTGCTCAGCCGGGGCGCGCAGTAGCGGTCCGGTTACGCACCGCTAACTCTTCGGTTTGCTTACGCTATGGCCGGCTACGCCGCCAGCGCCGTGCGACCGCCATACCCGCCAGTCCGAGAGTTGCGAACACCAAAGTCCCTGGCTCGGGCACAGAAGTGTATTGGGCTCCGGTCCAGGAGAACGTACCCGTACTCGCATCCGTAAATGTGAATTGATAGGTGACGCGCGCTACCAGGTCGAATATCGGAGGCGTTTGAAAAGCAGGCCCAGTACACGGCGCGCAAAAAAAACCTTCCGCCACACCCGTGGTCACAACGCTGACAACATCTCCCGGTGAAAGCCCTGTGCCGGGCGGCACCCCTGCAGTTCCAGACAGGTCTATTTCGGCGTCGCAGTTACCGCCCCCGAGGATAATTCCGTAATTACAAATAGAGCCCATATAGTTGAAACCGCACCCGTTGGTGCCAATTCCACAGCCGCCTGGCGGCCCAGGGTACACTCCTGAAACGCCACCGTCAGCGGCAATTTGTTCGTCAAACCCTGGGAAAGGTCCCACAAAACTGAACGCACCGGAATTCCACGTACCCCTGCATCCATTAACATCACAGGTGGCTTGAAAACTGGGGAGCGAACTCGCGCTAACCAGCGGCGCGGTTACTAAGAATATCCATAGAATACTTGACTTCATATCCTTACTCCAATACGTTGCGCGCTTTCCTCGACCCAGTTCGAAGTTGGCCCGCAAACGCAACGTGGTGTGTCTATTCTATGGAAAAAAGTCCCGGCGTGTGCGGCCACTATCCGGCCACTGTCTTCAGCGACGCGCACCCATGCCATGCCTGATGCAGATGCCCGGCTGCCTTCGGGTCCAGGCGCGACAAGCGGGGCAGAGTACGGCGATCGTGACTTTAATTCGGCGCGTTGAAACGCAGCGCAACCTCGGCTCCATAGCGGTGGTAGTTCGCAAACGAGAGCTCATTCCACTCGCGCCGGCTATTGGCGTACTCGACGGAGTACATTCCTTCCTTCGGCAGCAGCCAACTCCTGCCATTCAGTTCTACAGGCGCGAGCGTGACGCTCCAGATCAGTGATCCGATCCGCGTGTCGCCTATGGCGCCGAGTGAGGTCCGGGTAATCTTGACGATCTCTCCGGATGACTTCTCGACCCACACTTCCGCGCGAAATGGAACCCGATAATGCCGTCCAGCAACTTCCAGATCCCAGGGGCTGTCCTGTTCACGAACCGTAAAGTGGACAAGGGAAACGCGCTTACCGGACATCTGTGCATCGCCGTCCCACTGCACAGGCCGTGCGCGAAGCAGGTCCTCTGTCTGGCGGAGCAGAGTACCGAACTCACCTTCCGACCATGCGCCAACCACACTCGCCAAGGTAGGAACCGATTCCTCGTCCCGCTTCACCTGGGAATAATGCTCCTGGCCGTTCTCGAAGGAGACCTGCGCGCTCAGGGTATCGAGATGGCGAGCCGCCTCGGTCCGCTTGCGGCTGGCGAAGCGCTCG
>JAFAMM010000010.1 GCA_019233375.1 Acidobacteriaceae bacterium
CGGCTGATGCCGCGCACCTGGTCCGCTTTTGCTTTGCCCAAAAACCGGAGACTCTGATGGCCGCGGGGGAGCGTCTGCGGCGGGCACGGGCGTGATGCTTTCACGAAGGACGTTCGGAAAGGCGCTACTGGCGAGCGCTGCAACGGCGGCCATGCCGGCTTCGGGCGATTCAAAGCGGGCTCTGCTGTACCTCGGAACATATAGTTCACCGGAAGGCCCCGAAGGCAGTCGCGGCAACGGCAAGGGGATTTATCTCATGGAGATGAATCCCGAGACGGGAGCGCTGACGCAGCGGGACTTGTTTCCGACCGAACTGAATCCGTCATGGCTGGCTCTGGATGGCGAGAGGGGCCGGTTATATACCGGCAACGAGACGAACGAGTTTCAGGGCGAGCACTCCGGATCAGTGAGCGCTTATTCGGTGGAGGCGGGAAGCGGGCGCCTGAAGCTGTTGAATACGGTATCGTCGGGCGGCGCCGGACCTGCGCACATCAGCGTGCATCCATCAGGCAAATTTGTGTTCGTGGCGAATTACGCGGGCGGTACGGTGGCCGTCCTCCCGGTAACGGCCGATGGCCTCAGAAGCGCGAGCGACGTGAAGCACGATGAAGGACAGACGGGCGCCACGCACGCAAACACGGCGCCTCCAGGGAGTTTTGCAGCAAGCGGGCATGACGCGCCGCATGCGCACATGATTGAAGCCGACCCCGCAGGCCGGTTTGTGCTCGCGAGTGATCTAGGCCTCGACCGTATTTACGTCTGGAAGTTTGATGCCGGGGCAGGCAAGCTCGCGGCCAATGACCCGCCCTGGGCTACGCTGCCGGCTGGCGACGGCCCGCGCCACTTCGCGTTTCACCCGAATGGCCGTTGGCTGTATTCGCTGCAGGAAGAGAGTTCCACGATCGTGCTGTTTGAGTACGACCACGAAAGAGGCGTGCTGAAGCCGCTGCAGACGGTTTCGAGCCTTCCCGCCGGATTCGCCGGCACGAACTTTACTTCCGAAATTCGAGTTTCAAAAGACGGCCGTTTTGTGTATGCGGCGAACAGGCTGCACGACAGCATTTCGTATTTTTCGATCGCTGCCGGCGGACACCTGGCTTGGGCGGGCGAGCAGTGGACGCGCGGCGATTACCCGCGCAGCTTCACCATTGACCCTAGCGGGCAGTTTCTTTTCTCGTGCAACCAGCGTGGCGATGCCGTTGCGTGCTTCCGGGTGGACAAGAAAACGGGCGCATTGACGTTTACCGGTCAATACACGGCTGCGGGCACGCCCGCCTGTATTGTCTTCCTCTGAGTCCTCGCAAAAGAACGTACTCGCGCAGCGTTAACTTTCGTCTTTGTGAACACGGTAATCTAGCAGGATACTGCTGTAATTGCGAGTGTCCTGGGCCGGCGGAAAGCGGCCGCGGAGAAGTGTGCCGCGACGAATTCCCGCTTCAGGGGAACTGTATTCGAGGTTAACGTCTTTACACATGGCGACTTGTGGACGGTGTTTACGCGGCTTAGCTGCTTTGTTTTTCCTCTTGACTTTCAGCGCTCTGGCGCCGCGGGCAAAAGCGGTGCAGCCCGAGACCCGCATCACTGCGGAAATCGATGATGGAGTTTTGACAACGCTGACGGGCAACGTTCACCCGCTCGCCAGCGCGCAGAACGATCAGGGCGCTGCCCCTGCGAATCTGCCCATGAACTCCATGGTGCTGGTGCTGAGGCGCAGCGCATCGCAACAGGCGGGGCTAGACGCGCTTGCGAAGAGCCAGCAGGATCCTGCGTCGCCAGAATTTCATCGCTGGCTGACGCCGCAGCAGTTCGGCGCTCAATTCGGGGCGGCAGACGCTGACCTGCAAAAGGTGATCTCGTGGCTGCAGTCCCAAGGCTTCACGATTGATCACGTCGCGAACGGCAAAAACTTCATTGAGTTCTCGGGAACCGCAGGGCAGGTACAACAAGCGTTTCATACTCAAATTCACAAATATGTCGTCAACGGGATTTCGCATTGGGCCAATGCAACAGACCCGCAGATCCCGTCGGCCCTGACGCCAGTAGTTGCCGGGGTCGCGACGCTGCACAATTTTTTGAAGAAGCCGCAGCTGGTGAAATCGCCGGAGGCGTTCAAAGCGCCAGCCGGTTCCGGCTCCGGGCCTGAGTTCACTTCGGGCGGCACGCACGCGCTCGCGCCGGCCGACCTCGCGACTATTTACAACATCAATCCGCTTTATCAGCATGGCATCAATGGCAATGGCGTGAAGATTGCCGTAGTGGCTCGCTCGAATATCCGGAATCCGTCGGACATCAGCGCTTTTCGAAGTAATTTCGGGCTTCCCGCCAATCCGCCCAACATCATCGTCAATGGCCTGGATCCGGGCGTGGTGAGTTCTGACTGTCCTCAGAACGACGAGTCGTGTGAAGAGGCGGAAGCGGTTTTAGACACGTCCTGGGCGGGCGCGGTCGCGACCAACGCCACGGTAGATCTGGTGATTAGCGCGACGCAGAACGGTACTGACGGCGTGGACCTGTCGGAGATGTACATCATCGACAACAATCTCGCCGATGTGATGACGGAGAGCTTCGGTGATTGCGAAGCGAACTATACCGCAGCGCAGGCGAACGCAATTTCAGCGCTGGCACAGCAAGCTACGGTCCAGGGCATCACATACCTGGTGGCGTCGGGTGATTCCGGAGCCGAGGGTTGCGACGATCCTAGCCACCCGCCTGCTACACATCCGGTATCGGTGAATGTTCTGGCTTCGACGCCGTACACACTCGCCGTGGGTGGCACGCTGTTCAACGAAAACGGCGACGACTCGGCGTATTGGAGTGCGACGAACGGAAACAATAATGAATCGGCGCTCTCGTACATTCCGGAAAACGTCTGGAACGAAAGCTGCGCCGGCGTGTGCGGACCAGGGTCGGGCTTGTGGGCAAGCGGCGGCGGGGTCAGCGTTTTCTTTCCGAAGCCGAGTTGGCAGAACGCTCTGACGCCCAGCAATACTTCGGGCCGAAATGTTCCAGATGTCGCGTTGACGGCCGCGGGTCACGATGCATATCTGATCTGCCTCGACGGCTCATGTACCCCGAACGCGACGGGAACGATCAGATTTGAGGGGTACAGCGGTACGTCAGCCGCGACCCCATCCTTTGCGGGCATCATCGCGCTGATCGTGCAGCAAACCGGGTCGCGGCAGGGGCTGGTCAATCCGACTCTTTACAATCTTGCCGCTCAGGAGGATTTCTCAGCCTGCAATGGTTCGAATACTTCCTCGCTGCCGGCGAGTAACTGTTTGTTCAACGACATAACTTCAGGAAACAATGCGGTGCCAGGGGAAGTTGGGTACGGAACACCCACCGCGCAATACCAGGCAGCCGCCGGATATGACGCCGCAACCGGCTTAGGCTCGGTCAACGTGACGAATCTGGTTTACGCCTTTGCGGGCGCCGTGCCTCCGCAGACTCCCGGTGTAACGGGCAACGCGGGGTTCACATCACCCGCGAGCGACAACTCCATCGTCACCGGGTTAACGACGTTCTCCGGGTGGGCTCTGTCACAAACAAGTACGATCGCGTCTGTGACGGTTCTCATCGATGGCGACCCTGTCGGACAGGCTCAATACGGCATTAGCAGCCCCGCGGTGTGTGCCACCTTCAGCGGCGCGCCCGGTTGTCCGAATGTCGGCTGGTCCTATCTCTTCGATACGACCACTCTCGCGGACGGCTCGCACACTCTCGAACTGCAAGCGGCTTCCGTTTTGGGACAGTACTCTGCCGTCTCGACAACGTTCACCGTTGCGAACTGGACGACTTCGAATCCGATGACTGTCTCTATCGATAGTCCGTCGCAGAACGGCAGTCCTCTCAGCGGCACGGTGAATTTGGGAGGCTGGGCGATCGATAACATCTCCGGGATCGGCCAGGTCGCGGTGGCCATCGATGGCATTTCCTACGGTAAGGCGTCGTATGGCGGCCCCAGGGCCGATGTGTGTTCGGCCTATCCGGGCCGATCCGGCTGCCCGAACGTCGGCTGGAACTTTACCCTGGACACGACGTTATTGGCGGACGGTACTCACGTCTTGACGGTGACCCCGACATCCGCCGGCGGGCAGAGTTCGACAGCAAGCAGAACGTTTCAGATCTCAAACTCCGGCGACAGTTCCATCACGCTTTTTCTGGACCGGCCGGGCAATTCGGGCGGCAACTTCACCGGACCCGTCACGCTATATGGCTGGGCCTTCGATAACAACGCGGTAATCAGCAGCGTCGCGATTGCCATCGATGGTGTTTCTTACGGAAACGCTCAGTATGGCGTGCAGCGGCTCGATGTATGTGCGGTGTTTCCGGGACGGCCGGGTTGCCCGAACGTGGGCTGGAGTCTGGTGCTCGACACGACACGGCTTTCGAATGGCACGCACACCCTGGACGTCACTGCAACCGGCACAAGGCATGCTACTCAGAGCCAACAATTCACGGTGTCGAACACAACGCCGGGTAATCCGGTAACGGCTTTCATCGATACTCCGGGTCCGCTGACGAGCATCGTGCAAGGAGTAGTGCAGTTCAAGGGATGGGCGATCAGCAATGATGCGAAGATCACAACGGTTTCGCTCGCCATCGACGGCGTTCCGAAGGGTGTCGGCAACTACGGTTCCCCGCGGCCCGATGCGTGCGCCGCGTTCCCGCAGGCGGTGTGTCCAAATGGCGATGTCGGTTGGACGCTGACGTTTGACACCAATCAGCTCGCCGACGGACAGCATACGCTGGTGGTGACGGCGGCCGTTACCGATTCCAACGGAAACCTTGTCGAGCAGGGCAGCGCTTCTTCCAGCTTCACGGTAGCCAACTGGACGACAGCGGACCCTATCCGTATCAGCATCGATGTCCCGAACGGCTCGGATTCCTTCAGCGGAACTGCGGCATTTGGCGGCTGGGCCATTGACAGTCTGGCTGCCATCAGCACCATTTCCGTAGCGATTGATGGAACCCCGTACGGCACTGCGATGTATGGCGCGGCGCGCACGGATGTCTGCGCTGTGTATTCGGGGAGCCCGGGCTGCCCGAACGTCGGCTGGAACTTCGGCATCGACACAACTCTGCTGGCCGACGGCATGCATACTTTGCAGATCACGGCTACTTCCGCCGGAGGGCAGTCATCGGCGATGACGCAATCATTCCAGGTTTCGAACTCCGGAACCGATTCGGTGAAGGTGAACATCGATAATCCGAGCGCGGGCGGATCGCTGACCGGAATAGTGAGCATATACGGCTGGGCGCTCGACACGAACCGCATGCCGATTCAATCGGTCCAGGTGCTCGTCGACGGAGCCCCGAACGGAAGCGGGACGTACGGCTTTAGCCGGCCGGATGTATGCCAGCTCTATCCGTCCGGCGGCGGGTGCCCGAACGTGGGGTGGAACTACACACTCGACACCACCACTTTTGCCAACGGCCTGCATACCCTGCAAGTGCGCGCAACGGGCGTCAATGGCACCGCTTTCACGGCTAGCCAGAGCTTCTTTGTCGCAAACTCCCAGTAGGGCCGGCAGAGCCCTTCTATAGGCATTCTATAGCGCGTTGCTATAGAATATCTGTAGGAACGTGCCGAAGAAGCAAACAAACCTGCTGCAAGGAACTCTGGACCTTCTTATTTTGAAAGCGCTCGCGACGGG
>JAFAMM010000032.1 GCA_019233375.1 Acidobacteriaceae bacterium
ACGAAGAGTCGCGGCAGGGCGCGGGGTCTCAGGCAAAAACGGCGTGCGTGGTCAGCGCCAGCCCGGTTCCAATGACAGCGCCTGCCACGACATCGCTGAGAAAGTGCATGCCCAACAGAATGCGGGAGATTGCGATGCTGAACGCGCAGAACAGCAGCGCCGGCACGACCACCGGATAGAACTCGCTCAGCGCGGTTGCCACTGCAAACGCCGTTATGGTGTGGCCCGAAGGAAATGAGAATTGATCGGGCGGCAGGAGCGTGGCCCAACAGTGCGGCTCGATCTCGCACGGACGCCTGCGTCCGGAAAGTTTTTTGAGGGAAGTGAACACTCCGATGCCCACCAGCGCCGCCGAACCGGCGGACGCGATGGCGTTTAGGCGTCCGTCTCCTCCAAACAAAAGGACCAGAAGACCGCAGATGTACCAGAGCCACCCGTCTCCAGCGCGGGTCGCTGCGATAGCCCAGAGCCGGATCCATCGCGGCGCAGGCCACTTGTTCACCTTGCGCATCAGCTTGTGATCACGCGTGGCAATGAACTGCAGCATGCTTTGATGAGCCGTCATTTTTCCGGCCCATTCGAACGACATTTTACGAAATCAGGCATGTGCCTTGCACTGCCTCTTTTGTAAAATCGCCGCGGTTACAGCACGGTGACAGCTTGGCGAATGGTTCATGAAGAGGTGACAGGCACGCGACTTTTTCGGCGCCCATCGGACAAATAAGCAGGGCCGGATAGGATAAAGAATTGAATACAAAGCCAGCGTTGGACTTCGTGTACTTCGATGCGGGCGGCGGGCATCGCAGCGCAGCCATTGCGCTTCAATCCGTAATCGCGTCCATGCGGCTGCCCTGGGACGTCCGTTTGATGAACCTGCAAGACGTTCTGGATCCGCTGGATATTTTCCGGCGCCTGACTGGCGTACGGATGCAGGATATTTATAACTTCGTGCTTGCGAAAGGCTGGACGATCGGATCCACCTCTCTTCTACCGCCCATGCACGGGCTTATTCGGCTTTATCTGCCGGCACAGATCAGGATTCTCCGAGCTGCCTGGAAGGAACGCCAGCCGGACATGGTCGTCTCTCTCATCCCGAACTTCAATCGCGCGCTGTTTAAAAGCCTGGAAATCGCCAGACCGGGCGTTCCGCTGGTAACGATCCTGACCGACATGGCGGATTATCCGCCGCATTTTTGGATCGAGCGGCAGCCGCAATACCTCATCTGCGGAACCGACCACGCTGCGGAGCAGGCCAAAGCAGCGGGCCACGACAGCAAGCACGTTTACCGGACGAGCGGGATGATTTTGCGGCCGCAGTTTTATGAGCAACCCTGCGTCGACCCCTTTGCCGAGAGAGAGCGGCTCGGACTGAATCCTAACCTGCCAACGGGGCTCGTCCTGTTTGGTGGCGAAGGTTCGAACGCGATGTTCTCTATTGCGCGCTGTCTTGGAAGTTGCGACACCGATCTGCAATTGATTCTGATCTGCGGGCGCAATGCTAACCTCCGCAGACGACTGCGCAACCTACGGACCAGAAACAGAATGCTGGTCGAAGGGTTTACCAAAGAAATACCGTTCTATATGCAGCTTTCCGACTTCTTCATCGGCAAACCGGGGCCGGGCAGCATTTCGGAGGCGCTCAAAATGGGCCTGCCAATCATCGTTGAACGCAATGCGTGGACTCTGCCGCAAGAACGCTTCAATACCGATTGGATTCGCGAACAGGGCGTCGGCCTCGTGCTGAAAAATTTCCGTCACATTGATGAAGTCATTGGCGAGTTGCTCGCCGGACAGCATCTGGCGGATATGAAGCACAGAATAGAGCGGCTCGAGAATCGTGCGGTCTTCGAGATCCCGTCTATCCTGCAGGAAATTCTCCACAAAACGTATGCTGGCCTTACGCCGGAGGATGCAGCTGCCTCTGAACCGCCGGCCCAACATACGGCCACGTAGTAGAGAATTGCGCGGCGGCGCATCGCCCTCCCGAAAAATTCCCACCATCCATACTCGAGGGGACCACAGTCTCACTCTCTGAGGAATATATGGCCACTAATTCAACTAGACAATTTGCGGTTGTGACCGGAGCATCGAGCGGTATTGGTTTCGAATTGGCGAAACAATTCGCCGAAAACAATTTCGATGTGCTAGTTGCGGCCGAGAGCGAGAGCATAGAAACCGCCGCTAGCGAACTCGCGGGACTCGGAGCGCAAGTGCTCCCGGTACGGGTAGATCTTGCGGCGCATGACGGCGTTCACCAACTGCAGTCGGAAATCGAGCGTGCCGGCCGGCCCGTAGATGCCATCGCCATCAATGCCGGAGTGGGCGTCAGCGGCCCGTTTGCGGATACAGATCTCGCTGCAGAAATGAACCTGCTGAGGCTGAACGTGCTGTCAACGGTGCACCTGGCGAAGTACGTTGTTAAGCAAATGCTGGCGCAGGGGAGCGGAAGAATTCTGTTTACCTCCTCGATCGCCGGCACGATGCCGACGCCGTATGAAGCCGTGTATGGAGCGAGTAAGGCGTTCGTGCGCTCGTTTTCGCAGAGTCTGCGGGAGGAGTTGAAGGATACCGGCGTGACGGTGACGGCCTTAATGCCGGGAGCGACGGAGACGAACTTCTTCCACCGCGCCGGAGGCGACGACACCAAACTCGGTGCCGGTGAAAAGGACGATCCAGCCGAGGTCGCCAAAGAGGGATTCGAAGCGCTCATGGTCGGCAAAGACCACGTGATCGCAGGGTCTATGAAAAACAAGCTGCAGGCTGCCGCCGGCTATGCGCTGCCCGATCCCCTGGTGGCTAAAGCGCATGCGGCGCAGGCCGCGCCAGGGTCGGCGAGCAAGAAATAAGCTCTATGGAGTGGCGCTACTCGCGTCGCCGGAATAGCGAATTCAGCAACCTTAACGCCTCCGCAATAGCGATGTAAATGTTCAGTAGCCCGAGCCCGCTCAACAGGCCTCTGAAGTAGCGGCTCATCCACACTCCTGCGAGGTGAGGGGAGTGGACCGGAATCCAGCTCATCTCCCATTGCCGCAGCCATGGGAAGATGAGCAGGAACAGACCGAGCTCAAAGGCGAAAACGACCAGGCAGAAGGCCAGAACGCGCCGATGCCAGCGGACGAACCGAGCCGGTTTCTGAGCGGGCGGGGCGGGAGGCGCCGTATGCGGGGCGCTCATTCCTGAACATCCCCATTCGGATCGAACAGGAGTTCCTGCACCGGCCCGTCATGAATGTAACCGGTCCAGTGCGCGGCTGGCGTAGCGGACCGCACCGGGTCGAAGCTAAACCGATGCATGAGCGTAGGCCCGTAACGGCCGAGGGCGCGACGGTGATCTGGTGTGGCGTAGCCCTTATTGGAGAGCAGATTGTACTGGGGGAAAACCTCATGCCATCGGGCGAGGACCGAATCGCGATGCACTTTCGCGAGAATGGAGGCGGCAGCGATAGCGCGGCAGCGGGCATCACCGTCGATAATAGAGAGCTGTTCGATCGGGAGATCCACCTTTACGGCATCGATCAACAGGTAATCAGGCTGCAGCGCGAGGGCTTCTACAGCGCGCCGCATGGCCACGCGGGAAGCCTGATAGATGTTGATCTGATCGATTTCAAAGACATCGGCGCCCCCGACCGCCCAGCACACGCATCGAGCCTTGATCTGGCGGGCCAGGGCTTCACGCTCTTCCTGCACAACGATCTTGCTGTCGCGCAAGCTGCGTATGGGACGATCGGGATCGAGCACTACGGCGGCCGCGAAAACGGGTCCGAAAAGACACCCGCGGCCAACCTCATCGACCCCGGCGATGCGGGAAAAACCGCGCGCCCGAGCTTGGTTTTCATAGGTGCTGACACAACGGATAGAGTGCGGTCTGCCGCCATCAGCCGAAGCTTTACGACGCCGCGCGATTTTCTCTTCATCCGTGGCCCGCACAATGGCCCGGCGCTATTCCCGCTCGCGAAGACGGGCGGCTTTCCCCTTCAAGCCACGCAAATAGTAAAGCTTCGCTCGGCGCACCCGGCCCGTCCGCACGACGTCAATGTGGTCGATGACAGGAGCGTGAACCGGGAAAATGCGCTCGACACCCTGGCCGAAGCTGACTTTGCGGACCGTGATGGTCTCGCCCATGCCGGTGTTCTTCCGGGCAATAACGGTACCCTCGAATGCCTGCAAACGCTCCTTGTCGCCCTCCCTGATTTTCACGTGGACGCGGATCGTGTCTCCTGGGCGGAACTCGGGGTGCGGAGTCTGCCTCCCATTCTTGCTGAGGAACTTCGAAACAAGTGCGTTTTGCATGTTAGCTCTGCCTTTTCTCGCGGCCGCCGATTAACTCGGGCCTGAGCCGCGCTGTTTTCTCGCGTGACGCAGCCCTTCGCCAGCGCTTGATCTCTCCATGATTGCCGCCGAGCAGCACTTCGGGCACCTTCCAGCCGCGGAACTCCGCCGGCCTTGTATACTGCGGGCAATCCAATAACCCTTCGTTCTCCTCGCTGAAGCTTTCATTCTTCGAGGAGTCCTCATTGCCGAGCACGCCTGGAATCAGCCGCGCCACCGCGTCGACGATCGCGGCGGCGGCGAGTTCTCCCCCGCTCAGCACAAAATCTCCAATCGACACCTCGTCATCTGCCAGGTGTTCGGCAACGCGTTCATCGACGCCTTCATACCGACCGCAAATCAGCAACAGATCTTCCAGCCGAGCGTATTCCCGAGCCAGCGACTGTGTAAACCGCCGTCCGTGAGCCGCCAGCAGAACGACCTTGCGGCCAGCCGTGCGCTCCGGCAAGATGGATTCCACTGCGTAGAACAACGGCTCGGGCTTCAGCAACATGCCTTCGCCCCCGCCAAACGGACGGTCGTCTACGGTTCGATGACGGTCGTATGTCCAGTGTCTCAAATCGCGAACACAAATTTCCAATAAACCGGCGGCTTTGGCGCGGCTCACGACCCCATGCTCAAACGGGCCCGCAAAGAATTCCGGAAAGATCGTAAGGATATGAAAGCGCATACGTTGCGGGAAGTCTTACAGATCGGTCAATTTACAACTCAAGTAGGCCGGGCGGAACATTCACGCGGATGCTGCGTGCGGCAAGGTCGATTTCGCAATAAGCGGGAACGAACGGGATCAGTACCTCGCGTCCGTGCACCGTGATCTGCATCAAGGGGGTCCCACCGTAATCCTGCCAGCGTTCGAGGGTGCCGATGCACTCGCCGGTGGCCGTGTCGATAATGCGGCAATCGATGAGATCCGACTGGAAGAACTCTCCCTGGGGAAGCGCGGCGCGCTCGCTGGCTGCAACCCAGAGATCCGCCCCACGAAAACGCTCGGCCTCGTTGATAGAATCCACGCCGGCGAGTTTCAGAACCCAGCCGTCCTTGTGTCTCCAGGCATCCTCGATCGCGACCGGCACGCTGGAGTTCCCGGGCAGCGACGCGTGCGCGTGTTTGAGCGTCTCGAGCCGCCCCGGAACGTCAGTTGTGGAACGGGCAAAGATTTCGCCGCGATTGCCGCGAGGGCGAAGCAGTTCTGCGACAACGACCTTCTCGCGGTTCATGACGGTGGCGGGCGGCGCTATTCGAGGATTTCCAGCGAGAATCGCCGATTCAGTTTGGTTCCGACCGCGCCCAGCAGCGTTCGGATGGAACGCGCCGTGCGGCCCTGTTTTCCGATGATCTTCCCGAGATCGCCGTCCGCGACGCGCAGTTCAAAGACGGTAGCATGCTCGCCCGCGATTTCATGCACAACTACACCGTCCGGCACATCGACCAACGCCTTGGCAATCTCTTCAACCAGGGTTCTGACGCCGTTACTTTCACTCATGTTGCCTACCCGCTCGCCAACGCGAGCACCATGGACAGCTTCCTACGCCGTTACCGGCGTTTCCGCCGGAGCTGACTTCAACAGACGGCTCACCGTATCGGAAGGCTGCGCTCCGTTCTTAATCCAATAATCGATGCGCTCGCGATTCAGTTGAATCTCGGCCGGCTGCACGACGGGATTATAATGACCGACTATTTCGACTGAGCGGCTGTTGCGAGCGCGCTCTTTATCAATCACAACCACACGGTATGTGGGCTTCTTTTTGGCGCCGAATCGCGCCAGACGTATAGCTAACATCGTACCTGTTCTTTTCTGTATTGTTACAAACTTTTGTATTTACGTTCAGCCGGGGCAGCAACTGACGTCTGTCTCGAAGCGCAAAGGGCACGGATGCGCATCGCTACAAAAAAGCCCTGCGACAGAGGGCCGCGCGCTCAAAACGCCGTACCTGAAGCGCGCGTTCTTCAAAAACCCGGCAAGCCGGGCAACTTCATTTTGGCGAGCTTCTTCCCAAGAAAGCCGGCCTGGCCGGTGAAGCTCTTCATCATTTTACGAGCCTGCGCATACTGTTTGAGGAGATTATTGACGTCCTGGACAGTGGTTCCGCTGCCTTTGGCAATACGGCGGCGCCTGGAGCCGTTGATCAACATGTGATTCCGGCGCTCCTTCGGGGTCATCGAGTCAATAATGGCAACAGTCTTATCGATCTCGCGTTGGGTCTCCTGTTCGTTGAATTTGACGTCTTTCAGTTCTTTGAGCGGCCCCACCTTGGGCATCATGTCGAGCAGCCCGCCAAGCGAGCCAAGCTTGCGAACGGTTTTGATCTGATCGCGAAAGTCTTCGAGCGTGAAGCCATCGCCGAGCAGCTTTTCCTGCATCTGCTCTGCGGTTTTCTGGTCGATGCCTTCCTGCACCTTGTCGATGAGCGACAGGACGTCGCCCATGCCGAGGATGCGGGAGGCGACCCGATCGGGATAGAAGGATTCAAGCGCATCCGTCCTCTCGCCGACGCCGACGAACTTAAGGGGCTGACCGGTGATGGAGCGAATCGAGAGCGCGGCGCCACCGCGGGCGTCGCCATCCATTTTCGTGAGAATGACGCCCGTGATACCCAGGCGCTTGTGGAACTCATCGGCGGACCGAACGGCATCCTGACCGGTCATTGCATCGGCGACAAACAGGATTTCGGTGGGCGTAAGCGCCTCTTTCAGTTCGTGCAGTTCCTGCATAAGCTGATCGTCAATGTGCTGGCGGCCAGCGGTATCGACAAGAAGTAGGTCCCGTCCGGTCTGCATCGCATCACGGCGTGCAGAGCGGGCCAGTTCGAGCGGTTTCGTCTCATCCGCGGTGCCTTCGTAGATGGGTGTCCCGACGGTCTTGGCGAGTATCGAGAGCTGATGGCGGGCGGCCGGGCGGTACACGTCAACCGACACGAGTTCCGGTTTATTTCCTTCTTTCGAGAGAAAGCGGGCGAGTTTGGCGGCGCTGGTGGTCTTGCCCGAACCCTGTAATCCGACGATGAGAACAACCGTCGGCGGTTCGTTGGCAAACCGCAGACGCGATTGATGGCTGCCAAGCATCTTCGTCAGCTCGTCGCGCACAATTTTGATCACCTGCTGGCCGGGCGATAAGGCGGTCAGTACTTCCTCACCCATGGCCTTTTCCTTCACCTGCTCGATGAACTGCTTGACGACCTTGAAATGCACGTCGGCCTCAAGCAACGCGACGCGAATTTCCCGCAGAGCCTCTTCCATGTTGGCGGCGGTGAGTTTGCCTTCGCCACGGAGGTTCTTGAATACCCGCTGTAGTTTGTCGGATAAGCTGTCGAACATTTTATGGTGTTTACGGTAAGCCGGGCGGGTGAAGACACAGCGCTACCCAGGCCAGGAGAAGGGCTTTCCCCTCTAGTATAGCTGAGCTGGGGAAGCGTTTTCGCTGTTCGCGAAGGGTTCCAGTACTCCGATGCAATGCCGATCGCGTGATGGAGAAAGACACTCGGTACTACAAACCCGAAGACCTTGCGCATTCGGGGCGGCGTGCATAGAATTCCTGCGTTGAAATCAAACGGGATAGTCATACCAGACATCCTCTGGGGGTAGAAATGAAGAATCGAAGCTTGTGTATCGGCTTGCTCTCTATGCTTGTGCTAACCAGTGGCGGACCGTTACGGGCACAGAGTGGCGATCAGGCCAAGCCGCCCATGTACACCTATATTTCGGAGTGGGCTGTGCCCCGTGCACAATGGGCCGACATGGCGAAAGTGGATGAGCAGGATAGGCCGTTGATGGACAAACTGATTTCCGACGGTACCTTGACAGGCTATGGGTCTTTTACGAATCTTATCCACCAGGAAGGTGAACCGACCCACGGCACATGGTTCTCAGCCACGTCAGAAGGCAATCTGCTCAAGGCCTTGGAAGCAGTCTATGCAAGCCCGGGAAGCACCACCGCACCGGTCGAGGGCGCCTCGAAGCATTGGGATTACATACTGGTCGGCAGAGTATATAACCA
>JAFAMM010000302.1 GCA_019233375.1 Acidobacteriaceae bacterium
AAGGCCGACGCACACGAAGGAAGGAATCAGAGCCCGTAGCTTGGGTAACGATACACAAGAGTTCGCGAGCGTCTTCAGAAACGGACGCCAGGGCGGCAGATGAGCTAGTACCACGTCCAGGAACAGGAAGATGATTCCCATCCGGCTTGATGAAAGGAAGATTGCTGCCGCAGTAAGCAAGTAGATCGCGAGCAAAACCTTTGCGGGCAATAATGTCGACGAACGGCGGCGGAGGGTGCCTATGAAGACGAATCCAATGAGTAAATAAGTCGCAAAGTACGAAGGCTCATAGCTGAATCCGCTTACCCGGGCCAAGACGCCCGGGATCCACCACTGCTGCACCAGAATACCTGGGCCGCCCAGTAGCGGAAGGAAAAATTGAACAATGCCAAAGACGGCCAGCAATCCGAACGAGTATGCATACCATCGCAGGATCGCCCGCAGCGACTCCGTCTCATCACTGAATAGCTGAACAAACGCAAATATGAGGGAGTAATTCAGTAGCAGCCAGAGGCAGTAGCCTAAGCTCTTAGGCCAAAAGCCGGTCGTCGGAATGAATAACACTTGAAAGACAAACCAGATGCATAGCGGCACTGCGCCAAGTACCGGGATAGCTCTGGCGCGGGCGGCTTGGATGAGAGCAAGCAGGACCAGCACCGGCGTAGCAATTTGGCAGAACCGGTAATTACCACCCACTGTTAAGACCAAAAAAGTATCGAATGAGCTGGTAAGCAAAATCAAAATGGAAAGCGTGAGCGCCAGGCGTTTCAGCGGTAAGCTCAAGCGTGCTGTTCTTTTGCGCTCGTGCATGTGGATTCCTAATCGCTCAGTCGTTCGCGCAGGAAAGTTGTTGCAGCTCCGCGGCAATTCGCTTAGGCCGCTGCCAATAATGCATTCCCATGCCATGCAGGCTGAACCACAGGACAACGACCGTGAGAGTTGCTGTTAGAACTGACCCCGCGGCGGCACCGATCGCGCCGAACGAAAGACTGAGAGCAGCCGTCAACGGGAGTCCGGTGACTGTACTGATCAGCAAAATCCGCGAGAGTATTCGATCTTTCTCAAAAACGAGCATGGTCTGGGTTCCAAAGATGCTGGTTAAACCATAGAGCAATGGCAAAGGCGAGAGTAACTGGAGCAGCGTGATGGAGTGCCCGAATGACTTGCCCAAGATGAGGTGGCACAACGGCCGGGCGCAAAGCGCCGCGATCAGGGACACCGATCCCGAAAGGGTAAGGACCACAAAGAAGGCCTGCCGGATCAGCTGAAACGCGGATTCCGGCGAGCGCTGCTTCGCAACCGTAATATGCGGATAAAGCGCCTGTCCGACTGGATTCAAGGCGGCTATAGCCGCTCTAATCAACTTGTCAGCGGCGCTGAAATAACCAACCTCGGCCCTCACCGATGTGAAACCCAGAATTACAACGGTAGCCGAGCCGGAAATCTGCGCCGCGGATGCTGAAACGAACAACAGCGATGCCTGCTTGAAAGCGTGAGTGATTTGCGCGACCGACGGCGGATACCAGGTCAAGCACATGCGGCTCAAAATGAGGGGCCATGCAAAGATGCTGGCTACAACTTCGACACTGGCCTGGATAGCGGCCGCGAGTAGATAATCGTGCGGATGCCGCACAAGGAGAAATAATGCCGGAATAGTTAAGAGGCGGGCACTTCCGAAGAGAGCGGCCGCAAGTCTCAGCTGTTCCAAACCCTGGAATAACCAAATAGGGAAAAAGGTGGTGCCGATTACGTATAGGAAGTTCACGGCATACAACGCCGGAGTCTCACGCATTGCTGGTACAAACCTGACCAGGACTGAAAGTGCGACCGCACTCATGCACATCAACAAAGTCTTCGCGTAGATAGTTGACCAGAATAGCTGGGAAACGGATTCCCGTGCTTCGCGGCACGCCGCGATGGCGCGGGTCTGGCTGAAGTTAAATCCAAAATCCGTGAAGCACGCAAAATACAGTACGATACCTTGAGCAAAAGTCAGAAGGCCAAGGTGCTCGGGCCCCAACACGCGGGCGAGATATGGAAGTGTTGCCATCGGGGCGGCATAATTGAGCAGCTGAAGAGCGGAAAGCGAGGTAATGTTTTCTATCAGGACGCGCCGGGATGACATACACACTTGCTGCTCGCGGCCACTATGGACGCGTCCGAGTTGCCGGCCCGCAGATAACAATCCAGCAGCTAACCAGGAGGACAGACACGAAGGTGCTCATCAAAACGATGAGGGTGCGTGGCGGCCAGCTCCTTTTTTCCGGAACAACCGCCGTGTCGATTACTTGAATGAGCGGCGCGGCCTTCGCCTCATCCAAGCGAGCGGCTTCATACTGCTTTGACAGGGCTTCGTACAAGCCCTCGTGATATTTCACGTCCCGATACTTTCTTAGATAAGCGAGCGCGGCCTGTGGCAGCTTCTCGACCGGAACTTCCGGCGTGCCGGCAACGTGCTCGCCCGCCTCGAGCTTGGCTAGTTCGGACCGAAGCGCGGAGAGTTCGCGGGCTACCATCTGGTAGCGCGGATTTTCGTCCGCAACATAAGTGCGCATGCCCGCCACTTCCGCCTCCTTGGTCAGGATTTCGGCATGCAATTGGGAGGCAGACCGTATGAGCGCTTCAGCTTGGCCAGCCGGCTCGACTAGTCCGGTGAACTGCTGGGTATCGCGTAACGCATTCTCGGCGTTTGCCAACAGCTCCTTTTCTTTTGTGAGCTGTACCTCAAAAAACAATCGTCTCTGAGATGCCTCGGTCAATGCGACGGTGGTGTTCCGTCGCGATAACTCGTCGACATATGCGTTGGCTAGCTGGGCGGCGCGCTTGGGGTCGCGGTCATCAACTTGGATGTGAATCAGGGTGTCTTTTCCCGTTTTGATAGTGGTTCTCCGGGCAAGGCGCTTTCGGGCCCGCTGTGTATAGTCGTCGCCATAAACCTCTCTCAAATGGAAACGGCTAATCAACGCGTCGGCGATGGTGCGGCTTTCCAGAATGCCGACGTATAGATCGGCGGGATTTCGAATTCCGAACCCCGAAAGCAAAGCCAGGCCCGGAAGCCCGAGCGCCGGGGAGACGCCGGTGGCTTGCGCCAGTGCCGAAAGCGAGGGTTGGGACTGCTGCGGCGTCAGAATCACTGCTTCCGCGGTATATTCGGGCGGAATCAGGAATGCGATTGAGGTCGAAAGCAGCGCCGCCAGTACGGCTGTCCAAGTAATGATTCGCGCACGGCGTGCCAGAGTATCAAGCAGACCGGAAACGGATATCTCCTCATCACGGTCATCGAAGACCAGGGCGGCGGCAGTTCCGGCGGGAGAGGTGTCCGAATTGTAAAGTGTCGTGGGCACTCAGGTTTTAGTGCAGGACATTAATCGCCGCAGCGCCCAGCCCGAAGTTGCTCAGGATCTGTGACCAATCGAGAAGGCTGCGGACGAAAGTGGTTTTGTTGATGTACGTGGGTACAACCAGCGTGTCGCCCGGGTACATCGGAAGCGCGTCGAAGTTGTTGGCGAACAGCGCGGGGTTAGTTTTACGGCTAATTACGGATCCATCGGCACGAACGATAAACATATGATTTCTGTCTGCCGAGCGGGTCGGCCCGCCTGCTTTCTTTAAATAATCGCCGGTGCGGTAATCCTCCTCATACAGGAACGAGGCCTGCTCGTATACTGTACCGATAACATTCACCGTAGCCGGGCGGCTCGGGATGTAGAGCCGGTCACCGTTTTCGAGCGGCAAGTCCGGAAAGGCATTGATTCCGCGGTCGTTTGGCGCCATGTTAAGCACGATCCGGCCGTTCATCGAGACCTTTCTGAGACGATCGATCATCTCGTGCTGGCTGGCGAGAGATGTCTGAGCGGTGGCGGCCTGTTGGGGCGATGTAACCCGAGCTGATAAGTTGGAGGCGGCCTCGCTTACCTGGCTTTCGAGTTGGTCGAGAAAGTCGTTATATCTCTTTCGCTGCTCCCGGCGAGTGGATTCCCGGGTGAGTTGGGCACCATATATGTACGCGTTGGTTGTCAGGCCGCCGGCACGAGTGAGGACCTGGCGTAATGTTTCGCCTGGAGACACTGTATAGACGCCGGCCATTGCCACCTCTCCCTCGATCCGAACCTGAGTACGTTGCTGCGATCGCGGCACGGAGAAGTCCGCCTTCGAGAAGATCGTAACTACATCTCCGGGAAAGAGCAGCAGGTCCTGCTTTTCGTCATGCGACAAGATCAGCTTGCCCAGGTTGAAGGCGATGGTACTCGTCAGCAGCGTAGTGTGATCCGTCCGCTCTATAACGGCATACTCCCAATTGATTTCCGGAACGGCCGGTTGTACGGTATACCGTGGATTGAAAGTCCGCAAGGCAGGAACATTGTCCGGACTTATCGCTGCTCCGAGCGAACCGTCTCCTTGCATATTTTGCCTTTGTTCCTGAAAATCGATTTGCAGCGCGCTGCCCGGCGGCTTCGATACAGGCGCGGGCGGGCCGGCGGCCGGCGCGGCAGTGCTCATGCCGACCGCGAGCGACGCATCGATGTTGTCCGAAGCGTCTCCCTGCGTCATGTCTTGCGAACTTCCCAAGGCATTGCGCGCCTTCCAATAATCTCGAGTGAGAAGCGATTCCTTGTCGGGGATGAGATCGCTTACCCGCATGCCTTGCTTCCAAGGAAACCGTCCGGGGTTAGCGATATTTCCGCGCAGGGTCACCGCGTTTTCGAAACGCGGAACCACCGGGAGCAGACGGATGATGTCGCCGTTGCGAAGTTCGGTCTGGAGCCCTTCCGAATTGACCGGCACTCTTATGACCTCGAGGGCCCGTCCGTCAGCGACGCGTTCGAGCACCGCCTGATTCAGGAACGCCAGAGGCGACAGGCCGTCAGCGAACGCCAATGCTTCCCGTAGCGGAGTGCTTTGCGTGATTTCATAAACCGCCGGATGTCCTACGGTCCCAGCGATCGCAATTCGCGGTCCGGCGGGAGGAATGAAAATCACGTCTCCGGCTGTTAGTTGCGCGTCTTGTGACTTGTCACCGTTCACCAGAAGCTGGTAGAGATCGAAGTGGCGAACGGTTTCGGCACCGCGTTTCAACTGGATATTGCGCATTGACCCGCGCGAAGAGGGTCCGCCGGATGCGAAGACAGCGTTGACCAGAGTGCTCAAAGAACTCACGGTGTAAGTTCCCGGCCGGCGTGCTTCCCCGACAACGAATATCTGAATTGAATGAAGCCGAGATAACGTGACACTAACGTCAAAGCTTTTGTAAAAATGGAGCAGCCGCGACTTGATCATGGCGGCGGCTTGGGAATAATTCATTCCCTCGACCGACATGGGACCTGCATCAGGCAGTGTAATCTGCCCGATCCGACTTACCACGAGCTGGCGTGAGAAATTGACTTCGCCCCAGACTGATACCTGCAACGCGTCGCCGGGTGCGATCGCATAATCAACACTTGCGGGCGCACGGTCCAGTGGAGCAAAGGTCGCGGGCACATGTTCAAACAGACTCGCTCCGAAAATCGGAAGCATCTCGCCCACAGAACTGGCCACGTATTTCTGAAACTCGGTCGGAGGCTCCTTTTGGTTATAAACGGGTTGATTCACCGTTGAACTATCCCGCATGGAGCTGGATGAGGGCTCCGGTGACCACCCATCCAGCGGCAGCCGGGTGGCTGACGTGTATCCTTGATAGCCATCCAATTCACTTAGATCAGTGTTGGGGGGATACACGGCTTTCTGAATGCTCTGTGGAATGCAGTCCGCAGATGGATCGCCATAATCAGCCGGCGTGCAGGGGCGGTACTGCTGTCCATCGAGCTGGAAAGTTCCTTGATTCAACCTAGGCTGGGCGAATGGAAACGATGTGAGCGATTGCCCCGGAGCGTCCGCACAGCATGTAATGCAGAGTAGTAGGGACAATATCGCTCTTGGGTTCAAGTGCTGAGAGACGGTCACGTACGCACACCATTTTCACGTTGACGGACGATGATTTCCACTCGTTTGACAAACGAGAGCGCCGTTTTTACAACGGTTTTACACGTTGTGAGATTTAAGTGAAGATTTGTGCTGATGTTCATTCCGGTAACGAGAGCAAGTAGGTGATGAGGTCCCGCTCTTCTTTCTCTTTGAAGTGATAACTCGGCATCATAGAACCGGGTGAGAGCTTGCCCGGAGCCGCGAAATGCGCTCGAATCCAGTCTCGACTGCGGCGGCGGCTCAATCCGTTTAGAGATGGCCCGATATCTCCTCCGCTCCCGTTTACTTTGTGGCAACTGGCGCATGCACTAGCGACAAAGACTTGCGCGCCATTGAGAAGCTCGGGCCGGATGCCGGGGAGGGTCTGAACCAAATCGGGCGTGGAACGAGTCACAAATTCGAAGAGTGCAATCCGCTGAGGAAAAGGCATAGCTGCACCAGCGCGAAAGCTATTAGTGAAATGTTGAAGTATCCAGTCTCGTGAGTGCTGCAACTCTGTGACTCCCAGAGCCGGTCCGGGCTTTGGAGGCCCGGCTATCAAGTCGTGACAGGCTTCACAATGAAACGACTGGAAATACGCATAGCCGGCGATCATCTGGACCGGAAGTTGTATGCGATCGTCACCCGCGGCGGAGATCGTGCCCTTTGGATTCGGCTGCTCAGGACCCCAGCTACCCGCGGTGGTCAGCGCAAGCCAGCCGGAGAAGGCAAGCGCAACGACGCAGGCCGCCTGGACTCGTCCTTTTAGAATCTTGAGGTAGGTTCTCTCGACGAAGGGAAGGAGTGCGAGGCTGAGAACAGCAAGAGCGGGAAGTATGAGGCTTCCGACAATTTCGAGCCGGCCCGGAAAGAACTTCAATAGCTGGAAGAGAAACAGGAAGTACCACTCAGGTCTCGGCACGTACGAGGTGTCGGTGGGGTCAGCTATGCGCTCAAGCGGCACATCGAGAAAGCACGCGGCAAGAAAGAGGCAGAGGAATGCAAGAAAGACGGCGCAGAAATCACGAAACAACTGCTCCGGGAAGAATTTCCGCATTTCTTGGTCTGAGCGCCGTTCTGGCGTAATACCGTGGCGCCGCACAAGGTAGACATGAATGGCGATCAAGCAGATGGTTGCCGCGGGCAAGAGCAGAGTGTGAAGCGCATAGAAGCGCGAAAACGTTACAGCACCCACTCTATCGGCTGACCCGGTAAGCTGTGCCAGTATGGGGCCCGCGCCCGGGAGCCCAGCCAGGATCCTGGTTGTTACGACGGTGCCCCAGTACGCCTTATTGTTCCAGGGGAGCAGATAACCGGTCAGCCCAAAGGCAAAAGTAAGCAGAAGCAGCGCCACACCGGCTAGCCAGGTCGCTTCGCGCGGCCTCCTGAACGCTCCAAAGATGAATACTTGGGCCATGTGCAGGAAGACGACAATGATCATCAGACTTGCACCCCAATGGTGAAGTCCGTAGACGAGGCGTCCTCCACTTACTTGGCGGACGATATAGGTGAGGCTCGAGTGCGCGTCTTCCGGTGTTGGTGCGTAATTCAGGGCAAGAAGAATACCTGTCAGGCCCTGTACGAGAAACAGGAACAGGGCCACGCTGCCGAACACGTGGGGCCAGCCTGCCGACGCGGGGATATCTTCAAGTAAGAAAGACGAAATGGCAGACGGCAAGCCGGTTCGATCGTCGACCCAGCCGGCGATTCTAGTAAAACGACTTTGCATTGATCAGACGTCTTCTGTGTCCTTCAACGGACCGAGCCACAGGCGATTGCCCTCGAGCTTTATCGAATAACGGTCGAGTGGGCGGCTGGCCGGCCCCTCGATCACGTCTCCGCGAACGTTGAACTTGGAGCCATGGCATGGGCAAACGAACTGTTTCTTTTCTGCCTGCCAGTTGTACGCACATCCAAGGTGAGTGCATTGCGGGGCGAAAGCCGTAACATTCCGATGCTCATCGATAGTGACCCATGCAGAGCATTGCTCAGCGCGGACCTTCCAGCCGTCTGCAACGGCGCGGGTGAACCGGATTTGAGCCGGCGTCCGATCCCGCATAAGGGAAACGTCGCCGGCATCCGCCCATTCAAAGCCTGCGACGCGGCGGCGGGCGCAAAGGTAGGTTCCCGCGAAGGCGCTCAACGTGCCGCCTATAACAGCGGGGATTGCGCAAATTGCCTGAATCATCAGCTTTCGCCGGATGATGCCTGGCGAGTCCGTTGTGGTTTTTCGCATGAATTGGCTCAACCTGCTCGATTTCGATGCTAAGGCCTCTGTCTAAGTCAGTCGTCGGAAGTTTGTAAAAACACGGTAAGGGTGAGTTTTGCGGTTTCTTTACAAGTTCCGGACACTGTGCTTCCGGCGGCGCTCGAATACTAGTGAGCAGGCGACGATTGATACTTCGAATTCAGGCATGGTGACCGCGCGTGATTTTTGTGTCTACCATGTGCAGGCCTCACGCCGCCTGCATCTGAGATACGCGATATTTGCAATTGCGATTGGCCTGTTGTGCGGGGGCTCGGCTGCCGCTTCAGACCGGCCGTCAAAAGAAAACGTGACCGGGCCGGTTTACGTTCCCGTGGATAGCTGGGTTTATCCGGCGTTCAAAAGACTTGCGGCCATGGGATATGTGCCGGATGAGGAGGGTCTCATTGAACCCTGGACTCGTTCCCAGTGCCAGCTTCTCGTGAACGAGGCGGAAGATATTGCGTCGAGGCACAGCACGAAAGTTCTGGAGGGAGCCAGGGTGGATGAAGCGAGATCACTCATCGCATCCTTAAAACGCGAGTTTGCGGAACAGCCGGAGCGTCGCGGCCAGGCTCGCTTGGAATCCGTTTATACCGGAGTTCTTCAGATTTCAGGCACACCCTTGCGGGACAGCTACCACTTTGGGCAGACGCTCATAAACGATTACGGACGTCCGTATGACGCCGGAACCAATAGCGTGGCGGGTATCTCCGGCTTCGGGACGATAGGCTTATTCTCCGGGTATTTTCGAGGCGAGTATCAGCAGGCGGGCGGCCGCGAGCCGTATGATCAAGGTCTTCAGTTTCTAACCGGCGCTCTCGATGGCGTGCCGCCGCGAGCCGGAGCAGGCGGGTTCGCGCCGACCAGCCGCTTCAGTCCGTTGGAGATGTATGTAGGCGCGCATCTCGGCGTTTGGGACGTGACGTTCGGAAACCAAAGCCTGTGGTGGAGTCCGGACGAAACGAGCGCATTCAGTTTCAGCGACAACGCCGGGCCTTTTTACATGCTCAGAGTTTCTCAGCAAACCCCGATTGTTTTGCCCGGTCCTCTTCGTTTCCTTGGTCATATTCGAACCGAGATGATTATCGGAAAACTATCGGGCCACCTGTATCCGCCGCGGCCCTTCATCAACGCACAGAAGATAACGTTACAAGTAACTGAAAATCTGGAACTGGGCTTTACCCGCAGCGCGATTTTTGGCGGCGCGGGCCATCCGATCACGACGGGCAGTGTGCTGCGCAGCTTTTTCAGCACATCGAGCACGGGGGGAACGGCGTTTGGCTCGGCGAATGATCCGGGCGACCGGCGCAGCGGCTTCGACTTTCGCTGGCGGCTGCCGGGCCTGCGGCGCTTCGTAACTATCTATTGCGATTCGTTCGCAGACGACGAACCGAACCCTCTCGCCAGCCCACACCGGTCAGCCTGGGCGCCCGGCATCTACTTTACGCAACTCCCAAAGCTCCGCCGCATGGACCTGCGGCTTGAGACCTACTCTACGTGGCTCTATCGGGGTGATGAAGGCGGGCTGTTTTTCTATTGGAACGATCAATACCGCGATGCTTATACGAACAACGGGACCTTGCTCGGAAGCTGGGTTGGCCGCGACGCGCGTGCCTATCTGGGTTCGTCTACTTACTGGTGGTCGGCGCAGAACAAACAGACGATCACTTTCCGCCAGACCAAGACCGGCAGCATGTTCGTTCCAGGCGGGGGAACTCAGACGGATGTCTCCATCACCGAACAGCGGCAGTTGCGGCCCGATATATCCGCGAGCGTATTCGCTCAATATGAGCGGTACTTCATCCCTGTCTTAGGGGGTCCGAAGAGAGATGTCGCGGTCGGATTTCAACTTACATTCAGCCCCAAAAACATGATTGTGAATCGTTAGTCCGGCTAAGGATGCAGGTCGTCGGCGAAGATTCTCAATTCGCGCGCATTGAGGTCCGATACGGCCCAATAGGTCATTCCTGATCGATTCCAGTGAACGATGTTGTAGCCGTCGAGAGCCACTGTTTCGGGGCGGGAATCAGAACCCGAAGTTGGCCAGACGAACAGGTTGATCGTGTGCTGGCGGCGCTTATACACGAGCGCGGCCACGCGGTGATGGTCCAGGTAATCGAGCCGGCCGCCTGCGAGCGGAAACCCCTCGCCGGCTAAGTCCTTCACGTCTGGCGCAAAGTCCAATTTCCCGTTGAACCACGGTTTTACCGTATGTTGATCGGATGACGGAACATCGGTCAGATGATCGGCCAGCAAAGACCGGATGTGACTGGATACAACCTGTTGCGCCAAGATCTCCTTCGAAGAGTGACTCCGAGCCCATTCGACGGACAGAGCGGTAACAATGACAACGATGGCAATGGAGGCGGCAGCGGCAAGCAAACGCCAGGCGGGAGATGCCGCAAAAGTCGAGGGCATTTGGTGAACGGCTGTGGCGTGGCGTAAATGCGTGCGAATTTTCTGCTGTAGAGCCTCAGGAGCCTTGTGATAGACGCCGGGCGTTTGCAACGATTGCCGCAGAGTGTCGTAGCCATCGCGGGCGTCCCGGCACTCGCCGCAGTCCTTCAGGTGCTCTTCGAACTCCAGAGTCCGAACAAGATCCAACTCGCCGTCAAAGTAGGCGTCCAGCCACTGCCGTGTCTGATGGCAACTCATTTCTTTGCCTGCCAGGCCGAGGCGCACAGCCGGGTCTGCAGCTCCTTCCGGGCTCGGGACAGCCGCGACATCACAGTCCCTAACGGAGCGCCGACGATTTGAGCAATCTCCTTGTAGCTCAAGCCTTCGAATTCCCTGAGGATCAGTACCTCGCGGTATTCGGCGCCGATATCCGCTACCGCTCCCCGAATGCGCTCTGCTGCCGCTTTGTCCATCAATTGCGTTTCGGGGTCCAGATGTGTACTAGCAGTCAGTTGAGCATCCTCGGCATTCAGTGGATACATGTCGCGAGCGCGATTCTTGTTCAACCACGTGTAACATGTATTTCGCACTATGGCGAGCAGCCATGCGCGACCGTCCCTACCCGCTTGAAAGGTGTCGAAGGCGCGGAGTGCGCGAAGGTATGACTCCTGAACCACATCTTCGGCATCTTGTTGATTGCGTGTAAGCCAGCGCGCGAGATTGTATGCCGCGTTGATGTGCGGCAAAACAGTCGCTTCGAAGGCGGCCATCCTATCGGTCGATACTGCGTTGCGGCTCACATTATTCCAGGAATTGTTCTGCGAGCGGGGGGCTCTTGTCTAGCGCGATCGTGGAGAACGACGGCCGCCGATATCAGTTTGTCAGGGTCCCGGCCGTTGCACAACCGGCTTCGCTGCGAAGAGAATGTCAGATTCTTGTAAAGACGCGGGCGCCGCTGAAACCGGGGCAGAAGGCACTTCATCATGAGCAAGTAGAGTTCGAGGAGTTTTTAATACATGAATGGAATCGATTTAGCCGCTCTGCAAAGCGCGCTGGAGGCCAAATGCAAGGAGCTTCATTCCCGGATGCTCGATCGCGAGGATATCTTCATTGAAGCCGCGGCTGACGAATTCGACAGGATGCAGCAGCGATTGACTCGCGAGGTTGCGATCAGCAAGCTCGACCGGGGATCAAACCTTCTGAAGGACGTGAAGGCCGCGCTCAACCGGATCGCGGACGGATCTTTTGGAACGTGCTTGAGTTGTGAAGAGGACATTGCCGAGAAGCGGTTGAGGGCGGTACCGTGGGCTGCTTATTGTGTGGCGTGCCAGGAGCAGCTTGATCGTAAACGAGCACAGAATGCCTCTAACCGGGACAACGACGCAGACGATTTAGCGGCGTAGGACGCGTGCTCCGTCCGCGATGCCCGTTTGCCATGGGCGGTTACCTCCGTTGGCGCACTCCGCCTGCGCGGTCGCATCCTATGTAAGAAAGCGATAACCGATCCCGTGAACTGTCATGAAATGACGGGGGGATGCAGGGTCCGATTCGAATTTGTTCCGAAGCTTGCACACGTGCGTGTCTACCGTTCGGGTGTTGGGGTAATCGTGGTAACCCCACACCGCGCTGAGTATGGCGTCGCGAGTGAGTGGACGGTCGGCATTTTGCAAGAAAAACAGCAGCAGATTGTACTCGCAGGGTGTCAGCTTCACTTCAGAGCCGTGATATGCGACAACCCGCCGGTCCTGATCGATTTCGACGTCCCCGAAACGCAGTGGCCCAGAGACTTTGCTTGCCGTGCGCCTCAAGATAGCTCTGATGCGCGCGATCAGCTCTCGACTGCTGAAGGGCTTTACCAGGTAGTCGTCCACGCCCATCTCGAGTAAGATTACCTTCTCCATCTCATCGGGATTGTCGCCCAGAATGATGGTAGGTGTTTTGAACCGGGCAAGCTGCAATTGCGAGCAGATTTCGAGGCCGCTGATGCCATCGAGAGGCAAATCAATGATGAGAAGCTGCGGCTGCAAATGACGCAGCTGAACTAAAGCGGTTTCCGGCGTGTTTGCGATGAATTGCAAGAAGCCTTCCTGCTCCAGCATCTTGCCGAACGCAGTACTCGACCCTTCGTCTCTATTGAGAATCAGAATCTTTTTCATTTCAGCTACGCTCCTAACTTGATTGTCCGCGCCGCGATCCCTCTGAACCATTCCTGCCCGCTCCTTTTGTAAATGGATTCAAGATCCCCTGTTATCCGAAAGGAAAGCAAGGGCTTAGGCGCAGAGATCCCTTGCGGGATATACTTGCTTCATAGCGCGCAACCTATGTCTCCTGCTCCGAAAATTCTCTGCTTCGGGGCATTCGAAGCGGACCTGGATTCGGGCGAACTGCGCAAGCAGGGAATGAGGGTCCGGCTGCCTCACCAGGCCTTTCGATTTCTGACAACTTTGCTTGAACGCCCGGGCGATCTCGTTACGCGCGACGAACTACGCTCCGCAGTCTGGGCGAGCGACACCTTCGTCGACTTTGACCATGGGTTGAACAAGGCGGTCAATAAGCTGCGGCAGGTCATGAACGACTCGGCTCACAGCCCGCGCTTCATTGAGACTGTAGCCAAGCGCGGATACCGTTTCATTGCGCCCGTGACCGGGCGAGAACAATCGGCCGCCAAGGTAAGCGCGGTTCGAAGAATCCGTCTGGCCGTGCTCCCGTTTGAAAACCTAAGCCCCGATCCCAGTCAGGAATTCTTCAGTGACGGTCTCACCGACGAGATGATTACGGAGTTGGGCAGGCTCAACCCGGGGCGTTTGGGCGTGATCGCTCGTACCTCCGCGATGCGCTACAAGCGAACGGCGAAGCGAGTGGATGAGATAGGAAGAGAGCTTGGCGTTGACTACATCCTTGAAGGCAGCGTGCGCCGCGCGGAGAATCGAATTCGAATCACCTCTCAACTGATACAGGTCAAGGATCAGACCCATCTATGGGCCGAGAGTTACAATCGCGAGCTGGCCGATGTCTTTCATTTGCAGGCCGAGGTGGCTCACCGGGTGGCGAGTTCACTTGCATTTGAGCTGCTTCCGGGGAGAGTAACGAACGGGGTTTCGCCGCAGGCTTACGATGCGTATCTGAAGGGCCTGTACAGCTGGAACCAGGGTACGGACGCTGCCGCCTGGAACGCGATAGAACTGTTCCGCCAAGCTATTGCGCTGCACCCCCGCTATGCGCTTGCCTATTCCGCTATTGCGGACTGCTACGGCAGGCTGGTCTGGTTCGGCGCCCTTCGGCCGGATGAGGCGTGTGCGAAAGCGCGAGAGGCTGCGCTGAGCGCTTTGGAGATTGATCAAGAACTCGGAGAGGCGCACTGTTCGCTGGCGCTCGTGCATTTCTGGTTCGATTGGAACTGGTCTGCCGCTGAACACGAGTTTCGGCGAGCGATCTCTTTAAAGCCGAACTACGCCGCCGCGCACAACTGGTATGCGGCTTACCTGAATGTCATAGGAAGGCACGCAGAAGCCAGGGCCGAGCAGGCCCGCGCGGAGGAATGGGATCCTCTTTCGGTCTCCAACGCGATGACACGGGCCGATCCATACTATTTTTCGCGACAGTACGCGTCCGCCATCCAGGAACTTGAACCGATCGTGCAGCGGGAGCCGCACTACTTTCCGGCAGAGTACAATCTCGCGCGTGCTTACGCCTTGATGGGCGATTGTGAGAAGGCGCTCGAGGCATTCAAGCGCGTTGCGGCCATTTGTCAGGTTCCGCAGGCGGAAGCGGCTGTAGCGTACGCCTACGCTCTGACGGGCAACAAAGCGGAGGCTGCATTGATCGAAGAACGAATTGAGCAATTTGCCGCGAGCCACTATTTTCCTGCCCCGCAACTGGCGCTGATCCGCCTCGGCATGGGAGATAAGAAAGGCGCGGTGCGCAGACTTCAACAAGGTCTCGAAGAACGATCGTTTCTGATGATCTATGTCAAATCGGATCCGGTTTACGACGGCCTCCGGGAAGATCCGGACTTCATCAAAATCCTGAAGTCTATGAATTTCCCCGATTGATCCCCTGCGCGAGTTGTGCTGAGTCATCTCCCCGCCCGCAGGGCGTCGAGAGCACCAGCCCTTCACGGATTGCAAGGCCGGCCGGGTCCGTATGGGGGCCACACGGGATTCGAGTGCTTCTACTTTCGATAGAATGATTCGCCAAACGTTATGTCCGTTCTTGATGTTGCGTCGTTCCGGCCGGCGTTTCGCGGCACGAT
>JAFAMM010000399.1 GCA_019233375.1 Acidobacteriaceae bacterium
TAGTAATGCGCGGTCGTGGATTAAGATTCGCAATCCTGCTCCGCGTGCGTCGGCGGCGCATTCCGACCCGCGCGCCCGCTGATAATCGATTTCGTCCGCCCGGATTGCCGCTAGCGAGAGAAGAGCCGGCACCGCAAGAACCGGCACGGCGAAGAAGATGGCTCGCACCCCCCAACGCCACCCAATCCCGCCCATGAGCAAGGCGGAGAACAGATTTCCCGCCGAGTTGAAGCTCGCATTCCGGCCCAACCGCGCGTCGAAGGCCGCCTTTTCAACCAAACCGAGAGTGATCGCCGTGATGGCAGGTCCTATGAACGGCCCGGCTGCTCCCAGCAGAACTTGCGCACAGAGTACATCGGCAAATTTCCTGCCGAAAGCAAGGACAACAGAAGCGGCGACAACAGCGATCACTCCGAGCACAATTACCGTGCGTTTTCGCCGCGTGCTATCAACTAATGCGCCACCCGGCGTCTGCAGGCCAAGCCCGGTCAAACCACCCAGCGTAAGAACCGCTCCCACTTGAGACGGATCCCACCCTTGCGCGGTAAGCGCGGCGGCAATGAATGGACCAACTCCGGCCTGCACGTCCGCAATAAAAAAGTTCAGCGAATCGAGCGCCCAGCGGTGTTGAGAGGATTCAGCCACAACAAAGGAACAGCAGGTACTGCGCCAGCTTGAAATGGTTGGCCTCGAACTCAACCTGATCGCTGGAGTGTACGCGGCCGGGACAGACACGTACGGCAATCGCCCGGAATGGCTGCCAACCCGGCAACCCCACAAATTGTGATGAAACCGTACAGGACCGGGCGGGAATCGAACAGCAGAACGGAAGCGGTCGACGCCAGAGAATCCACCGATCGCTGCGCCTGTTCTTGCTCATACCGCTCAGGGCAGTACCGTTTGCTCGTTCTGAAAGGAATCCTACTCTGTCCGATCGCGTCGGAACATCACATCCATGACCCTGAACCGGTTACGACAGAACAGGCTGCTTTTACAGCTGCTATTTACACTCGTCGCTGCTGCATCGCTCGCCGCCATCAGCATTCTTGTCATTACCGATGCGATCAGAAGCGCGGAGCGAGTGGTCGTCGGCGAACGAAGAGAACGCTGGCAGGGCGGCGATCTGTCGTATGCCGCAGGCACAGAAGGAGCTTGCTTTATCGTCCATCTACCAAGGAACTAATTCATGGCCGCCACTATCTTGATCGCTGAAGATGAACCCTCGGCGCGCAACTCCCTTGCGGCGCTTCTCGAAGACGAGGGCTTTCGCGTTCTTTCTGCCGCGAATGGCGACGACGCTTTATCGCAAACTCTGCATGAGGAGCCGGATGCGGTGCTGCTGGACATTCGAATGCCCGGGCTGGACGGCCTTTCCGTCATGAAGCGGGCGCTGGCAGGAGGATCACCATCTGCTTTCTTAGTCATGACCGCTTTCGGCGACAGCGCCACCGCGATTGAAGCGATGAAGCTCGGCGCTTTCGATCATCTTGCAAAGCCGCTCGATTTCGACCACGTTCTGACGCAACTGAAGCGCGCCATACAACGCCACAAGCTCGCGAAAAGCAGCGAACCAGTTGCCGCCGGGGAGACCCGCACCCCGGGCATGGTTGGTTACAGTCCGGCCATGCAGCGGGTTTATAAGTTGATCGGGCAAGTAGCGGAGTCTGACGCCACCGTCCTCGTGCGTGGCGAAAGCGGAACCGGCAAGGAATTGGTTGTCAATGCAATTCATGAAAACAGCCTGCGCGCCGGCGGCCCGCTGGTAAAGGTAAACTGCGCCGCTATCCCGGAATCGCTGCTTGAGTCCGAACTGTTCGGGCATGAGAAAGGCGCGTTTACAAACGCCATGTATCGCCGGATCGGGCGCTTTGAGGAAGCAAGCAGCGGGACGCTTTTCCTGGATGAAATCGCCGAATTATCGCCCCTGTTACAGGCAAAGCTGCTGCGCGCTGTACAGGAGCGCACGATCGAACGATTGGGCTCGAATGCGGCCGTAACGGTTGATCTGCGCCTGATCGCCGCGACGTCGAGAAATCTGGAGCAGGCGGTCGCACGAGGCGATCTCCGCGAAGATCTCTACTATCGCTTGAACGTGGTCACCATTGCTCTGCCGCCGCTGCGTGAACGCCGGCAGGACATTCCCGCCCTCGTAATGCATTTCCTCGCTCGCGCGGACCGTCCCTGCTCCATCACGCCAACCGCATTGACGCTCCTGTGCGAGCACAACTGGCCGGGGAATGTGCGGGAATTGGAAAATACCATAGCGCGCGCACTGGTGCTTGCTCGCGGCAATGTGATCGACCGTCATGAGATCCTACTGCTCGACGAACATCGTGCTTCGTCGGGCACTACTCACTGGACCACGCTCGTGCCGCTAAACAACGGCTGGAAACAGAACGTCGAAACCCTCGAGCGTTCGCTCGTCGAACGCGCTCTTGCCCTCGCGCAAGGAAACAAGACAAGAGCGGCCGGGATACTCGGGGTACACAGGCGTCTGCTCTATCAGAAGATACGGCAGCACGAACTCTAGTTCCCGCATCCCCATGCTGAACATGCTTGCCGGGAACTGGCATATTGCGACCTGGCTCATTTCCCTCATTGCGATTGCCCTGATACTGATCCGCCCGAAAGGATGGCCCGAAGCGATCTGGGCGGTTGCGGGCGCGCTGCTGCTGACCATTTGCGGGTTTATCTCGCCGCAAGCGGCGCTAAGAGCGGCGGCCAAGGGAACCGACGTCTATCTTTTTCTCACCGGAATGATGATCATTTCGGAACTGGCGCGCCGCGCCGGGGTGTTTGACTGGGTCGCGACGCATGCGGTACGTGCATCAAGGGGATCGCCGTCCCGCCTGTTTCTCCTCACCTATGCCGTCGGTGTCGTGGTCACTATCTTTCTCTCTAACGATGCAACTGCGGTCGTGCTCACGCCTGCGGTCCTGGCCGCGGTCCGGGCAGCCGGTGCTGATCCCCTTCCTTACCTGCTGATCTGCGCCTTCATCGCGAATGCAGCGAGCTTCGTACTCCCCATCTCCAATCCCGCGAACCTGGTCGTCTATGCCGGCGCTATGCCGCCGCTCAGGACGTGGCTGGTCACATTCGGCCTGGCATCCATTGCGTCAATCCTGGTTACGTTCCTCGTTCTGCGCAGCGTTGCAGCCAGGTATCTCAACGGGAAAGTAAAAACCAGCCTCGATGACGTGCCTCTTCGTCCTGAAGGAAAGCTCGCCCTGTCTGGCATCGCGTTTCTTGCGATCGTACTGATTGTTGCGTCCGCGCTGGGCAAGGATCTGGGTGCGCCGGCCTGCGCGGTCGGGGTGCTGGTGGCGATTGTTACCTCTTTCCGTGACCGCGGCACCTCGAGAGGCATCGCGACGGGAGTTGCCTGGAGCGTTCTGCCGCTCGTGGCGGGGCTTTTCATCATTGTCGAAGCCTTGGATGGAGCGGGTGCGCTGCGCCAAGCAGTGGAAAGCCTCAATCGTCTGAAGCATTGGCAACCGGCCGCTGCTGCGCTCGGTTCCGGTTTCGGCATCGCCATCATTTCCAACCTGCTGAACAACCTGCCGAGCGGTCTTATCACTGCCGCTGCCGTTCGCTCCGCACACGCCACCGGCTCCTTGCGCGACGCAGTGCTCGTGGGCGTCGATCTCGGCCCGAACTTGTCCGTCACCGGATCACTCGCAACGATTCTCTGGCTCATCGCGATCCGCCGTGAAGGCCTCGATGTAACTTTCTGGGACTTCCTCAAATGGGGAACGCTCGTAATGCCCCCGGCGCTGCTACTGGCGCTCCTCGCCCTCTTACGCTAATGCGGAGTGATCTCACTCACCGGCAGATCCCAGTGCGCCAATAAGATTTCAAACCGGCGTTGCTCTTCCCGCTTATACGTATCCTGGTCGGGCCAAAGCTGCTTGATGAACTCGGCTTCCTGCGGATTCGCCGTCGTCGCCACCGTGGAGTCTTTGAAGCGTATGGTCACGCGGTAATCCCAGCGAGAGTCCTCGCTCATGTGGTAGGCCGGAGTCTCGATTTTCACCGAAAGCATGCGGCCGCTTTCGACGGTCTTCTTCAGCAGCGGATAGTGGTTTTTTAGAAACAGTTGCAGAAACTCCTGCTGGTGTCCCCATTGGACTTTGTAATAGTACTCGACTGTGTACGGCTGATTCGGCGCGCCCTGAGGCGGAGCCCCCTGGGCCAGCGCAGACCGCGACAAAAGCGCAAAAATGAAGGCTAACAGCAGCGTTTTCATCTGCCCTCCTAGGACGTTCCTGGATTTTAGCAACGCGATTCTAGGCGACTCAGTCCCCTGCCGTACCGCAGCTAACACGAACAGCCGCCGCACCCGCCCGGCTCAGAAAACGGAGTCTTAGTATGAAATTTGTCGACTTTCAGTTCCTCAATACGTTTCTCTATCGGGGAGCGCCAATCGGACAAGGAGATGAGACGGAACCATGGGTGAATATGTATTCCTCTATCGGGGCGGCCAGGAGGGTAGGTCACCCGAGACAGCACAGCAGATCATGCAAAAATGGATGGCCTGGTTGAACGAGCTAGCTCAGAAAGGTCACCTCAAGGACCGTGGCCTGCCGCTCGAAGCTGCAGGAAAGTTAGTCAAGGGCAAGCAGAAGGCGGTGACAGATGGCCCGTACGCAGAAACCAAGGACGTCGTCGGCGGTTTCAGTCTGATCGAGGCTCGTGATCTTGAGCAAGCGGTTGAGCTTTCGAAGGGTTGCCCGATATTCGAAGTTGACGGCGCCGTGGAAGTTCGCCCGGTTTTGAAGCTGAACATGTAGCGCTGCGACCCGCGCCGCTGACGCCGCGAACCGGAACATCCGCCGAGGACTCGCTCGTCTCGCTTAGAGGGAGCGCAGGAACGTGATTAGCTCGTGTTGCTCCTCGGGAGTTAGCCGGTTGAAACGCGAAGTAACTTCGCGCGCCTCTCCCGCGTGCCGCCGAATTGCATCGTCTAACGTTACGGACGCGTTGTCGTGCATGAAGCGCGTCTTTATGTGCAGCCCCCAAAGCGGCACCGTCCGCAGCTTGTTCGCCGTCTCCTGCAAGCCGGCGGTCTGCACAATTCCATCGCCGGTTCCGATGTCATGCAGCAGGAAATCGCCATACGGATGAATGATTTTATCGCCCAGGGCTTCCGGCACCCTATACGCGCCGCCGTTTATTGCTGCCCCCGGATGATCGGTCGCCAGAGTTTCCACATGGCATGTGCTGCATCCGATGGCTTTGAAAAAATATTCCCCTGCAGTCGCATCCGGAGTCGCCGATAACTCCGTGTCGCGCGGCGGGACTCGGGTGCCCCGAATAAATTGCGCGAAATGATCGATGTCGGCTAGGCCCAGGCTGTCGGGTTTGTCTTCGGGGTCCGAGGTCACCTTGCAGACCGATGTAACATCTTTCGGCTTCAGGCGATTCGTAACACCCATCTCATTCAGGTAGGCATCGCCTGAAAACGAAAGAATCGTGGGATCCTGATCTTTCCACCCAAACTTGCCTACTCCTTTGTGCCCCGGTGCTTCCAAAATGGGCACTTGAATCGCCTCTCCGTGGATCAGCCCATTACTCTCCGCGGGTTGCTTGGCGGCAATCGCTAGAAACGTACGGTCAGGGACAGCTTCGACAAAGCCATCTCCTAGTGTGTTGAGAACCGCGCGAACACTGCGTATTTCTTCGGAATCAGGTACACTCTCGTGAGCCTGCGGGCATATCGAGCGGTCATTGATGATGGAGCGGCCGGAAATCGTATCGGCGCCGTCCTTGATCGCGACCGTCGGGTTCACAAAGTGACCTCTCGCGTCCTTGTGACCGGCACGCAGCTCCGTAAATTGGCCCGCTGCCCCGGTGACAACGTTCTGGTGGCACTCCGCGCAAGATGTGGCATTGAACACCGGGCCGAGCCCCGTGCTGGCATCATGCCGTCGTTCAAATTGTGCCTGATCCAGAGCGAAGGTGTCGCCCGGCGGTTCTGCAATACCATTGCTGATACTTTCAAGGCCGGGGCGTCCCGTCAGTTCACCATCACGGCCGGCCGTCAGTCCTTGCGTCGGAGTAGTAAAGCCGGCGGGCGCTTCCGTCGCGGATTGCTGTGCGATGACCGCCATTGCGGCCCCCATGATAACAACGAACACAAGTTTTCTACACACCATGGCTGTAATCTCCTTGGGCTCAGACCTAGTCTGCGTTCTTGCAAATACTTCGAGAGCGCTCGATCCTGCGTGTGCGTCAGGCCGTACCGGACGCATCTTTCCGGACAACAATTGTGCCCGTCATCATGGGATGGATCTTGCAGAAGTACGGATAAGAGCCGGGCTCCTGAAATGTAAATGAAAAGGTCTGATCGGTATCAAGTACAGGAGAAGAGAACTTCTTTTCCGTGCTGACGACATTGTGAGGGATATCGTCGTGGTTCGTCCAGCTAACAGTCGTCCCCGCGTTCACAGTTAGTGATTTCGGTGTAAACGAGAAGTTATCGATCTTCACTTCCCCGGTATTCGCAGCGTTGCCCCGGCGTACGCCAGACGTGGAAGCCATCGCTAGCGAGGAATCAACCACCGCAAGCGCTTGGTTTCCGTGAACGTAATTCACGTGCGTGATACCCAAAACATCACGCAGTTGTCCGGCCGGCACTTTCATGGGACCCGGCGACGGCGCGGTTCCGGGTTTTGGTTGCGGAAACGCCGTCGACATCGCCGTGTGGTAAAAGACGTTCCCTTCCACCTTTTGCATGGTCTGGTGGATGTGACCGTTCAATACAGTTACGCACCCGAAGCGCTTCATGTAAGACAGCGCTTGTATCCCATCACCGGTGCCCCATCCCCACTCGGGATACACGGTCCAGAGCGGAATGTGAGCGAACACGACGATCGGAGTGCTGCTCGTGCGGCCCGCCAGGTCTTTTTCGAGCCATGCCAACTGTTCTGCCCCGAGCGTACCAAGGCCGCCGGCTTTCAGATTTACAACATTCACCAGTCCTACAAAATGAACTCCTTTGTGATCGAAGCTGTACCATCCTGATCCTTTCGTGTCCTTTCCGTAGCGATCCAGATATTGCTGGCCGTTATCCGCGAGCATGTCGTGTTCCCCGGGGACAAAGAATGTATGTCCGGCTTTGGCGGACCTCAACACCTGATCTAGAGTGTCGAACTCCGTAGGTTTCGAAAGATGGCTGAGGTCGCCCGTGTGAATAAGAAAGTCCGGCGTATGGTCGAGACTGTTGATTCTGGCAACTGCTTCCTGCAGCGTCGCTGTGACGTCTTTGTTCGCTTCTTTACTGAAACCTATATGGCTGTCACTGATCTGGACGAAGCTGAAAGTTGCTTGCCCATCCGTTTGCTGATGCGACACTTGACCGAATGCCTTTGAGCTGAGCAGTCCGCCGCTTACAGTCCAAATCAGGCCGGTTCCGGCCCAAGCCATACATTCCAGGAATCCACGGCGATCAATTCCATCCTGGTTCGAGTTCACTTTGATTCGACGAGCCAAATTCCTTACTCCCTCGGCAGGCACCGTTGCCGCACCCGCCCTTCAATTGGAATTACTCGTCTCGACCGCAAGATATTCCCGTTCAGAGCAAAACTTTTTCGTCCTGCGGTAAATGCGCTTCGCGAATGAATTTACAGAATAAATTTACAGAACAAGGCAGCGACGATTGCGGTGGTCCGCAACGGCTGAGCGGGCACAGGCACGGGTGCGCGGCTGAGTCGGGTGCCGGCAGTGGGCAGCCATCCGGTTTAATGCTGTTTCAAGCCAGACCCAAAGCGCGCTAGAAGGGCCAGAACGCCGTCTCCTCGTCATCGCCGATAGGCTGCCCGGGCGGGGCTTCGGCTATGGGCGGCAGCTCGAAATCCATTGGATTGCGCCGGAACTGCTCGATCTCTTGCTGGCCGAAGCTACTCGCCTTGCCTGCACATAAGCCGATGCCATAGTTCGCGGCATCTCGGACCAGCGCCGGTGCTTCCTTATTCGCCGCGAGTGCGAGTAAGTGAATCACAATTACATTCTGTACGGTTTGCTGAATTTTACTTTCAAGTCCCGTCGGCCTTTGCTGGCCGTAAGTGGCTGCGATCAGTTGCTCGAGCACTTCGCGCGCGCTCGGATTCTCCGGATTGCGGGCGTGATACTCCTCGAGTCGCGCCATCCGCTGTGAATTCACAATCAGACCTACCGTAAGATTCGCGGCTGCTTCGGCGCCGGCGATAGGGTCAAAAGTGACACCAGTCTGATTCGGGAAAGTCTCGCGCGTGCGTGGATAATCGGGTGGCCGCGGCGGAATGAGATTCAGTATCCGATCCGGGATCGTTAAAGTCGCCGGACTAATAGTGCGGAGCAACACGTTTAGGGCGCGTCTTTGCTCGGAAGCCGGCACGATTTCAGTTGGCCGCTGGCCGTCGCCGCGCAGAGCGTACGTATATTCGTTTCCACCCAGCACCTTGGCCGCTGCCTCCGTTTGGTACCGGTGCAGAAAATAAAGCGGCACCAGGACTTCATCCAAAGTTGCCATCGGCGCGCCCACCCGGATATTGTTTTCGCCAAAACGGTCGAGCGCGATCTTCCGCACATGCAACATGTGATTCAGGCCATCAACCGCGTTGGGGCCGTTGTCCCAGAGATGCGCGTTTGGATGCGCGCCGCCCGGCGGCCGGCTGTCGGAATCTGTGATAAAGGTGAGCCCCTCCTTCGCCGCATCGGTGATGATTTTGTCGAGCGCCGCTCGCTCATCGGTGCCGGCCGGAAACTGGCTGTAACCCCACGAGATCGCGACCTTGTCCCATGCTCCGATGCCCGTCGCATACGCGTGTGAAAGGTCGAGTTCGCCGCCCTCGCCGATATCCACGCGCGGTCCCGGATAATCCATTACGGATGCGCGGTCGCGCGTGCTCGCAAGGAAATTATGTTCGAGACCAAGCGTGTGTCCCACCTCATGTGCCGCCAGTTGCCGCAATCGCGCGTACACCACCTTGCTCAAAGCACTGCTCTGATCCCGGCCCGGCGCATAGGGCGCCATGAGTCCTTCGAAAATCAGGTAATCCTGGTGCGCGCGCAGCGATCCGAGCGTGACAATTCCTTTTATGATTTCGCCGCTGCGCGGATCCGTCAGCGAGTTGCCGTATGACCAGCCGCGCGTAGAGCGATCCACCCACTGAACCACGTTGTAGCGAACATCCATCGGGTCCATGTCAGGCGTCATGACCTTCACCTGGAACGCGTTCGAGAAACCTGCGGCTTCAAAGGCCTGCTTCCACCAGCTCGCGCCTTCAAGCAGCGCGGACCGCACGGGCGGCGGGGCGCCGGCATCGATGTAGTAAACGAGCGGCTCCACGGGCTCGCTCATCGCGGCGCCTGCGTCTTTCTTCTGCAACCGGTGGCGCGCAATGTAGCGCTTTGTCACAGGCTCATCCACCGCGGCGGAGAAATCCATGAAATCTTCGCTGAAGAAGCCCGCTCGCGGATCCTGCAGCCGTGGGTGATAGCCCGGCCCGGGGAGAGCTACAAAACCTTGGTGCTCACGCACCGTTACCGCATCCGGTGAGGGGGTCACTTCGCGGATGAGCTGTCCCGCGGCTTCGCCCGTAAAGGTAATTGTCGTTTCCACTTCGGTGTTCTTCGGGAACGCCTTCGTCAGCGGCAGGTAAAAGGCCGAGCGCGATTCATCCACGCGATAGTTACCCTGTTTTTGTTCCTGCAGAGCACGCGCGACGCCCGCCGCATCGCGCAGAAGAAAAGCCGTAGCATCCACCAGTGCCTGCGAGCCCTGCTCCGCGATGATCTCGAAACCCCACAGAGTAGAACGCGCGAAAGAGTCACGTGCCGACCGCTGCTCGGCCGCATCGGGCGCAGTGGCGCGAAATTTGTAATTTGATTCAATCAGCAG
>JAFAMM010000403.1 GCA_019233375.1 Acidobacteriaceae bacterium
CTAAGACTTTCGGTGGCCTGATCCGCCGCATCGCGCAGCATATTGACTTCTGAGCGCGCCGCATCAGCCTCGTTATAGGAAGAGTAGAAATTGCTTAAAGCTTCCCGCTGCGTCTGTGTGAGGTCCGCGGTAGCCTGCGCACGCCTTAACTCCGCCTGCTTCAATCTGCTGCGAGTGATTCCCCAATTCCAGACCGGAACAGTAGCGCTGGCGGTAATAAAGTAACCCAGGTTGGGCAGTGGACCAAGCTGCTTCGCGGCGGCGGCCGCGCTATGTAACGCCAATGCATTCGCTTCGATTCCGTAAACCGCATCGAGGCTGAACGTCGGGAAGAAATCGGCACGGGCTATGCTGACGTCTGCGTTGGCTTGGGCGAGGGTCTCCACAGCGGCGCGGATATCCTGGTTCTCACGTGCGGCCTGGGCTCGCAGTTCGAGCATGGGGGGCAATGCCGGAAGATGATCCATATCGTCGACGGCCGTAAAGTTTTCATCGAAGGTCGGTGAAAGCATGACGGCGAGCGCCAGGTGCGCATTATTCATCGCCAGTTCAGCTTCTCGTAGAGCCACTTTCTGTTGATCGAACTGGAGTTGCGCTTTTACAACATCTGCGTGCGCCGATTCACCACCTTGCTCCAGCTTCTTCGCGTTATCGAGGAACTCCGCGGCCTGGTCAGCGGACTGCCGCGCGCTCGCGTATTTACGTTGCGCGGCGATTAAGGTGTAGAAGTTCCTGGTAACGGTGACGACCAAGCCCCTACGGGCGATCTCCTGTTTCACGCCGGCCAAAGCGGCGGCTGCTTTCGCTCTTTTGTAAGATGCGCCGGTGAAGAATCCTGCAGGCATGTCCTGGTGCATTACACCCCATACCCTGTAGACATGAACGCCGTCATTGGTGACGTACCTGCCGTTTGGTGTCTTTCCGTTCCCCTGTGTGCCCAGGTAGTCCTGTCGATAACTGAATGACGGCAACATTCCGTTCTTGGCCTGAAGCGCATCTTCGCGCGCCACCTGTGCATCGGTTGCGGCGCTAAGGTATTGCGAATAGATCTTCTGGGCGCGCGCAATCGCGTCGCTAGATGTAATCGCCTCCGGCGCTCCTCCTTCGACGCTCTTTTGAGGATTGAGCATTTCACCAGCCGCCCTGGTCCCGGACAGAAGCGGGGAAACTGGTTGGCCCGGCTCTTGGGCGAAGCACAGGAAACCAGCGGCAAATAAGGCAATCAGGAGCAGATCAGATTCGAATGAATGGTTGCGACGCGGCATGCGCAAGTCGTCCTCCATCCCAATCTGAACACGCCCGTCTGCAACGCCGGATCAACAGTTCACGTTTCTAACCATTTTGGGTGGCAGATTATTGCGCAGCGCGGTCACGTTATCGCAGCCGCGTTTAGAGCTTTAGGAAGATCTGCCGATGGTACAGCCAGTAGCAGAGATACCACATGACCAGAAGAACGGCCGTACTTTGCGCGACCGGCGCGAGCGTTCCCAGGAAATTGAAGTGGAAGCTGAAGACGCCGACAGCGCGATCGAGCCAGCCGCGTAGTATCTCGGAGAGAGAGTAGATAAAGATCGAGTTCATTCCCACGACAACTAAGGGGAATGCGGCCCGGCGCCAGCCACATATTTCGATCAGCCAGTAGAATCCGAGGAGCATAAAAAGCACCCATCCAAGGCTGTAGAAAACAAACGTGGGCGTGCAAAGCTGCTTAATCATCGGCATCCAGGGCCTGAGGCAGAGCGCCGCGACGAACGCCAGAATCATACCCGCCGCAATGAACTTCAGCTTCTGTTTGTGGGTTCCACTTGTCATCAGCAGTTGGCCCACCCAGACGCCTGAGAGCGTCCACACCGTGCTCGGAATGAAGTTGAGTGTTGAATACGCTGGATCATAGTCATAGTGGAAGACGGCCCGATCTACCAGAAGCCCCACACTGTTCCTATTTGAGTACGGTCCGCCGGGACCATGGAAAGAAAACAGTAATCCCGTCCAAAGAGCCAGCATTCCGGCCGCGGCGAGCGCCTGATAACGCCATTTCCAGCGCATGATCAGAAAGCTGAGCAGATAAGTGAACGCGATTTGCGATAGGACGTTAATCAGCTGCGGCTTAATCCGTCCACTCCCGACGCAGATGAGAATCTGGCTCATGATAATAAGCCGCAGGGAACGCCCGAGGACGTGGCGTAAGTTATCGCTCCAGGTCGCGCCTGCTTCGATACGACGCGCGATAGCGAACGGCAGAGCCACACCAACCATGAACATGAAGGCAGGCTGAATCATGTCCCAGAACACAGCGCCTTCCCAGGGCACGTGATCGAACCAGCCGGCGACACGACCCCAGCGGGGGTTGTCTCTCAGGTACGCGAAACCGAAGCCGTCCGACGCCAAGAGCAGCATAATGAAGCCGCGATACGCATCGAGGGCTACATATCGTTTACTTTTCGTGCGAGGCGGCGAACTCTGCCGGGCGACATCACCCGTTGGCTGTTGCGAAGAGACCGTTGCTGATCCGCTCATTTCCCGGGCTCTGCGACGACGCCGTGGATCCACTGAACGGCGTTATCGTGGTAAATCTTGCGAAGCACTTGTCGCGGCAAGGCAAGCCCTTGAACTTTCCGGCCCTCATATTCAATCGCTGCGTCTGATGAAAAGAACGCCCAATCGGTTGCGTACTGCTTTTCCCATGTCTTTTCCGCGGCTTCGGTGTTCTGCCGGTCATACAACGAGAGATCCGTCCCGTACACGATTCGATCCTGATATCTAATCAGGAATTGGCGGGCTTTATCGCGAGGCTGGATGGCCAGATACACAGTTCGCGCGGCAACGTCCACGGCGAAATTCGGATAGCGATCGAATCGGCGGCCGATCTCGTCGAGGTTGGTCTCGAGACTGCCAAGATGGGCTCCGACGACGCGAAGATTGGGATTCTCTTGCAGCATGTGATCGCGAGCCGCGATGATGGCCGCCTTCTTAGGGTGGTCCGGCTGCTTGAACATGTACCATTCCGGATGCTCGTTGTAGTAGCTGTAATCGGGTGAATTTTTGTCCGGCGGCTGCCAGCATGAATCGGGCTCCGCCAAATGTGCAATTAACGTTTTGCCGTTCGCACCGATGTTTTTGTAAATTGGCGCGAGGCGAGGATCATCCGGCATGACGAAACGCCCGGATTGAGCCTTCAATTCCATCCCAACGTTCTTCCATATCTTCACTGCGACGGCGCCCCAGGCAAAATCCCGATCCAACTGCCGGACTGCATTCGCCGCGAAATCCGGCTCAGAAAACTTGAACGGATCAAAAGCGGTACAAAGAACGGCTTGGCCTCGACTGGCCTTTACGAAGGCCTTGGCGCGTTGGATCTTAGCTTCCAGCTGAGGGAATTCGGCATCTTCCTTATTGGCGACAACGATGTCCACCAGATGCATATGCATTTTTCGCAGGAAGTTGAAGAACGCGGGATCCACCTTGAACGCATGAGCGTGCGTGTCGATGGTTTCGAGCGACGTGGGTGCGCGCATATCGACGGGCGATGGAATTTCGCCAGCGTTCTG
>JAFAMM010000459.1 GCA_019233375.1 Acidobacteriaceae bacterium
ATTCAGCGATGCTTCGTAACTATCTTCGCCCGGTAGCAGCCGTGGCGGCGCTTGCTGGCCTCGCCGCTTATGCGACAATCATGCTTCGCGGCCCGCAGGGATTGGCCGCATGGGCTGAAAAGAGACAGGAAATTCGCACTCTCGAAGAGCAAAATGCCAACCTGCAGCGGGATATCGATGCGAAGAAGGACCGGATCGAAAAATTGAAAAAAGATCCCGGGACGCAGATATTAGAGCTCGAAAAGCTCGGTTTCTTACACCAGCACGACACGCAATTCAAGATCACCGGACAACACATAACTCCGGCAGCGGCGCAGAGCAACAATAAAGCGCCCGATTCCGCGAGCGCCGCCTCTCCTGCCTCTCACTAATAACAGTTTCAACGAACCATCATCGGGTGCGCCCCAAAGATGGCGCGAATAAGGGTGGCGATTTCATAGATTGTCTGTTCATCGGCCAGCAGCACCCGGTGTGGAAGCCAAAATGCATCCCTTATGCAGGCCTCAGAAACCGGACAAGGCGAGATACGGCAGCTTGCCTCCCGGAAAACAGGATTCTGATAAAGCGTATGGGGATAGAACGGCGTGCAGGGTACGCCCGCTGCCGCCAGCCGGCTACAGAACTCGTCGCGGGCGCGCGTTCCGCGTGAAAGCCGGCCCAGCAACAGGTAGAAACTATTCCGAGTGATTTCGCCGGGCTCGGCTTGCCAGGCAACCTCCTCGGTGTCCGAAAGAAGACCACGCAACAGATGGGCATTGGCTGTTCGGGTTTCGATCTGCTCGTTCAGCCGTTCGAATTGAGCAAGCAGTACCGCCGCCTGCAGGGCCGTGAGGCGAAAATTCGTACCCAACCGGTCGTGCTGATAAAAGCCGCGTCCCGGCGTGCGGCCGCAGTTGGCAATCGAGCGCGCCTTCTCGGCGAATACCTCATCGGAGGTAACGAGCATCCCTCCTTCACCCGATGAAAGCACTTTTCCGTTCTGAAAACTAAACGAACCCGCAATGCCGAAGCTCCCTGCCCGGCGGTAATTCCATTCCGCGCCATGCGCGTGCGCGGCGTCTTCGATGAGATAAAGTCCGTTTTCGACGCACATTTGGCAGAGCGCGCCGACATTTGCCATAGCCCCACCGAAATGAACAACGATAATGGCCCGAGTGCGAGGCGTGATCGCTTCCCGCACGCGTTCAGGATCGATGTTGAAAGAACGCTCTTCGATGTCGACAAAAACCGGTAAGGCTCCGGCGCGCACGACCGCCGTCGCGGTCGAGATGAAAGAAATAGCCGGAACGATGACCTCGTCGCCGACGCCAATGCCAAGCACGGAAAGAGCGAGTTCGAGCGTTACAGTTCCATTGAAGGCGCTGATACCGAACGGCGAATGCTGGTATTCGGCGAAACTACGTTCAAATTCCGCTACAAACGGATGAAAGCCACCCCACTGCGGGCTTTCGAGCACCATACGAAGCAGCTCGGCCTCGCGCTCGCCGGATTGCGGCCAGGAAGGGATCTGCATGCAGACTGCTTTCAGTGTAGACAACGGGACTTTTCCGGAGCATGTGAAAATCGGGACAGATGTCTGTCTACGAAGAACGCAAAGAGGACCTGGAGCGCTATGAATTCATGATGGGTCGTGAGCGCGGCAGGCTGGCGGTGACGATGGACTGCATCACGGACGCGCTGGTGCTCGTCGGGCAACATGGTGTGTATTGCCAGAGTGCCCGGCAGCTCGGCAAACCGGCCATGGACATCCAGCTCATCACGAAGAGCTTAACGGACGCCAAGGAGTTGATCAGCAGCGTTCTTGAATTGAAATCGAGAGCCTAGGGTGGCCTTCAGAGGTTCTGAAGGAACGGATTTCGCTCCTTTTCGCGCGCAATTGTCGTTGTCTGTCCGTGGCCCGGAATGACGATCGTTTCGTCCGGGAGGCTCAACAGCTGCGTTTTGATAGACGAGAGAATTTGGCGCGAGTTCCCGCCCGGCAGGTCGGTCCGGCCGATAGAGTCGCGGAACAGCGTGTCGCCGGCGGCCAGCTTCTTTTCGGCCGCAATCCAGACAGAGAGGCTGCCGGGCGTATGTCCCGGTGTCTGCAGAACCTGAAAAGACGCTTCGCCGAGTTGGAGAACCGTTGCATCGTTTGCCAACACGTCGATTTCGGTACGCGGCGGCGTGTCAACACCCAGCCAATTGGCCTGCATATCCAACATGTCCAATAGCGCCTTGTCACGTTCGTCCATGTAAACGGGCGCATGCGTGAGAGCGCGCAGCTTCTGGGCGGCCGCGACGTGGTCAATGTGAGCATGCGTGATGACGATGCCCTTCACCTTAAGCTTGTGCTCGTCAAGAATAGCGGTTATCTTCCCGATTTCGTCGCCCGGATCAATCACTATCGCTTCATGCGAATGTTCATCGGCAAAGATGGAGCAGTTGCATTGCAGGATTCCAACCGGAAGGATGAAGTGCAGCATGTCACTACCCCGAGTTTAGCGATGTCGTGATGCCATCGAATGTGATAGAGTGCCGCGATATCAGGGAGGAGTTATGAAGCGAGGGATGCTGTGCGCGGCGCTTGCAGTTCTGCTGGGTTCGACGGCATGGGGCCAGGCCTTTGACCCGAATACACCCGACGGGGCCATGGTATCGCAGATCCAAAGCACGACGGATCCGGCAGAGAAGCAAACGCGCCTCGAGGGGTTCGTTCAGAAGTTCCCGACGAGCAAGCAGGCAGGATGGGCCTGGGGCCAGTTGCAGGCAAGCTACCTCCAGGCACAGCAATATGACAAGGCCATCGCTGCTGGAGAGAAGTCGCTTGCGGCCGACCCGGATGAAACGGAGGTCGCCTACAACAACCTCAAAGCCGCGGAGGCAAAGAACGACCCCGGCGCAGTCGCAAAATGGGCAACCGCAACTTCGCAGATCGCAAAAAAAGAAAGCGCGGGAGCCGATAAGGCTCGGGCCGACTACGCCAAGCAGGTGGAAACGTACACTGAGTACTCAGTGTATGCAACGACTCTGAAGACCACGGATTCGACCAAGATAGTAGAGCTGGTCGAGTCCCTGGAAGTCCGCGCGCCGCAGAGCCCGTATCTGAGTAAGGCTTATGGACGCTATTTGAATGCGCTGCGGCAGAGTGGACAGGCGGCTAAGGCCGGGACAGCGGCGGAACAGGAACTGCTGCGGGACCCTTCCAACGAGGATGTTCTGCTGTTCGCGGCTGATTACAGCCGCGACAAGAAAGACACCGCCAAGACCATCGCCTACTCTCAGAAGCTGGTGGAAGTGATGCAAACCAAGCCGAAGCCGGAGGAGGTCAGCGACGCTGACTGGCAGAAGAAAAAGCAAACCATGATTGGCGTGGCGTATTGGATGGAGGGCGTCAGCTACAACGATGAGAAGGAATACGCTCCGGCGGACAAATCGCTGCGCGAAGCTCTGCCGCTTGTTAAGTCCGATGAACAGCTATTGCCTATTGTGTTGTTTCAGCTAGGGGTAGCGGATTTCGAGTTAGGAAAGACGACCAAAAACCGCGCCATGCTCAAGGATGCGCTGAATTATTCACAGCAATCCGCGGCCTTAAAGAGCCCGGTTCAGGCAGACGCCGCCAACAACGTAAAGGCGATCAGCCACTCGCTCGCGCCCGCGGCTCACAAATAGGCTTTACTTGCCATCAACGTCGGCCCACTTACTCGCACGCGCGGTGCGAGCAGCGTAGCACAGGAAACATGTAACCGCGCCGAACATTGAGCAGACGGGAATGGCGAGCCCAGCGACGATCCAGGGTGGATTTCTGAACATCGTGCAAAAACCGGCGGCGAGCGCGGTCGTACCCAGCGCGCCGGCGATGAAGAAAGTCTTCCAAAGACACTCTGCCATGAACAACAGAGCGGCGGCCGAAATAAGGACAACGCTCAATCGCGACGGGGAGAGACGGTATAAGTAGTACGATCCGACAGCCAAGGCCGCGGCGCCGAGAAGCCCCGGAATGAGGCGACCGGGCCAAATGAACTCGCAGTAGATTCCGAGAACGCCGAAAATCGCCAGCACGAAGGCGGTGTTCGGCCCGATCCAGAACGGCTGCGGAGAAGGAATTGCCGGCAACCTACACTACGTCCTGCCGCAAGCCCGGTGAGCCCTGCTCTTGCGCCGTGGGCGCGTCACCTTCCGAGCAGAGCGGAACTTCAAACCAGAACGTAGCGCCGGGCTCGGGTTGATTGTTAAAGGTGCCGATCCTTCCACCCATAATGTTGACGAGCTGCTTACAGATGGCAAGGCCGAGGCCTGTTCCTCCAAAGCGCCGGCGCGTCGTTCCGTCGGCCTGAAAAAATGCTTCGAAGATGCGTTCGCTAACGGATTCGTCCACGCCGATGCCGGAGTCGATGACCTCGCATCGCATGAAATTGCTGTTTTCAGCAACCCGCAGTTGGATATGGACGCCGCCTGTGAAGGTGAATTTAATCGCGTTTGCAATCAAATTCGTGAGGATCTGCCGGAAGCGAACACTGTCGCCGTAGACGATCGAGGGAAGCGCGGGATCAATCTCGAAGGTTAGCGGCAGGTTCTTGGCAGTGGCGCGCAGCCGTAGCAATTTCACAACAGCTTTCAGGCTTTCGTGGACGTCGAATGGCGCGCTCGTAATCGAAAGACGGCCGGCGTCAATCTGCGAAAGGTCCAACAGGTCATTGATGATGGTCAACAGATCATTGGCGCACTGACTTACTGCGTCGGCGTACTCACGCTGGTCCGCGGTTAGTTCAGTGCTGCGAAGCAGGCTGATCATCCCCATGATGCCGTTCATCGGGGTGCGTAGTTCATGCGAGGTATTCGCCAGGAACTGCTCTTTCAGTAAAGTAGCCTCGCGGGCCAGGCGCAACGCGGTGCTGAGTTCCTCATTCTTTTGTTGCAGCGCGCGGGCCGATTCCAGCAGCCTTTGTTGGGCTTGTTTTCGGTCGGTGATGTCGCGGGCGATGCTCTGAACTCCCACCGGGTGACCTTTCCGATAAATTACGCGCGAGCTTACCTCGACATAGCGTACGACGCCCGTTTTGGTCAGGATCGGCAACTCGTCGTGCTGGCTATTGCTGCCGCCGAGATGGGCGCGAATGATGTCCAGTACCTGCCCGCGTGCTCCCGGAGCTACAAGCTGCTCGAAACTCCTGCCCAACACCTCGCTGCGAGAGTATCCGGTGAGGTGCTCTGCCGCCCGGTTCAGAGCCAGAATCTTTCCTTTGAGATCATGCAGCAGAATGACATCGTTCGCATTCTCAAACAATTCCCGGTAACGCTCCTCACTCGCGCGTAGAGCCTCCTCGGTCGTGCGGCGCAGCGTCTCATCGTGGATCAAAAGGACCCGCACCTCGCTGCCCTGCAGCTCAAACGGGCAGGAGATCAGGCTGACGACCACCTCCTGCTTATCAGCGCCGCGGTGAACAACGGGGCCGATCGAATTCGTCGCTTTGCGCAGTTCCTTGAGCAGCAGTTCCCGGTCGAAAGCAGGCTGAGGGGAAAACAGGTCCAGAACCGACAAATTCCGCATTTCCCGGCGGCTGCGGCCATATAAGGTTACAGCCGCCTGATTCGCGTCCAGAATTTTAAAGGAATCAGCAGAATAGACGATCCCCGGGATGGGGTATGTCAAAAAGACATTCTCATACCCGGACACACGGCCGCGAAGGTCTTCAACGAGGGCCTCCAGTTCCGCGACGCGGCCACGCAGCCAGTCGGCGGAGCTTTCCCCATGATCCGAGATCTCGGCGGTCGATAGAGACTCTTCCCAGCCTTGGGGCATTTTAATCCCATACTTTAGCAGCCAAACGCGGCTTACGGGAAGTTCCGCCTAACCGCCCCGGGCTGATAAAGCGCGCACCGGCGTTATTGAAATTCACAGTTCGAAATTCAAAACATTCCGTCGTTGTCGTGTTTTAACCGCCAATTCACACCGCACAAATGCAATCGCAACACTATTTTACGAGAGTGGTGTCGGGATTGAAAACAGATGCCTGTTACAGCCCGGACAAGTTATCAGTTCTTTTGGGAAGATTCTACAATTCGCCGTGATTTCCGTAGCGGGGTGTCGCTGCATAGCCACACCATGTACTCGGAAGAGAGTCTTGATATGGTGCCGCGCTACACGGCACGGGTGCCGTATCTTGGTCGCGCGATACGGCAGCAGGAAGCCGAATATAGTGCTAAGAACGGCAGAACCTTCGACTTCGGCCGGGCGTTCTGGACGCCGCCGCTTGCCCCGCGGCAGGCGTACCGGCTGGAGGAGAAACAGATTCAGCGGAAGCTGCACCTGCCGGCGCTGGTTTCCCTTACCGATCACGATGACATTCAGGCAGGCACTTTGCTCCACGTTCTGGACCGCTTCGGCCGGGCCCCCATTTCTACTGAATGGACTATCCCATTCGGCCCGACGTTCTTCCATCTTGGTGTTCACAACCTCCCGGCGGCCGAATCGGCGCACCTGATGGAGAGCCTCAGAGCCTATACGGCAAACCCGCAAGAGGCGCGTTTGGCGGAACTGTTGCAAGCGCTTAATGCGTATCCCGATGTCCTGGTCATTCTGAATCATCCTTGTTGGGATGAAAAGGGCGTTGGAGGCTCGAACCATCACCGTGCGTTGCTGCTGTTGCTGGAACGGCACGGGCACCTGCTTCACGCGCTCGAATTGAACGGCCTGCGCTCCTGGCATGAAAACAAGCGCGTCATGAGCCTGGGCGAAGAAAAGGAATTTCCTCTTATCTCCGGCGGAGACCGGCATGGCCGCGAACCCAATGCCATTCTCAATCTGTCGAGAGCATCCGGTTTCGCGGAGTTTGTTCACGAGGTCCGCTACGAGCGGAACAGCGATGTTGTATTCATGCCGCAATATCACGAACCTATCAAGCTGCGCGTCCTGCAGACTATGCTCGATGTTGTGCGCGACTATCCGGAAAATGCGGCTGGACGGCGCGTCTGGGAAGACCGCGTGTTCTATCGCGACCCGCAAAGCGGAGCCACATCGCCAATCTCCCAGATCTGGACCGACGGCGGACCAATGGTGGTGAGGCATTTCATTAAAGCGATGCGTCTGCTCGAATGGCGCGGCGTCCGCTCGGCGCTGAAGCTCGCGCTCAATGACCGTAGTACGGTATGGCGCGACGAGCAAGCGGCGGTGTAGATGGAATATGCGCGAGCGGCCTTTCTGCCTGATACTTTCCATGAAGTAAACGGAGTCGCGCACACCAGCCGGCAGTTCGAGGCATTCGCCAGCCGCCGAGGAATTCCCTTCCTCAGCGTGCATTGCGGTCCCGGCCACGAGATCACACGAAGCGGCTCGGTACGGGTCGTTCAGCTCAAACGCGGGCCGGCCCGCGTCGGGCTCGATGCAAACCTCGACTACGATCCGTTTCTGCTACGTTACGGCAACGCGGTACTGGAGCAAGTAAGAAACTTCGCTGCAGACCTGGTGCACATTACCGGACCCGGCGACATGGGAGCCGTCGGGATGTACGTCTCGTGGAGGTTGAACATACCTCTGGTGATTTCCTGGCACACCAGCTTCCATGAATATGCAGGGCGGCGGCTGCAGAGATTGCTAGAGGTCACGGGCCCTCGGGCAGCGCGTCGCGCAGGCAGCGCCGCCGAGAGTCTCGGACTCGGGATCCTCAGATGGTTCTACCGGCGAGCGTCGATTGTGCTGGCGCCGAACCTCGAATTGGTGGACATGGTGCACGCGATGACCGGTAGGCCGGCCTTCCTCATGCCGCGCGGGGTGGATACA
>JAFAMM010000100.1 GCA_019233375.1 Acidobacteriaceae bacterium
TCGTTCCGGCGGATGTATCCGGCTTTTCCGCCTGACCGGTCTTTGGCAAACGCCGTAACCATGCCGGTGGACAGTGGATCACCATCCCGATCGAGTACACGACCCGTGATAATGCCTTCGGGTTGGAGCGCGATTGCCATGTCTGAAATTGGGTGACCGGGATCAAGCGACAAGGACTGCCCCGATCCGCCCGGCTTTTTCGCACCATAGTTCGTTTCGAGAAACCCGGCGTGTTCCGCGGAAAGCGAATAGATACCAGGCTTCACATTCAAGAAACGGAACGATCCGTCATTTTCGGAAACAGCAAAATAGTTGGATGGCGGAGAAGCGGGCGGGCGTCCATCTCCGAAGTAGGTCGCGCGGAGATGCAGCGTCGCTTTCTTCAGTGGCTCGCCGCTGAGGGCATTCGTGACATGGCCGGACAGGCTGCACTTCGTATCCGTTTCGCCGCTCAGGGCAAGCGCTAGAACGGGAAGTAAGGCCAGCAGGCAGCCGCGCATAGATCCTACTGCTGAACCTCCACGCCAAGTCTCGCGAGCACCTGATGCAACTCCTCGGCGGAGATCACCGTAACTTGGACCTGCTGATTTTCGTTCTCTTTCACCTCAATCTCGGTCGCTTTGGTTTCTAGCGCCTGGACGACATCCGGGCTCTCCATTTCGCCCCCGCTTGCGTCCTCGAGCGCATAGAGGCGGTACTTTCCAGGCGCCAGACTTTTAATGCTGAAATTACCCTCGATGTCTGTTGTATTCGAGCCCGCAACGGCCCCTGTATCGCTTCGAATCGCGAATACCGATACTGTCGCGGGACTGCTGTTGCCGGAATTCGTTTCTGCCGCGCCGGTACTCCGCGGGATGGTTCCGTAGATTTCGGGAGAGCCATATGAGAACACGATTTCCAGTTCACCCGAAACACCTCGGGACAAATCGAGCGGCCTCCCGAGCACATCCTCCCCGTTGAAGCGCACCGCTTTGAGGTATGTTTCTTCCACTCCGTCGTACGCCGTAATGTTATAGGTTCCCGCCGAAACGTCACTAATCACAAAAGTGCCGTCTGCGCTGATGGAAAAACCGCCGTTCTCGCCAAAATGCGGACCATCAACCGCCGGGCTTAGTTGGACGGCGACGTTGGCGGGATTCCAGGGTGGGCTACCCGCAGGGGGCGTCCCTTCTACCCGTGCGCGACCATGCAATGACCCCGGCGGAACGACATTGAGTACAACATCATTCACATCGGCCGAGTCTATTCGAACCACTTGACTTCCAACCACAGTCGACTCGTGGCTAAACAGTATCAAGTGATACGAACCTGGACTCAAATTCGAGATCTCAAACTTGCCGTCTTTCCCAATGCCTGAGGAGCTCCCGCCCATCGCATTGGTTCCGTCGGGCAGCGCGTTCAGGGACAGTTCCCCCGTGTTCCCTTGAGCAACCGTGCCCCGTATGTGAAACGTTTGTGCGCTGCGCAAACGGATCTCAATGCCGCCGACCTCGCGTCCGCTTTGAACCTGCAGCGGTACGGCATCCTCGGCATTCAGCGCACTTGGGTAGTAAGTCGTCACTGGTCCCGCTGTTGCCAGCGTGCCGGTTGGAATTTCATTGCTGGGTCCGCGGGCGGCAAGCGCCGAAAGCAAATATCTGCCCGGCTCGAGCCCGGCCAGGCGAAACTCGCCCCGATCGTCACAGGCGACGCCCGCTTGCGGCTGGTATCTCATCTTCCCATTCACCAATACGCGTCGCGAGGCTTGAATGGAAGCGTTCGCCACGGGATCGTCATCCGCATCCACCACCCGCCCGGTGATCAGTCCAGCGGGCATCAGCGTGAAGGTCAGGTCCGTCATCTCCTCGCCCGCCTTTAGCACCAGCGTGGTCGCTGACCAGCGCTGCCTCTTCGGTCCGTAGCTGCCGTTCAGGAAACCATTGCGGTCGGCGGAAAGCTGATACGATCCAGGCTCGACGCCGGTGAATCGGAAGCTACCGTCCGGGTTCGAAACCGTCACGTATCCGCGTTGGCCGGCCGCGTCCGCTGGGCTCCGCTGCAGGCCCACGGGCATGAGGTGCAGATTCGCTTTTCGAACCGGGTCGTTTGTAAGCGCGTTGGTCACGTGCCCCGCGACTGTGCACTGGTCCGCGGCGCATGCTGGGACTGAAGCAAGCAGGAACACCAAAATAATGTTTAACTTACTCTGCATTGATGCCTAACTTACTCAGGACTTGTGTTACATCGGCAGCGGAAGTTACATGCAATTCAATCTGCTTCCGTTCCCCTTCTTTCAATTCGATGCGCGTGCCTTTTGTATACATGACATCCAAGAAACGCGGATTATTGATCTCCTCGCGTGGAACTTCTTCAAACGCGTAGACGTGATACGCCCCGGGTGAAAGTTGCTTGAAGGTGCCGCTGCCGGTACCGTTAACCGGAGCTTCGAAATGTTGGGGTTTTTCCCTAGACTGCTCGGGAACAACAACAACGACCGGCGCGGGCGGCCGGGTTTCGCCGCCTCCCGGCTGCGCCGTTATGGCAGGAAGCTGAACCTTCACGGTCAGTTCGGGTGCTCCGTAACGGAACACGATCTGTAGATCCGCGGCCTGCGCACGCGACAGATCCAGCGGCTTTCCCATCATCTCTTCACCATTGAGCCGCACGGACAGCAGATACGCTCCTTCGGGCACGCCGCTTTGCAGGTAGTAAATTCCAGGCAAGACGTTCTCCAGCGTAAACGAACCGTCTGACTTTGCAGGCGTGCTTCCCACACCTTTGCCGCTGTAGCCGTCATCGAAGCGCAGCCCAACCTGGAACAATGCTGGATTCCAAGGCTTCACACCGGCGGGAGCGGCTCCCGCAACGTGCACCTGTCCGCGCACGGTCACCGGCACAACCTCATTTACAACGACGTTATTGAGGTCTTCAGATGTAACTGCGACCGGCTGATCGCTCAGAATCTTACCCTTACTCCGAAGCGTTAAACGATACGATCCCGGCGCGACTTCAGAAAAGTCAAACGTGCCATCTCTGCCGGGCCTCGAATAACGCTGGGAGAACCAGGAGTCCTTGCCTTGCGGCTCGAGGGCCAACATCGTACGGTAAGGGGTGCCCGCAGTTAGAGCGGACGTTACGACCCTGCCGCGCACATGAAAGGTCTGCACGGCACGGAGCCGAAGCTCCAGATCGCCGCGTTGCTGGCCGGCTTGGATCTGGAATGGTGCCGCTGCTTCAGGAGTTGTTGTGCCGGGATAGAACGTCTCGACGAAGGTTTTCTCGGATCTCCCGTCGCTTTCGATGACATCGGCAAAATGCTGCCCCTTCTCGGCCGCGAGAATATACTTGCCCGCCTCCACATCGAAGATGCGGAATTCGCCACGATCGTTTGTATAGCCTACAAAGCGCTCCCCGTACTGTGACTTGCCGTTGTTCCAGCTACGAGCCATAAGCATCAACCGAACACCCACAACGGGATCGCCGTCCTCATCAACCACTCGCCCCGCGAGGATCGCTTCAGGCGTGAGCGCCACCGAAAGCTCGGCGATTGACTGGCCCGGATGCAAAATCAGAGTATCTCCCCTTTGATTCCGGCGCTTTGCGCCATACACGGTTTTCAGGAACCCAAGATGATCGGCCGATAACGAATAGCTCCCCGGCTCGATTCCACTGAACTCGAAAGCGCCATCTGCACCAGACAATGTGACATAACCGCGCGGAGCAGAATCAGCATTCGATTTCTCATCCGCATCCGGCGTCAGATGCAGTTTCACTTTCCTGAGCGGCTCTCCCGTGAGCGCGTTCGTAGCGTGTCCTGAGACAGCACATAGCTGATTCGCTTCTGGGCTCGCGATGAGAAATAGCAAGGGAATCAGCAGCACTGGTTACTCCTGATCCAGTCCGAGGCGCATGAGTATCTGCCGTATATCGCCGGCCGGGATGGCACTGAGCTGAATCTGCTTACTGTCGTTCTCCTGGATTTCAAGCCCGCTGCCTTTGTCGCCAATGGCCTTCACTACGGCAGGGTTCTTCAGCAGATCCTCATCGATGTCTTCAAAGGCGTACACGTGATACGAACCGGGTGTGACGCCAGAAATGTGAAAGGTAGCGTTCTGATCCAATTCCGAGAACTTCATGCCTGATTCGCTCCTTTCAGAATCATCCGGCACGAGAACGACCGTTGCAGAGGAGGCTGCGTTCGCGGCCGAGGCCTCTTGAGTTGCTCCGCCGCTCTGAGCGAATTGCACGGTTCCGCTCACGTCGGCTGCGCCGTAACGAAACACAAGGTCGAGTTCGTTGGATCCGCCTTCCGAAAGGTCGATCATTTTGCCGGTCACCTCCTGAGCATTCAAAACGACTGATTTCAGATAGGTGCTGTTCGGAGCTCCCGAAACGTGTAGCTTGTAGCTGCCGGCGTCAATGTCGTTGATCGTGAACGCACCGTTCGCATCCGCCGATGCGTTATGCGCAGGGCCGAAGGAGATGCTGCGATTCGCGCCGGAGAGCGAGACGTTAATGTTCGCGCTGTTCCATTGATCGCTGCCTCGAGTCGCCGTGCCTTCCACACTTACTCTGCCGCGCACCGTCCCGGGTGGAATAATGGCCAAGTTCAAACCGTTGATGTCTGTTGCCGCAACACTGACAGGGGCCTGCGCGATCGCAGCAGGCCCCGCGCCGCGAGTAAACGCGAATACCATAATTTGGTATGTGCCTGGCCCAACACCCGCAATATCAAAAGCGCCGGTCTTTGAAACACTGCGGCCGCCTGCGAAGTACATGCCATTGGTGAGCTGCGGCGCCACCACGACTTCGAGCGCCTCGCGATTCACTCCTTGTGGCAATGTTCCGGTAACTTTACCGCGAACATGAAACGTCCGCATCGACCGCATGCGAATTTCAATGCCTTCTAATTCCTGTCCGCTGTGAACCTCGATCAGCGTTGCATCTTCCAGGTTGGTGGCCGAGGGATAGAACGTTGTCACGGGGCCGATATTTGGCTTCCCCCCGCTTTGAATCTCTTCTGTTTCGGGAGCGCGCGCTTGCGCGCACAAAACGTATTTTCCTGGAGCGAGATCCGCGATGCGGAACTGGCCGCGATCATCAATCTGCTCGCTGCTTTGCATCTGGTAGCTCAGCTTTCCGTCCACCCACCTCTGGGCGAAAACCTGAACGGCATCCGCCGTCGTCGGGTCCCCATCTTCATCGACGACCTTGCCGGCAATCACCGCCTGAGGGCGAAGGACAATGTCGAGATTCGTGAGTTGTTGTCCAGCTTTGAGGGTGAGAACGGACCCAAAGCGGTTTTCGAAATGCGTTCCGTACCCTGCACTCAGAAAGCGGTCATGATCTGCCCACAACCGGTACGAGCCTGGATTCACGTTGAGCATCTGGAAACTGCCGTCAGGGTTCGAAACCGCCACGTACGAGTGGGCCGCACTGGCAGCCTGCAAATGGACAGTCGCCTTGTTCAGCGGCTCGCTTGTACCCGCAGCGGTTACATGGCCGGATAGCGCACACTTCTGGTCAGACGTGGTTATGGGAATTGCCTGGGCGGGAAGAAGAGACGGCAGGAGAAGCGCCACCACACAGCAGTTGCGCATACGGCATCCGCGTTAGTGACAAGAGTGACGTCAGGGAACCTTG
>JAFAMM010000278.1 GCA_019233375.1 Acidobacteriaceae bacterium
GGCATCCGGGAACATTTTAGTCATGTAGCCATCTTGAAAGTAAGAATGGGCACTACTTTCCAAACGTTACCGATCTTATGATGACAGAGCCAAGTGATTAAGAAACGCCTGAGCAACGTTAGTGCCGCAGATCTCCTCAAGAAATAAGAATTACTTCGAAACATTGTTCGCACTTTTAATCAAAGATTAATTCGTTAGGCTGATACTGGCGGCATGACGAGACCAGTACTCTCCGGTTTCTTCCTTCTGGCGGCTGTTTTTTCTAATGTCGGGCCGTTAACTGCTACAACAACTCAGGATCCCATCTTAATTTCCGCATCAGGTGTATTTGGTTTATCAGATACTTCTGGCCCGCTAGTTGCCCCAGGCGGCACGTGGCTCGCCAGTTTCACTGTTGACTCCATGCCAACGGTTTCGAATTCTACTTCATTGGGATTTGACATACCTGTAGAGAATTTCAAGTACAGTCTCAATGGAAGTTCCGTTGCCGAGATGCCACAAAGCATCCGCCTCTCGACAGCCTCGAACGGCGGCCTGTTTACACTGTTTTTCGGGCCACAAAGCGGATATGACACGAGCGGCAACCCCATACCGGAGCTCTCGCTTTCCGGGGCCCAGTTGTTTACCGGCTCAACTTCCAGCCCGACCATCGTAACTGGCTCATTCGCAACCACGGACTGGACTTATTCGGATGCAAATAACTTTGATACGCAAGCACATGCGATGGTAAGCGCCGTCTCCGTTCCCGAACCGTCTGCTTGGCTATTGTCTTTGTCGGGCATCGTGCTTCTTGTCCTCGTCCGAAAGATAGGCCCCGCCCGTTTGAGCAGGGCTGCGCGGCGGAAATGGGCCCACCTGGGCATTTGTGCTCTTCTTTTGAGCATCGCGATTAAGCCGTTGTCGGCGGAAGTTCCGATTACTCCGGCAATGAACATACCCAATACGGGACAGGTGATTACCCCCCTCGCGCCGCGCGGCGCCCGGTTTACGTACCTGAATCCCGGATTATCCGCGTACCCGAATTATGTTGTAGCCGGACTCGTTACAGCTGTCACCAGCCCGGACCATAAAACGCTGCTACTCCTCACGACAGGCGTATACGGGCTCAGCGACTCCGCCGGGAACAAAGATATCCCTGCATCCACGGAATGGATTTTTGTGTTCGATATCACTCGTCCGGTTCCCGTTCAGAAGCAGGCCATTCAAGTGACGAGAGCTTATAACGGGATCGTCTGGGATCCCAGCGGCAGCGCCTTCTACGTTGCCGGCGGTAATGAGGACAATGTTCACGTCTATACACAGACCGGAGGTAAGTGGGGCGAGGCTGCAGACAGCCCGATTGCGCTCGGCAACACCCAGCAAGTCAGCGGGGTCAATCCGGAAGCCGCAGGGATCGCCATCACAAAAGATGGCTCCAAGCTGGTTGTAACAAACTATGAGAACGACTCTATAACAGTTCTTACCAAGTCTGGCGCAACATGGGCGAAGACCGGCTACCTTGATCTTCGGCCGGGCGTAATTAACCCCGCTCAGGACGGAGTTCCGGGCGGAGAATTTCCTTTCTGGGTGTCTATTGCCGGCAACGACACTGCGTACGTTTCGAGCCTCCGCGACCGCCAGATTTGCGTCGTCAACATCTCGAACGGCTCAACGCCCACCCTAACTTCCCGAATTGGCCTAAAAGGGGAACCCCTGAAGTCGGTCTTGAATGCGGCTCAAACCGTCCTCTACGTTGCCGAAGACCAAACCGATTCCATTGCCGTGATCAACACTCAGACAAATAAGCTCGTGAGCGAAACGAAGGTAGTAGCGCCGGCCGGCGTGGTCCCGAGTCCACTCGCCACAGTGTCCGGAGCAAACACGAATAGCGTTACGCTGAGCCCGGACGAGAAAACATTGTACGTTACGAACGGAAACAGCAACGATATTGCCGTTGTTGACGTGTCTAAGTTAGTAGGCGGCCGCGATGCTGTCAAGGGGTTGATCCCGACCGCAATGTATCCCAACCATGTCGCAGTGAGCGGCGACGGTAATTATCTGTATGTCGTCAACGGCAAATCACCGACGGGTCCGAACCCGAACTGGTGCAGCACGTACGTCACCAAGTGCTATTCAACGAACGATTACACGCTCCAGCTGATCGCCGGTGGTCTGCAGTTCCTCCCGACGCCGGCCGCAAGTCACTTACCCGCGCTTACTGCCCAGGTTATCGAGAACAATCACTTCCAAGCGGCCGAAAGTTCGGAGACCACCTCCATAATGGACTTCCTTGCCACGAAGGTCAAACACATCATTTACATAATCAAAGAGAATCGCACGTATGATCAGGTGCTCGGTGACATTCCCGGCAGCAATGGCGATCCCTCACTGACCATCTTCCCTGCCAGTGTGACGCCGAACGAACATAAGCTGGCGGAGAACTTCGTCAATTTTGACAACTTCTACGATACAGCGGAGGTGAGCTATGACGGATGGTCGTGGTCCACAAGCGCCATGGCTCCAGATATGGTGATCCGTCAAACCCTTGTCAACTATTCGTATTTGAAAGGCACGTCTTACGATTCAGAGGGTGACAACCGTAATGTCAATATGACTCAGCGGCGCTACTCGGCGTTTTCTGGTATGCCCAATGAGCCGATTACCGATCCCAACATTCTCCCTGGGCTAACGAATGCGGCAGCCCCGGATGGGCCTGGAAATCGTATCAATGAAGGTTACCTTTGGAATCCGGTTTTGAACGCGCATAAGAGCGTCCGTAACTACGGATTCTACATCGACAATGTTGGAAAGGCTGTGCCTTATCCAATGAATACCACCACCCGGCAAGTTTATCCCTCAAACCCGCAGTTGAATCCCAACACCGATATTTATTTTCGCGGCTACGACATGAACAACGCCGATTATTATCTGTATCAGGAATGGTACAGAGAGTTTTCGAGCGGACACCACCCGACTCTAACCTTGATTCGTCTGCCGCACGATCACATGGGCAGTTTCACCACCGCCCTGGCTGGATTAAACACTCCGGACCTGCAAGTAGCGGACAACGACTACGCTGTCGGTTCAATCATCGACACGATCGCGCACAGCAGCTACGCGAGCAATACGCTTGTGTTCGTCATCGAAGATGACGCACAGGATGGCCCCGATCACGTAGACGCTCATCGCAGTATCGCTTTCATCGCGGGACCTTATGTAAAGCACAACGCATTGATCTCCACGCAGTACAACACTTTGAATTTCATTCGTACGATGGAGCGAATTCTCGGCCTACCCCCTCTGCACCTGACCGATGGTCTTGCGCAGCCGATGGCCGACGCGTTTGATACGGCTCAAGCGTCGTGGACGTTTGCCGCAACACCGGCTCCGGTTCTCTATAATTCAACGCTGCCGTTGCCCCCGAAGCCGACGGCTCTCCAAATTCCGAAGCCCGTACACGATGGCAAGTACTGGGCGAATGCTATGAAAGGCTTCGACTTCTCCGATGCGGACCGCGTTGATCCACAAGCGTTCAATCGCATTTTGTGGAAAGGCATGAAAGGCGACACGCTCTACCCGGGAGACGCGAACCTGGCGGAAACGCATAAGCGCTATAAGGACGCTCTGAAGAAGCGGAGCGTCGCGGCAACCAACGACGATGAGGGTCAGTGAGCCAGAGCGGCACGAACCTGTATAACATCCAGCCGCTTCCGTCGTCACGCAACGCTGTAGGCTTGCGCACAGGCGAGATAAGTAGTGGTGTACCAGCCCGTACAGTGTGGGCCATTTAAGTAACGTGCAATTCTTTATATCCGCTACCTATTAACAGTTACTAAGTTGTTATACAAAATAGCAGAAAATTATTACGTCTTCTGATTGGCAAAGCTATCATGTCGAATACCCGATCTGTTCAAGCGAGTAACGATTGCTTGCAGAGGGTGAGTAAGGAGGTACGTTTTGAGATGGTTTCGACCCTGCAGTATGCCGAACCCCTTAACGCGTTCCAACTCGAGGTACCGTTGAGCCGCGCCGGCTCTGAACTGAAACGTTAGCGCCAATTAGATAACTTTTTCTGAGAGGGAAGACCATGAAGAACCATCGACGGATTCTCTTGGCCGCGGTGTGCGCACTCGCGGCCATAAGTCCTGCTTACGCGCAGACACAGGCGACGGAGACGAAAGACTACGACAACCCGGACGAGTACGACCAGACCCTTGCCTTCACACCTGAGGCCAAGAACAGTTTGCCCTCGGTTCGGATTCTGCTGAATCAGATCACTCGGCTGCTCGACGATCAGCGTATCGACCTGATCGTTGAAGTCAGGAATCCTCCGGGAAACGGCACCTTTACCTTCACGGTAAACGGCGTTGACATCTCAAAGAAATTCAGCGCTACTTCGAGGACCCTGGATTGCAACGGGACGCCGGGCATCGTCTACCGAGCGAACGCCCCGATGGGCTTTCCGGCCGGAACCACGGTTGTGAGCGCAAGCGTCGATGGCTATGTCGATACCAGAAGTATCACGGTCTACCCCTTCAAGCTCAACACCCCGAACCGCAACTTTATTCTCTTCCTGGGTGATGCCATGGGAACGGCCTATCGGGATGCTTCGCGCATTGTATACAAGAGTGTTCTTGGACCCGGCGGGCAACCCAACTTTGTAGAAGGCTTTTTCAGCGACTTACAAGAGATGGATAAGATGCCCATCAGCGGCATGGCGATGACGTATTCGACGGACGCTGTAGTACCCGATTCGGCCAACACGGCGGCAACCTGGTCGACCGGCAATAAAACGTTCAATGCGGCGCTAGGTGTCACGACCATGGATGGCGACGACTGCGAATGGCAGCCGACCGGGCCGAACCAGGCCAACCTGCCGACCGTTCTCGACAATCCGAGAGTCGAAACGCTATGGGAGTACATGAAACGGAAGTACAAGTACGCCACCGGCATTGTGTCGACAGCGGACATTACCGACGCCACGCCCGCGGGAGAAGGCAGCCACTCGGCGAATCGTCAAACGCGGTTTGAGATTGCCCGGCAGTACCTGAATAATCCCTTTTTGAACGGAAAGCCTGGTTTCGATGTCATCATCGGCGGCGGGACGGATCAGTTCGCTGCCTGCCGCAACGACGGCCTGAATCTGATTCGGGGATTCCAGGACCAGGGTTATAAATACGTCACGACGGCCTCCGACCTCGCAGCCCTGAATCCCGCAAGCAAGAAGGTCCTGGCCCTCCTCTATTCCATTCCCGGCAACAAAGCGAAATCGAACGGCGTCCAGTGCAACTTGGACGGCAACATGACGGTAGCTTACGACAAGCTGGGGCTCGTGCGACCGGCCAGCGAAGTGCCAACTCCGTTCGACGGCAACACAGATCAACCTTTCCTGGACGCGATGACAAAGGAGGCCATTAGTTTCCTGTCGTCGGGCGGACGTCCCTTTATCCTGATGGTAGAAGCCGCTTCCATCGACAAGCAATCGCACGCCAACATGGCCTCCGGCCAGATCTGGGACACCATCGAATTCGATAAAGCCATAGGCGTCGGGCGCACGTGGGCAGCCAAAAACGGCAACACACTGGTGCTCGTCACAGCCGATCATGATCAATCCCTGATTATCAACGGTGTGTCTCAAGTCCCCCAGGAAAACTATGTAGATAAGAATATGTCGGAAAAGCTGGTTTACAACAGCCCGGGTGCCGGAGAGCAAACGGCCACGTATTTTCAGGATTCAAGCGCTAACATTCGCTCTGCTTACCCTTTGATCTCCAGCAGCGATCCGAATGGCACGGGCAAAGCCACTGGGCCCGAGTTCGGCCCCTTCCAGAACCCGATCACCGAGAGCAATTTCCCGAATTACGTTGACTCAGACGGCGATGGATATCCGGACAACGTTAACTTAGGCACCACGGGTAACATTCGTCTCTCCGTCGGATACCGAAGCGGTAACCATACCGGCAGCTCGGTGCCGGTCACGGCGGAAGGGCCCGGCGCGTTTTTGTTCACCGGCTACATGGACCAAAGCGACATCATGTTCAAAGCCGCCGTTTCGCTGGGCGGCGATACAACGGCCGGGGACGTCTTCGTCAAGACGGTCCTGTTGAATCCGATGTATCCGCAAACTCCCGGCAAGAACCCGTTGAGGCCCAATCAGTGACGGGACTCCTGTTAATGGCTGCAGCCTTCGCAGCCAGTGTCGGGCGGGGGAATCTTTCCTCGCCCGATGCCATTCTGCAGTTCAACTTGGGAGCAAGTCCGGCCGCCGTAGTACAGGTTATGGGCGGCCAGGGCTATCAATCGAACCTGCCGCAAGCGATCGTGCTCGAGTTCCGCGATGAGTCTGAAGACCTCGACGATGATCCGGTCTGGCGCTTCTATTTCCAAAACCCCGGCTCCCGCCTGGCGGTGGTCACACGCAATTTCGAAAAAGGCGCGGATGTTTCCTCTCTCTTCCCGGCTGAGACGTCGAGCAAACACTTCGTTCCGAATGCGCAGAAGCCGATGGTCACGTTGCTGAGCCGCCCGGCAGGACCACACCGGATTCTAATCGCCGTGATGCAGCAGCCCAACGCGAGTCTGGCGGGACAGCTGGTCTTGACCACGCCGGAGCACGCTGCCCTGCTATTTCCAGTTCTGTCTCACTAGCGTTTCGCTCGTAATGGGAATGCGCCAGAGGGCTCTTTCCCATCAAACGTTATTCACTTTTCGAGCAGAGGCGTGCTGCACTCAGTGCGGCTATTCCTCTGGCTCGCGGCGTCAGAATTCAGTTGACTTGGAGAATCAATAAAATGTTTTTCTCACATGCAAAACGAAGCAGAGTGCTCATCCGGCTGGGTGTAGCGCTAATTCTCATCGCCCCCGCATTGCCGGCCGCCTCGGACCCGCAATCAGTTGCATCACCGCCGTTGCACGATAGGCATATTACGCTTGATCCGGTCGTATTCACACCTGCCGCACCGGGCCAAATAATCACAAAGACAGTGTCGGGCGTAATTAAGCCAGTAACTGCACTGACCACGCCTTCCCTGGCGAACCCGCTTCTTGAGACGGCCCCCGATTGGGTCTATTTACCCGTAGACGTTCCCGCCGGCGTGAACCAGATCTCGGTCAGCTATTCATATGACAGGCCAACGGTGCCACCGGGTGCGCTCGGCAACGCCATGGATATCGGCGTTTTCGATCAACGTGGCATTCAGCTTGGTTCGCCGAACGGGTTCCGCGGATGGTCGGGAGGTGCGCGCGACAGTTTCTTCATCAATCAGACGGAAGCCACGCCGGGTTACTTGCCTGGCCCGGTCTCTCCCGGTCGTTGGCACGTGATCTTCGGCCCCTACACCGTCGCTTCTCAGGGATTGAACTGGACTGCGAACGTTACCTTGAGCTACGGACCGCTCGGACCGCCGTTCGTTCCGAACCCCGCACCGGACAAGGCGAACGGTCGTGGCAATACCTGGTACCGCGGCGACGTTCATCTTCATACCGTTTATTCAGACGGGAAGTACCTTCCTGCAGAAATCGTTAGCGGGTCAACCGAAGCCGGCCTGGACTTCATCGTCTCAACGGAACACAACACTTCGAGTGCGGACGGAATTTGGGGTAACTATCGGCAGCCCAATCTGCTCATTCTGAATGGTGAGGAAATTACCACGCGCAACGGACATTACAATGCGTTGGGCCTGCCTCACGGTACCTGGATCGACTGGCGCTATCGTGCAACCGACGATGACGCATTTGAATATTTCGTCAATCAGATTCATCAATCAGGCGGGCTGGCTGTGGCGAATCATCCATACTGCTCCTACATCGCCTGCTTCTGGAAGTTTGGCTACGCGGACGTAGATGCAATAGAGGTTTGGAATGGGCCATGGAGTTCGTGGAATGTATCTGCGTTGGCGGACTGGGATAATCAGCTCGTCGCCTACGCAAACCACCAATCAACGAGATGGATACCAGCGATCGGCGCGAGCGACGCGCACAGAGAAGGGCAAGTCATTGGTTTGCCGCAAGATGTTGTGTTCGCGGACGATTTGAACCGGAACGCTATTCTGAATGGATTTCGGCGTGGGCAACTCTGGATCGCTGAATCGTCAAAGGTAAATCTCTCGTTCAGCGCCTCGGGAGCAAATAGCACGGCGGGGATTGGAGGGCGACTCGCAGTGGTTGGGAATCAGGACGTGACCGTCACGTTAACTGTCAGTGGAGTTGAAGGATGCAAGGGCCAAAAGCTCAGCGCGGCAGAGGAGACGGCGTTGCAAAACGATGCCGAATTAGAACCCGAGATCAACGATGAGCCGGTGGTTCCTGGAAACTTCACGGAGACGCCATCGGGATGCAGTGTTCGAATCATCAGCGATGAAGGTCAGATTCTGGAGACGCCGCTTCCGGAAAGCGGAACCGGCACCGTCTCACTACTTACATCGCCCGATCGATCTCGCTACGTACGCGCCGAAGTACGCCGCGTGCAAAATGACCCCGTAATACCGACGACGATGGTTGCATTCACGAATCCAATTTTCCTTGGACAGTGAATCTGATATTTTGCTCCGTCTTTTCGTTGAAGCCGCAGCGGACGCTACGCTCGCTCTTGTCTGCGGCTTCAACATCACTGGTCCAGCAGCTCCTCGTCCGAAGTCTGTGTATGCTCACTCATGAGCGGGTGTCCCTTGAAAGGGGTACGTAAGTCAGAGTTACATTTATAATTTTCAGTCTGATTTAAGGCAAAGTTTTGAGCGCGATGGAAATTTCATCAAATGTTCACGGTGGAAGACCAAAATACGGCAAATGGCACTGTGCATAGGTTCGCGTCCCAGGTTGGGCTTTGTTCTTTTGCGCATTGTAGTTTGCTTCGCGTTCCTCTCGCTAACTGTGCTTTTCGGGCAGGCTCCTTCGGAGCGTCCCGCTCAGCAGATTCCCGAAAATGAGGAGATTCATCGGCTGAATGAAAAGATCGCGGCGCAAGCGCAGAAAATCGCCGATCAAGCTGAGCAGTTAGCAACGCAACAAACGCAAATCAATGCTCTGCAGCTCGGGCTGGCCGAGCAAAAGGCGTTAGTGAATAAGGTCTTGCAATCCGGCCGGGCGGTGTTAGTAAACCAACCGTCATTCCCATTGGACGGGGCGGCAGTTGACGGCGAACCTGTAGCTTCGCCGGACGCTTTCGCTGCCGCTTCCCTGCCCTCAGCCCCTCCAGCCGTGGCGCCGGCCGTCCAGCCTGCCCCGCAGGCGACCCAAGCGGACGCCGCGCTAAAGCAGGAGGAACAGGAGCAACCCTTCGTAAAAAAGGCAGCCGGAACACACTGGTACGACAAGATCAAGGAGCGGGGCTATATGCAGTTCCGCGAAAACAACATTGTCAACACGAACCGCCTGTACACATGTGATCAGTGCGACAAATCCATCGGACCCAATCAGGGTTTCTTTCTCCGGCGCATGCGGCTCGTGCTCTACGGCGATATCAGCGATCACCTCTCCTTCTACTTACAGCCGGACTTTGCCAGTTCCAGCGGCTCATCGCAGAACTATGCCCAACTTCGCGATGCGTATTTCGACGTTTTTTTCGACAAAGAGAAGGCAAATCGAGTACGTGTTGGCCTATCGAAGATTCCTTACGGATTCGACAATCTCCAGTCCAGCCAGAACCGGTTGGATTTTGACCGGGACGATGCCATCAATAGCGCCCAGACAAATGAGCGTGACATCGGCGTGTTTTATTATTGGGCACCCCCGAACATTCGGGCCCGTTTCGCCGAGTTGGTTAGCAGCGGGCTGAAGGGATCCGGCGACTATGGCGAATTTGGAATCGGCCTCTACAACGGCCAGGGTCTCAACAACCCGTCGGCAAATAGTTACTTTCATTATGTTGCAAGGTATACCTACCCGTTCAAGCTGAAGAACGGACAATTTATTGAAACAAGTATCCAGGGTTACACGGGCAAATATACAGTTACCAGCTTGAGTTCGAGCACGATTACGCAGCCTGGCGCTTTGTACATCGATCAGCGCCTGGCCCTGAGCCTCATTGTGTATCCACAGCCGTTTGGGCTTCAGACGGAATACAACTGGGGCACGGGACCACAATACAATCCAATGACAAAGTACATCCAGCAGCACCCACTGAATGGGGGGTATGTCTTGCTGAATTACCGGGCCCGGTTTTCTAACGGTCTGACACTCTTTCCGTATGGCCGGTTCACCTATTACAACGGCGCAAAGAAGTTTGAACTCGATGCCCGTAAATACCTTGTGGTAGAAGGCGATTTCGGTTTAGAGTTCCAGGTCGGCAAATACATCGAACCAACCATCCAATACACGTACGGCGACCGTGAGTTCGAAGATGCTTCGAAGCCGAGCAATCGTCAGCTCGGGAGCCTCCTGCGAGTGCAGCTACAATTCAATTATTGAGGGCGCAGTGTTGATTCGAGCCGTTCTCATCCTGGTCATCCTCTCTTCGGGCATACTGCGCGGCCAGACCCTGCATGGTGTGGGCAGCAGTTTCCCCTATGCACTGTTTGCGGAATGGTTCAAAGACTATCACAAGGTCAATTCATCCGTTAAGCTGCACTACAGGACGACGGGCTCGGGGAACGGAGTTGACCAATTCCTCGCCGGCAAAGCGGATTTTGTTGCTACCGACACGCCGTTAACCAATGACCAGATGTCCATGGCAAGGCAGAAGCTTGGGGCTGACATTCTGCAGATACCGATGATCCTAACAGCGGTTGTGCCGGTTTATACGATAACCGGGGTGGATGCGGAGCTGAAATTCACCGGCACTGCCTTATCGGATATTTTCCTCGGAAAGGTCACCAGGTGGAACGATCCTGAGATCGCGGATTCTAACCCGAATGTGAATTTGCCCGACGAAAAGATCATCGTGGTGCATCGATCAGACCCGAACGATACCACATACATGTGGACTGACTTTTTGAGCAAGGTTAGCACACAGTGGAGGGCTGGCCCAGGCAAAGGGCTGACCGTCAAGTGGCCTGTCGGATTGCCTGCCAAGGGCGACGATGGTGTGGAAGATCTCGTCATCGGCCCGGAAGGCCGTTACGACTATCTCATTGACGACCTGGTCAGGAGCGTTTCGAACTCCATCGGATACGTGCAGTTCCATTATGCGGTTGACCGGAAGTTGCCGTATGGCGATGTTCAGAATGCCGACGGGAGCTTCGCGAGAGCTGCCGAATCAAGCATCCTTGCTGAAGCCGCCTCCGCGGCCAAGTCCATTCCCGACGCCTACCGTAGCTCGCTCGCCGACATCCCAAGCGAGATCGGTTACCCGATCTCATCATTTACCTGGATTCTGGTGCCCGCCAATTTGCGGGACGCGGCAAAGACAACAGCGATGGCGGACTTCCTGAAATGGGTATTGAAGGATGGGCAAGTTTCGGCTGAAGCGCTCCATTACGTACCGCTTCCCCCTAGCATCATTGACGAGGCGACAGCCCAAGTGGCAAAGCTGCACTAATCGAAGTTTCGATATTGTTGATGCATTTGAGGAAACCTACATGGCGAAACCGGAAGCGGCAGCAATGATATCGGTCGGCGACGATGGCGCTCTCGATGTCGAGCTCAATTCTTCGTTATCGGAGATCTGGATCGATCGTGACCTAGGCTGGCTCGACTTTAATGAGCGGGTGCTGGCCGAGGCTCTAGACGATCGAACACCCCTCCTGGAGCGAGCCAAGTTTCTCGCTATCTTCACGTCCAATCTGGACGAGTTTTTCATGAAGCGTGTAGCTGTCCTTCGGCGCGCCGAGGGACCGGATGCCGCGAGGCTTCGGGAACAGATCAGGAACAAGGTGATTCCTATGTTGCGGGCACAGGCGGAATATTTCCGTAATCGCCTTGTGCCGGAGCTTGCGCAACACGCGATTTACCTTCGCCACTGGCACGAGCTGACAACCCTACAGAAAGAGGAGGCGAACAACTCCTTTGATACTCAGATTTCCGCAGCAGTCACCCCTCTCATCATCAGCCTCGCCCAACCGTTTCCGTTTCTATCAAACCTGTCCACATCGCTCGTCTTTTCGGTCGATGATCCCGTCAGCGCGCGACACGTGTTCGGGCGCATCAAAGTGCCTGCAAATCTCCATCAATGGGTTCAGCTGCATTCCGAAGTGGGCGACAGCGAAATACTTTTAGTCCGCCTGCATGAGATTATTCGGGCGAATCTCCATAAGCTTTATCGCGGCATGAAGTTGGGGCCAGTCAGCCTGGTGCGCCTTTCGCGTGAGATGGAAGTGGAGGATGAAAGCGAGCAAGAACTGAGCCTGCTTGAGCAAGTGCGACAGGCTATTCGCCGACGCCGCTTTCAACCCGTAGTGCGTCTTGAATTTGCCGAAGGTTCAGATCCGGCGGCCAGGGCGCTGCTCCGTGAACACTTTCGGCTGCACGATCAAGATATTTATGAGTTCTCTGACGAACTAGACTACACCAGCCTGTTTGAGATCGCTAACTTGAATGTCTGTGCGCTGAAAGATAAACCCTGGGTTCCGGTTATCCCTCCCGCCCTCAGCAACAAACGGCAATCTATCTTCAATGTCATGCGAGAGGGTGACGTGCTGCTCCATCACCCTTACGAAAGCTTCGATGCCAGCGTTGAGCACTTCATCGAGGCAGCGTCTCGTGATCAGCAGACAATCGCTATCAAAATGACTGTGTATCGCGTTGGCGACGATACGCCGTTCGTCAAATCGCTGATCAAAGCCGCCGAAGCAGGAAAGCAGGTTGCTTGCGTCATCGAGTTGCACGCCCGGCTTGATGAAGAACGTAACTTGCACTGGGCTTCTGAGCTCGAAAAGGCCGGCGCTCATGTCGATTTCGGCGTGGTGGGCCTCAAAATTCACGCCAAGACAGCGCTGGTTGTGCGCAAGGAATCCGAGGGCATCCGGACCTACGTTCACATAGGCACCGGCAACTACCATGTACGGACAGCTCGCCTCTATTCGGATGTCGGCCTGCTCACCTGCGATCCGAAGATCACCGATGACGTCGTTTGGCTTTTCCATTACCTGACCGGGCGTTCCGACCGGCCGGACTGCAAGACCCTGCTTGTTGCCCCGACTACTATGCGGACGCGCTTCCTCGAACTCGTTAATCGAGAGATCGACATTGCACGGTCGGGCCGGCCCGGACGCATCATCGCAAAGATGAATCAGCTCGAAGATCCTCAAATGATCCAGGCCCTCTGTGACGCCTCTCGAGCCGGCGTCTCGATCGATCTAATTATCCGTGGTTTCTGTTGTCTCAAGCCAGGCGTTGCGGGTCAAACGGAGAATATCCGGGTACGGTCAATTATCGGCCGCTTTCTCGAACACTCCAGGATCTACTACTTCGGTGCCGGAGCGGTAAATCCGCTGGATGGCGAATTCTATATCGGCTCTGCTGACTGGATGTTCCGCAATTTGTCCAGACGTATTGAGGTGATCACTCCGGTTCTCGCGTCCGGTCCGAGGGCACGCCTCTGGGAAATTCTCGAAATCAATCTTCAGGACCGCGTGCAGGGGTGGTTGCTGGATAGTAAAGGAACGTATTCCCGGCCGGGGCAACCGGGTTCGACTGACGCAGATTTTGCCGGCACGCATCGCGAACTGATGGAGATAGCATTACACGAGGGTTGAGCCGTACTTCGCGTCCGCAGGACCTCTTGCTTTGACTTAGCGGTTTGCGAGAGTTGCGACACGTAGTCTTTGGCAAAGTCGTACCCGTTTCGTGAGGTGGGATAGGGCTTATCGCCCATGACTCCGCGCCACAGAACTCGATCAAATGCCGCGGAGTTGAGAGCGTCAGGCCTGCGGCAGGCGTGCTGTCCAGCAGGACGCCAGTGTGAAGGGCGAAAAACCGCGGGTCAGGTACAAATTTTTTGCCTTCACGTTGTACGGATAAATCATGTCATCGAGCCCGCCGGAGACATAAAAGCGCTGTCCGGAGGGATCCTACGGCGAGGCCAATGTAAGTAATGGGGATGTTTTATCTTCTGCGGTAGGATCGGCTTTCGGACTGTAACATCATAAACGAAGACCCATTCCGCGTTCGAAGTCGTTGACGTTGTCGGCGTTCCGGT
>JAFAMM010000359.1 GCA_019233375.1 Acidobacteriaceae bacterium
CCGCCGTGCACTACTGGCGCACGTATGCGAGTTGCGTGTCCGGGGCGCGTTGGGCGGAAAACCTCGAGCCAAGAGCCGTCCGGCACTCGTTGGCTTGTTGCCTGGCTCGCGTCGCCGGCCGGTCGCCCCTCGAGTACCTGACGCCAACTGAACGCGCCGCACAGTTGACCATCACCTTGCGTTGTCTGCTCGCGCCGCCGCTCACCGTTTGCGAGCTGTTCCAGCGTTTCCTCAGCGAGTTGCCGTGCCGGTAATCGAGCGCCTCCGTGCGCGAGAGATTCTCGATAGCCGCGGCCGCCCCACCGTGTGGGCGAGTTGTAAGCTCTCCGGCCGCGAACCTTGCTCGACATCCGTGCCTTCCGGCGCATCCACCGGCCGTGCCGAGGCACACGAGTTGCGAGATGGGGATGCGCGCCGGTATCGCGGGCTAGGCTGCAGGAAGGCGGTCGCAAATATCAACGATGAGCTGAACGGTCTGCTTTCGCGCCGCAGTTTTGAAAGCCAGTCGGACTTGGATCACGCGCTCATCGACATCGATAGCACCCCGAACAAATCACGTCTTGGCGCGAATGCGCTGCTAGCCGTCTCGCTGTCGTTTGCCAGGAGCATGGCAGCGAGTTCGGGCATTCCATTGTGGAAATATTTCGCCGGCCTGGTGCATGCGGATCCACGGACGTTCCCGAGACTGACTATTAATCTGTTCAGCGGCGGGCGGCACGCCGGATCGCAGGTTGCCATACAGGATGTGCTCCTGGTGCCTTCGAGCGCGCAATCCATTGATGAATCCCTTGCCATGACGTATGACGTCTACCACTCTGCGGCTGATCTGGTAAAGCAGCGCTATGGGATGCGCCTGTTGCGGGCAGATGAGGGCGGACTCGCGCCGCCTTTTCGAACTTCCGAGGAAATGATCGAAGCCGCAATGCATGCTATTCAGAAAGCAGGTTACCTGCCTGGCAAAGACTTCCGTCTCGCGATTGACGTCGCCGCCAGTGAGTTTTATTGCTCAAACCGGTACAACCTTGATGGCGAAGAACTCGACCCTCCTGCAATGATCGAGCGCCTGGTGTGCTGGATTGATCGCTATCCCATCGTAAGTGTAGAAGACGGATTGTCGCAGGAAGACTGGCAACACTGGCCCCATCTCAAGCGAGCAATTGCAGCCCGGTCGCTGATCGTCGGCGACGATCTGCTTTGCACCAACGTCGGCCGTATTCGCCGCGCCATCGACACCGGGGCCGCCAACGCTCTTTTGCTGAAGCTCAACCAGGTGGGGACGCTGACGGAGGCTGCGGATGCTTACCGGATGGCCCGCTCAGCACGCTGGGCCGTGAGCATTAGCGTACGCAGCGGAGAAACAGAGGACGACTGGGCGGCTGACTTGGCGGTTGGCTGGCAGGGCGATCAGTTTAAAAACGGGTCCATTACTCAATCCGAGCGCTTGGCGAAGTATAACCGGTTGCTCGCAATCGAACAGGAAACAAAATGGCCATTCATCAATTGGCCGGAGACCGGTTCGAGCGAACGATGATACTGGCTTAAGCCAGAATTTCCACGATGAGCCACGGTCGAGGGATTACACCGGTTCCGTGATATCAACTGTCGGCAGGACGTCGCTGCTTCCAGCAATCCAAACGTACAGCGTGGGTAGCAGGAAGATGCTCATAACTAAGTCGGAAATCAAGCCGCCAACGATTACGATTGCAAATGGCCGCTGAGAATCGGATCCAATGCCATGCGACATTGCGGCGGGAAGCAGACCCAGAGTCGCTACCAGCATCGTCATCATGATCGGCCGCAGTCTCAATACCGCCCCTTCTACGGCCGAATCTTCTACCGAATTACCGCGCGCGCGCAATTGGTTAATGTACTCGAGCATGATGACACCGGTCTGCACCGATACACCGAAAAGGGCCAGGAACCCCACCCCGGAGGAGACACTGAAATTCGTATGGCTGAAGAGCAGTGCAAGCAGGCCACCGATACGCGCCAGCATCACATTTACCAAAATCAGCAGCGCCCATTTGAAGGAGCGGAACATCGTATAAAGAATGACAAAAATCAACATCACGGTTAGCGGCACGATGATTAGCAGTCGTGCTTCCGCACGCAGTTCGCTCTGATACTCACCTTCCCAATTAATGTGATATCCGTGCGGAAGCTTTACTTGCGTATTGACCTTCTGAATGGCCTCACGCACGGCATCGCCAAGCGCGCGGCCGCGCACGCTGTATTTGATGGCGACATATCGCTCGTTTCCTTCGCGATAGATTTCCGAGCCCTCGTCGGCTTCTTGAACTTTGCATAGTTGGGCGAGCGATACCCGTTCTCCAGTTGGCGATAACAAGCGAATCTTTCTGATCGCTTCACGCGTGTCTCGATATGGGGGCAGATAGCGTGCTACCAGGTCATATCGCGCCTCGCCTTGCAGAACCTGCGTAAGAGCGTTCCCCCCGACGGCAGTCTGAATTGCGTCCTGGACATCTGCAACGTTGATTTGATATCGCGCCGCACTCTTACGGTCCACCGCGAAGTTGAGATCAGGTTGCCCGGTCACCTGGAAGACGCCCAGATCCGTGACGCCCTGAACGCCGCTCATCACAGCGGCAACCTGTTCGGCTTTATCCTCCAGGGCGTGCAAGTCGCTACCGTATACTTTCGTGGCGAGCTCACCCTTGACGCCGCTAACCGCTTCCTCCATGTTGTCTTCAATCGGCTGCGAGAAACCCCAGATCACGCCGGGCATCTTCGACAGCTCGCGGTTCATCGCGGCAATGAGTTCATCCTTGTTCTGATGAAAAGCAGGGCGCCAATCCTCCTTCGGCTTTAGGCCCACGAAGTACTCGGTATTGAAGAAACTGGTGTGATCGGTTCCGTCATCTGGGCGGCCTGTCTGGCTGGTGCACTCGGTCGCTTCGGGAAATGAGCAGAGCGCGATCCTCGCCTGATTCGAAACGCGTATGCCTTCACTCGGTCCCGCGCTCTGCGCAAGAGTTCCGCGCACCCAGAGCGCTCCCTCATCCAGGTGGGGGAGGAACTCGGAGCCGATGTCGCCGCTTACGGTGAGATAAATCGCCGCACAAAGGCTGGCCACGCCTACCCCGACAGTTACAAACCGTAGACGGATCGCAAGCCGTAATGCGTGACGGTACCGATCAGTTAGCCATACCATCACCGGGTTGTGCCGCTCCCGCGTGCCTTCACGGAAGAACAGGCTCGCGAGCACAGGCGCGACCAACATCGAAAAAAGCAAAGCGCCGAGAAGCGCGAATGCAACGGTCCACGCCATGGGCTTAAATAACCGTCCCTCCACACTCTGCAGCGTAAAGATCGGCAAGTAGGCCGTGATGATGATGCCAATGGCGTAGAACACCGGCCGCTGCACCTCATGCGCCGCGTCAAAAATCTTTTGTTGAACCGTCCTCGTGTCCCGGCCGTTACGTCCCAGATGACGAACGATGTTTTCGATCATTACTACGGCGCCATCGACGACCATGCCGAAATCCAGAGCGCCGAGCGAGAGCAGGTTGGCTGGAATATGCCGCAGGTCAAGGCAAATAGCAGCAAACAGAAGTGAGAACGGAATTGTCAGCGCAACAATAAGGGCGCCGCGAACGTTTCCTAGGAACAGGAACAGAATGATGACGACGAGAATAATCCCTTCCGTGAGATTATGCAGGACGGTGTGAGTTGTGAAATGGAGCAGATCACTTCTATCGATAGTAGGTATGAGCTTGACGCCGGGCGGAAGAATCCGGTCATTCAATTCCGCCACTTTTTTGTGAATGCCTTCGAGAACCGGCTCCGCATCCGCGCCTTTTTGCAGTAGCGCGATACCCGAGACAACGTCGTCATTATCAACGATTGTTCCGTCTTCTCGCCGGACGGAGCGGCCGAACTGACCTAACCGGATCTTCGGACCCTGAGCCACCACCGCCAGATCCTTCACCCGGATGGGTGTTCCGCCCTTCGTTGTAAGGACGGTGTTTTCGATATCGCGGACCGTCCGGACCAGGCCCACTTCCCGAATATTGATCTGCTGTAAACCAGCTTCAATGAAGCTACCGCCCGCATCGGCATTGTTGTTCGTTAACTGCTGCTCGATCTGCGAGAGGCTAAGACCGTATGAGATGAGCTTATCGGGGTCAATACGCACCTGATACTCGCGCGTTGGTCCGCCGAACGGGTTGGTGTCGACGATGCCCGGTACGGATTTCAGGTTTTTTTCGATGACCCAGTCTTCGAGCGACTTCATCTCCATCACGTCAACCGAAGGGTTCGAGCTGTGAAGAGTGTAGAAATAGATCTGGCCCACCGGACTCCAGTCGGTGCCCATCTGCGCACTCACGCCACCGGGTAAGGTGACTTGAGTAAGCCGCTCCAGAACCCGCTCGCGATTCTCGAAATTTGTGGTCTCCTCGCCGAATACCATCTCCACCGTTGAGAGCCCGAAAAGTGACCACGAGCGGACGTGAACCACCCCCGGAACACCGTTCATCATGATTTCGATGGGAATCGTGACCTGTTGCTCTATCTGTTCGGCGGAGATTCCGGGCCATTGGGCGATGACATCGACATAGTTATTAGCTACATCGGGATAGGCTTCCACAGGAAGCCGGTGAAACGAGACTACGCCCGCCGCAAACAGTAGTGCCGCGACCGCAAGGACAAGAACGCGGTTCTTCAGCGCGAAATCGACAAGTCGTGCGATCATCTATTCGCTTACCGTGTGCTGCAGATTGAGCGCATCGGAGACCACCTGCGCACCCGGTTGGATGCCGCTCACGATCTCTTGCATATTGCCGGGGAGCATATTTCCGGTAGTGACTTCCAGACGGCGGAAAAAGCCACTGCCGGCCGGGCTATACACCCAATCGCGATCTTGCAGATGCAAAACGGCGGCAGCGGGTACGCTGGCATATGTCTCCTTCTGCGGTCCATAGAACGTCGCGGTGACGAACATGCCGAGCCGCATGAGACCGGGATTATACAACTCAAGCCGGACCTTTGCCGTGCGAATGTTTGGATCGAGAATTGGACCGATATTGCTGATGCGGCCTTTCAGGACTTTACTCGGGTAGGCCGCTAGACGGATGTCTGCGAAATCGCCAAGCCTGACTTGAGCCAGATCGTTTTCGTACACGTCGCACACTACCCAGACATGCGACATATCGGAAATGGTAAACGGATTGGGCGCGGATAACGCCTGCACTCCGGCCGCATTCGTGACTTGCTGATCTGTGATTACTCCATCAATGGGCGAGTAAACGTCAACAGTGCCGGTAGGGTGGTTTGAATCTAGCCCGAGCAGCCCTAGTTGTTCACGTGCCGTCTCGACGAGTACAGCGTTATCGTCCTCCGCGTTTTGTGCGATTTCGAGCGCGCTTTTTGGAATGGCTCCGTCCTCGTAAAGCACCTTGGCGCGGTCGAGTTGTAACTTGGTCAATTCCTCGTTCTTCACTGCCTGACGGTAATTCGAAAACGCAGTGGCGACATCGGTGCTACGCACTTGAAAAAGGAGTTGGCCTTTTTTCACCGTGTCGCCCAATTGGGTATAGATTTTCACGATTCGTCCGGAAGCAAGTGAAATCACCGGCACTTGGCGCGACACATCAGGATTCACTACACCGGTGACGTTCAATTCCGGGGGCGCAACGTATTCTTTCGCGGTAACGAGCCGGAACTGCTCCGGATGTTCCACCTTGAAGTGGTTCGGATTAACATCCGGCACGACAGTACTTTGAGTGGGTCCCGTGTCCTGCGCTTTATCCTGCTGCGCTTTCACTGTTCTTCCGCAGCCCGCAAGCAGCATGCTCGCCGCTCCATAGACACATGCGAAAACCAAAAGCGATCGACTCATTACAACACCTCCTCACCCACGGCCATGTTCATTTGCGCGGCGGCCACCAGGTAAGAGCCGACCAGATTGATGTAAGCCAGTTGAGTGTCGCGGAAAGCCTTTTCGGCATCGAGGTAATCCAGCAGTGACGCTCCTCCGTGCTGATAAGCGAATGTAACTCTGTCCCGGACAGCTTTTGAAATTGCAAGATATTGTTCCTTGTAGGGACGCAGTAGGTTCAGAGTGCTTTCCAAAGTGACGTAAGCGGAATCAACATCATTGAAAACCTGCGCCTGCGCCGCGTCCTTTAAGCGCTCATTGCGCCTGATATCGATACGCGTGCGCTCTTTCTCCCCTTGATTCCGGTCGAAAATGCGAAGTGGTATGTTTACGCTGCCTCCCATCGTATTGTTCGCGAAGGGATTCGAGATCGACGCATTATGGGTAAACCAAACACTGAAGGTCGGATCGGTTGATCCGTTTGCCACGGCTAGCCGGTAATTCGTCTTCGCCAGCTCCACTGACTGCACGGCCGCCTTCAAGTCGGGGCGCTTCTCGAGCGCAAGCGTCCGGAAGCTCTCGAGCGGCTTAAGCTCATTTAAGAACTCGAACGGCCCTGTCACGTCAAATTGTTCAATGGGAGTGCGATCGTTCAGCAGTTGCAGCAGCGAGATTTTTGCCGTGCGCAGATTGATCAGCGCCGTCTGATAATCGGATTCAAACTGAACACGCTGCAGCACGAGGCGGTCGTAATCCACCTCGGCCTCATCGCCTGCCCTCCATCGATCGCGGTTGACGGAAAGCTCGTGATCCCAGTACTGCAAGTTTTCCGTCGCATTCTGTAGCACCGCTTTCGCCTGCAACACTTGAACAAATGCATTGCGGAGGTTGAACATCAGGCCGCGTTCCTGATCGTCGTATTGCGAGATGGTTACATCCGTAGTCTCTCTCGCACTCTGCAGGCGCAACTCGCGTTTGTGCCGCCGCTCATGCAGATAACTTATGCTTGGCACCTCGAATACGCCGCTGAGCGGCTGCCACACGCCTTGATTCGGGTTCGCTTGAAATCCATCCAGTGTAAAGCCAACATCCGGATTCGGACGTAGATACGCCGTAACTTCGTCTGCACGTGATTCAGCGATGTTATCCTGCGCTGCTTTCAGAGTGGGATTCGCTGCTTCGAATTTAGTCTTGAGTTCCTGCCACGTAAACGCCTTTTGGGCGAACGTTTGCGCCGCAAGAGACGCGGTGATGACGAATAGCCGCGACACACGCCGCCCGTGCCACATGATGCTTTGCAAGCTTCGAACTTAGCGTCTTGTGTCTCATCACACCAGCAATATTCTCGCCAAGCGAAGAGCTTCGTTCGATCAATCGTTCGATTAAGTCAGCTCAGAGCAAGTCACGATACGTTTCAAGCGCAACCCGTACGAGTTGACTGCGCGTACGCACGCCGCTCTTTGCGAACAGTTGTTGCAGCGTGTTTTTGACAGTACTTTCGGATACGCCCATGCACACGGCTATCTCTTTATTCGCCAAGCCCTGCACGAGATAGCGCAGAACATCGACTTCTCGTTCGCTAAGCGCGGTGCGCTCTTGGTACTCAGTGTGATTAATAATTGGTTCTTCTGTAACCTCGCCGATGATCGCCGCCAGCCGCGGTCTTCCCCTCTCCTTGTATGTGGAGAACCAGACATCCGCTGTGAAGGATTCCCCGTTGTCACGATGTCCGCGGCATTGCATCGACGATCGGAACTGCGGCCCTTCTTCCGGCCGTAACGCGCGGTGTAACTCCGGCAGGAAAGCGGCAATCGGATGGCCAACCAATTGGCCATCACGCCGCGCTATGAGTTCAGTCGCCGCGCGGTTCGCTACTTCAATCAAGCCCAACTCATCGATCGTCACGATCGCAGCGGGGCTCGTTTCCACAAGAATGCGCAAGCGCTCCTGTGCCTCCAGGCTCAGCCTTCGATTGTTGACCAACTCGGAGACGAAGAGTCCGCAACCAACTAGCGCGAGAGATATAAAAGCAAGACGGAGCCGCGCCTCAGACGGATCGAGCGAACTGAATGCTTCACTGAGCAGGGCGCAGACAATTCCAAACGCAGCAAGTGCCCAGCGGGGCAGGAAACCCGCCGCGAGCATGATGGGAAACAGATAAAGAAAACCGAGCGACCAGTACGGTTTGGTCCACCAATCAACTAGTGCGATCGCCGATACAAGCGCACCGCTGACCACCAGGACAAGCGTGCGGTTTCGCCGTTCCCAAATGTCTTCGAAGTGCCACATTCTTTCCTTGAACGAGCAATTATCCCACTTTGCCGACCCTCCCCCACGATTCGCGACCACAACGCGAACGCACTCTTTCCGTCATCCAAAAGATTTGCCGAATCGCTAAGTGAGTGGGCTCAATCAGGGCCAGGTTGCGCTTACGCTCACAAAATCAGCTTCGTTCACGCATGGAAGACATTGTGCAAGGACTCACGGTCGCGTTGATGCTTTTTGTGCCTGCCATCGCGATTGGAGGACTTTTGGTCTTGATGCACGTAAAGTTATTTCCAAAACACAGATCTCACAGACCATCCGGAAATTCAAATCCGCACCGCACGGTCCGGCATCGAACGAGAAGCTATCGATCGTTATAAAGCCTGAGCGCTTCAAAGCCGTTTAAGGCTTCGGCGGCGCATGCTCTGCCAGTTTTGCGCCTTCGCGCAGCTTCTTCTCCTTTTCCTGCTCTTCCGCCGCGCGGATCGCCGCGGCACGATCAAACGCCTGTTCAGCTGCCGCCTTATCGCCTTTGCGCCGCAACAGCAGGCCGAGCGTGTTGAAAGCGCCCGCGTCATTCGGATCCAGCGCGACCGAATGTTGAAGCGCATCGATCGCGCCATCTACATCACCTTCCTGCTTGAGAACCGTCCCGAGTTCGAACCAGGCATCGGTGTAATCGGGGCGCCGTTCGACAGCTGCGCGCAAGTGCTGCACGGCTTTATCCGGCTGGCCCATATCTACATACGTTGCAGCGGCCGTGTAATGGGCTTCAACAATGGAAGGATCCAGTTTCAGCGCGCGCTCGAACTCCGCGCTGGCATGCTGCAGATCGTCACTCTGCTTATAAGCGATGCCAAGGTCGTAATGAGCGGACGCATCATCCGGGTGAGCCGCCGCAACGGACGAAAGCTGATGAATGGCTTCTTTGTAATCGGCAGCCGCGATGTAGGCATAGCCCACATTTACCTGCACCTTTACGTTGTTCGGCTCCTCGCGCAGCACGTGACGAAACTCGCGTAATCCGCCCGCCCAATCGCCTGCCTTTACCAGCACCATGCCATAGTTGTTGCGCACCAGGTTGTTGTTTGGATCGAGCGCCACAGCATGGCTATAAGCATCGCGAGCTTGCTTATAACGCTGCTCCTGGCTATATGCCATTCCCAGCGCGGCCCAGATTTCAGCATTTCTCGGCATCTGCGCGCTGGCTTTGGTAAGTTCCGGAACCGCCTTCGAGAACGCGCCGGTCGCGTTATACGCCGCCCCCAACCGGAAACGATATTCGGGATTCACCGGATCGAGCGCCACAGCCTTTTGTAACGCGCCAACCCCGCTGGCGTCGTTCTGCATCAGGAGAACCGCGCCGAGGTGATACCATGCCTGCGCCATCTTCGGATCGAGTTCGGTCGCCCTGCGGAAATACGGCGCGGCCTCCTTTGCACGATTGGTGGCGGCCAGAATGAAGCCGATCTGGTTCTGATATGCCGCCGACCGCGGATTCATCTGCGCCAGTTTCTGATAATCTGCCAGTGCCCCGCCTGCATCGCGAGCGGCGAGCTTCTGACGGGCATCGGCTTCAAGCTGTGCGCTGGATTGTGCAACCAGCACGGGCGAAACGATCGTACACAGCAGATAGACTCCGACGTGGGGCGGCTTCATGTGTTCGATTCAGCTTTGCCCTTGCCCGTTTTCCTGTCGGCAGTAGCGCGCCGCAGCGCTTTCTTGATCCACGCTTCCGGCGGGTTGATGAACACAGCCATCAGCCCAATAATCAGCAGCAACCCAATGGCAAGCAAGATCTCATACAGCAGCATCTTCCTCGAAAGATAGCAGGAAGACACTCAAGTTTTGGCCAAACTTTGAGGGATTGCCCAACTACTCCTTCAATCGACCACGCCGGCGGCGTTCCTCGATAGACAAGCATCTCTACAAAGGGAGAATCGGACCCACATTTGTGCATTGTTTTTGCCCAATCGGAGCGGTTGCTCTACTGATCGTGATGCCCAAGATGGTCTTTGCACGGAACGCTCGTTGACGAGCCGTTCCGAAAAGAGTAATCTCTGCCCAAAGGAGCTATACCGCACGATTCGTGCCTCTCGAAGGAGACTGCCATGCGAGATCTGGGTCGCTTCCAAATCATGTTGCTCGTTCTGTCTTCAGCAGCATGGGCGACATCTGAAGATTCTCCGTTGCCGCTGGTAATGGCGAACAATAACCGTACGCCTGCCGGACAGCTCAAGAATGGCGTCTTAGAGGTGCAGCTCGCCGTAAGTCGGGGCCGTTGGTATCCAGAAGATGAAGGCGGCGGTTATCGAGATGTCTACGCATTTTCTGAATCCGGTCACGCACCGCAAATCTCTGGTCCCCTGATCCGGGTGCTGCAAGGGACTGAGATCCACGCCACCGTCCATAATACGCTTCCGCTAATTGCCCGAATCTACGGCTTGCATCGCCATCCCGGGGATGCCAGCGATGCGCTGAGGTTGGCGCCGGGCGAGACGCGCAAGTTGCAATTCCTCGCCGGCGAACCTGGCACCTATCTCTACTGGGCCACTACATCCGACAAACCCCTGCAGCTCCGCGCGGACGCGGAAACGATGCTTTCCGGGGCGTTTGTTGTCGACACACCCGGGACAAAGCCGGATGATTTGATTTTCGTGCTCGGGCTGTGGACCAAAGACCCAGGCGCAGGCCTGCGAGGGACAATAGTGTCGATCAACGGTAAGAGCTGGCCCTTCACAGACCACCTAACCTACAAAATCGGCAAGACCATCCACTGGCGCGTGATCAATGCTACGGAATCGGACCACGCGATGCACCTCCACGGTTTCTATTTTGCCGTCAATGGTGAAGGTGATGGGGAGCACTACGAAAGCCTTTCGGAGGAACAGCGACGGCGGGCGGTTACTCAACGCGTTGACCCCGGACATGTATTTGAACTTACCTGGACGCCAGAGCGTGCAGGGAACTGGTTGTTCCACTGCCACATGCTGGTCCACATGTCACCATCAGAGGCCCTCGCTTCCAAGGAACATCTGCCGGGTACCCATTCTCCTGCATCCGTCCATGATCACAGGCTCGGGATGGGAGGGATGGTGATCGGCATCACCGTGACTCCCGGTCCAACATCTAAGCCAAGTCCGGCCGTTGCAACCACGGCGCGCAAATTGCAGCTTGTGATTTCGGAAAATCCAGGAAAGATTCCGTTGTACAAGCTTGAGGTTAATGATCCTCTAAAGCCGTCCGCGCTGGATAGAACTAAAACATTCAGCTTGCTGGGACCGCCGATTGTGCTCACTCGCGGCGAGCCAACAGAAATCGAGGTCAAGAACGAAAGTAGTAATCCGACGGTGATCCACTGGCACGGGATCGAAGTGGAAAATTACTACGACGGAGTTCCAGGCTGGACCGGATCAGGCCAGCAGGCTACCCCGCCTGTCGCTCCCGGAAGGTCGTTCGTCGCTCACATTACCCCTCCGCGGGCGGGAACGTTCATTTATCACACCCACTGGCACGATGATTCGCAGTTGCTCAACGGGCTGTACGGT
>JAFAMM010000064.1 GCA_019233375.1 Acidobacteriaceae bacterium
AGTCCACTCTTCGGGCTCGACACCGCTCTTCTCACGGTTACGCGCGCGGAGATCCTGCTAAACGTGACCAGCGTGGATGAAGCCTCGTCGCAAACGGTATACTCGCGAACCTCCTACACCGCTACGGACATCGCCTGGAACTCCCGCCACGCGGATGTCTACATTCGCGATGCCGATTCAAACCTGCTCGGGGTCGACCTCACCCGTTTCGATGAGCTCGTCGTTGTCGACCCTCAACCCGCGCCCGCCGAAACACCACGAAAGGCATGAGCGGGGGGAATCGGGAAGCTTTTTTGGGCGAGCAATTGCGAAAAAAAACGAACACCTAATTTGTCATACGGCGGTAAAGATATTGAACGCTTTGGGTAAGGGTTAACATCGAACCGGGGGTGTCGAAACGGAGCCGCGCGATTTGATGTCAGACGTACGTGCAGCGAACCCTGTCAACACTTCCAGCACCGCGCTCTAAGCCCGCCATGCACAACTCCCACCCGAATAGCGCCTTGATCTCTGATCCGCTCTGGTACAAGGACGCCATTATCTACGAAGCGCATGTCCGCGCCTTTTATGACAGCAATGCGGACGGCATGGGCGACTTCCGGGGGCTCGCCGATAAACTCGATTACCTCGAAGATCTCGGCGTGACTGCCATCTGGCTCCTGCCGTTCTTCCCTTCCCCTTGGAAGGACGATGGGTACGACATCGCTGATTTTCGCAGCGTTCATCCGGCATATGGCACCATGCGCGATTTTCAGCTGTTTCTTAAGGAAGCTCACCGTCGCGGCCTGCGTGTGATCACGGAACTGGTCATCAATCACACCTCGGATCAGCATGTATGGTTCCAGCGTTCGCGCCGTGCAGAGCCGGGCTCGCGCTGGCGCGATTTTTACGTATGGAGCGATAATCCCGACAGATACGCGGGCACACGGATTATCTTTAAAGATTTCGAGCCCTCGAACTGGAGCTGGGATCCCGTTGCGAAAGCTTATTACTGGCACCGGTTTTATTCGCATCAGCCCGATTTGAACTTCGATAACCCTCTGGTCCGGCGCGCCGTCATCCACACTCTAGACTTTTGGGCGGCAATGGGCGTGGACGGTTTCCGTCTGGACGCGATTCCCTATCTGTACGAGCGCGAAGGCACAAGTTGCGAGAACCTTCCTGAGACGCACGCGTTTCTCAAAGAACTACGCCGGCATATGGATTCATCACACCCTCACCGTATGCTTTTGGCCGAGGCCAACATGTGGCCGGAAGATGCGGTTGCGTACTTCGGAAATGGTGATGAGTGCCATATGGAGTTTCACTTTCCACTCATGCCGCGCCTTTTCATGGCGCTGCGATTGGAGGACCGCCTCCCCATCGTCGAAATTTTGAAGCGCACTCCGCCAATACCCGAAACGTGCCAGTGGGCTATGTTTTTGAGGAACCATGACGAGCTGACGCTCGAAATGGTCACCGACGAAGAGCGGGACTATATGTACCGCGTATATGCCGCAGATCAGCGGGCGCGCATCAATCTTGGGATCCGGCGACGCCTCGCGCCCTTGCTCGGCAATGACCGGTCGCGCATTGAAGTAATGAACGCCCTGCTGTTTTCCCTTCCGGGCACTCCGGTTATCTACTACGGCGACGAGATCGGCATGGGCGACAACGTATATCTCGGCGATCGCAACGGCGTGCGCACGCCCATGCAGTGGAGCCCAGACCGCAACGCCGGCTTTTCAAGCGCCAATCCGCAAAAGCTATACCTGCCGGTGAACATCGATCCGGCTTATCATTACGAAGCCGTCAACGTCGAATCGCAGGAAGACAATGCCAACTCACTGCTTAACTGGACCAAACGGCTGATCGCGCTTCGCAAGCAGTACAAGGCCTTCGGCCGGGGAACCATCGAGTTTTTGCAGCCAACGAACCAGCGCGTGCTGGCTTATCTGCGCCGCTACCAGGAAGAGACGGTGCTGGTGGTTGCGAACCTTTCGCGCTTCGCGCAAGCGGTGCAGCTTGATCTTCATAGGTATCTCGGCTGGACGCCAGTCGAGATGTTCGGCCGCACCGATTTCCCCAATGTGGCCGAGGGGTTCTATCCCCTGACGCTGGGTCCGAGTTCGTTTTTCTGGTTCTCATTGGAGCAGCGGTCGGTGGCAGTGACAACTGCGCACCCGGTGGTCGAGGCGCAACAACAGGCTGCGCCCATGCTTTCGTTGCCATCGCTGGCCGGAGCATGGGACCCCGAAATTCGCTCCAGTATCGCTGCCGTGCTGCCGCGCTTCCTGTACACTCGGCGCTGGTTCCGCTCGAGGGACCGGCGGCTTCGTTCGGTCGAAATCAGCGAAGTCATTCCGGTTTCCGCGAACCGGCACTTCATCGTGTTTACGCGGACAGAGTATATGTCCGGTGACCCTGAAACATTCGTAATTCCGATCTCGATTGCTACGGGGAACAGTGCACAGCAGGTTCGAGAGCAGGAACCCGACGCACTGATCGCAGAAGTTCGCGACCTCCAAGGCGCAAAGGCGGTTATGTATAGCGGAACGCGGAGCGACGAGTTTTGCTCGCTTCTGCTCGAGGCCTTCGCACGACGGCGGCGGTTCAATGGCGAACAGGGACAACTTGTAGCGCAGCGCAACCGTGAATTTCGACACCTTTGGGGCGGGACGCATCCCAACCTCGAACCCTCACGGCTGAAATCCGCCGAATTCAATACGTCGATCCGTTTCGGCGATCAGTTCGTCATGAAGATCCTGCGCAACATCGAGCCCGGTCCAAATCCCGGCGTTGAAATTGGGCAGCTGCTCACGGAGAAACTGCCGGCCCCCTTCGCCCACGCGGCGCCATTCGCAGGCTACCTCGAATATCAGGCCAACACAGGCGCAAGCACAGTGATCTCCGTTCTCCATGGCTTCGTTCAGAACGAGGGTGACGGCTGGCATCTGGTACGTGACGCGGTGAGCGAATTCCTCGCAAGAACACAGGAATCCGGTCGCACGGAAACCGAGTTGCTGAGCTCGGCCCCGATCAATATTTACTCACTCGAGTTCGCGCTCGCGCCCCCGCCGGCTATGGTCGTAGAGCAGATCGGGCCTGTGCTTGCGCTCGCCGAGACCATGGGCCAGCGGGTAGCTGAGCTACATGCCGTATTTGCATCGACCGTCGATGACGCGGCCTTCGCTCCAGAGCCCTTCAATGACTTCTACCGGCAGGGCCTCTACCATGGCTTCATCGGGACCACGGAGCGCCGCCTGGAGTTCCTCCGGCAACGTTATGGCGATCTCGCACCGGACATCCGCCCGATGGCCGCCCGCGTACTGCAGGAACAGGACGCCATCATTACGAAGTTTCGGGCGCTGTTTGAGCGCCGCATCCGCTCGGAGCGAACCCGCTTTGTCGGCAGGCTGCACCTTGGGCATATGCTGATGACGCAAAACGATGTAGTGATGTTCGATCTCGAAGGCGATCCAATGCTGCCTCTCAGCGAACGCCGGATAAAGCGCTGCCCGTTACGTGACGTCGCCAGTATGCTCGTCTCCTTCGGTTATGCTGCCAACGCCGCTGTACGCCAGATCGCGTCCGGAGAACCAGACGAGGCACTGGCCCGGCATGAGATGCGGATTCCGGCCCGATTCTGGTACTCGCATATGAGTGCAGCCTTCATTCGCGGTTACTGGAAAACGTCTGCGAATGCACGCTATATGCCCCCTTCGCAAGAGGAACAGCAAGTCCTGCTCGAAACCTACTTACTGGAGCGCGCTTTACTCGACATACGGTCCGATATGTACGACAAACCTGAATTTTCAGGCATGCCCCTGCGGCTTATCCTTCATCTCCTGGATGCTGAAGCAGAGCGCAAGATGGGCGAATAGCTTATTAGCGCTGGCTCAACTGGCCGGACAGTACTTTCTCTGTAAACGCCTGCGATTTTCCGCGCGGCACCGTCAAAGCAGTCCAGCCGCTGTGATTGAAGTGCTTTGCCAACAAGACGATTTGGCCGCAATGGTACGCATAGTGCGCGATCTGCCGGTTGATGGCTTGCATTACGGAGTGATTTTCGCCGCGGATCTTCACGCTGCGAACCATGTCGGCTTCCTCGAGTGGCTCGAGAGCGCTAAAGACGCAATTCCAGCCGTTTTCCCACATCTGCATCAGAGCTGCGCGCGTATGCGGCGGATCTTCGAACTCGGTATCACGATTGCGGTCCGGCTTCTCGCCATCCGTTTCGAGAAAGTTCGTCCATCTGGAGCGCATGTTCCCTGCCATGTGCTTAACCGTGATTGCAATCGAATTTACTTCGGGATCCAAAGTCTGCAATAAATGCTCGTCGGTAATCTGCGCCATAGCCCGTTCGGCAAGGTCCTTATACTGGCGCAAGATTGCGATCGAATCCTGCAAATAAGATGTAGTGAATTGGAGCGCCATGGTTCCCTCCTGGTTCGCACGACGGCCACGCGTCTCTTCGCGACGCGCAGCCGTTGATGCGCTGACAATTCTAGCTTGGAATAACGAGTTGCTGGCCGACTTGGATTTTATTTGGATCGCTCAGCTTGTCGCGATTCGCTTCAAAGATGCGATTGTAAGCGTTTGCCTGCCCGTAAAATTCCTGTGCGATTTTTGAAAGAGTGTCGCCCGGCTTGACCGTGTAGGTGCGGGTACTTGAACCGCCACTCGCCGTTGCGGCCGCCGCCTGGGTCTGCTGAGGCGCGAGGCTGGGGTCCACGGTCAGATCGCAGGTAAGATCCTTGTAACTTGGATCGACCGCCTTGATCTGGTTCCAGACGTCGTTCTTGACTTGTTCCGACGGCGCTGCTCCTTGGATAAAGAGCTTCTCGTCTTGGACATGGAGATGTGTCAGCCGCACTCCTTCCCGCTGAATGGTATCCAGCGCTGAGCGGTATTTGTTTTTCAACTCATCAAGACTAGGCATATAGGGTTACCTCCAGTGAATGGACTGAAAGCGTACGATTCGGTTGCGGTCGAACTGGGATCTTTATCAGCCCCTCCGCGTCAACCTCTGCCCGCAAACGGCATTTTCGTGGCCATGACCGTCATGAATTGCACATTTGCATCCAGCGGCAAGTTTGCCATGTAGAGGACCGCGTCGGCGACATGCTGCACATCCATTACGGGCTCGGGCGCTTTGATTCCGTTCGCCTGAAGCACGCCTGCGCTCATTTTCTCGGTCATCTCCGTCGCGGCATTTCCGATGTCGATCTGCCCGCACGCGATATCGAACGGCCGCCCGTCGAGACAAAGGCTTTTGGTGAGGCCAGTGATGGCATGTTTGGTTGCGGTGTACGGAGCAGAGTTCGGTCTCGGCGTGTGGGCAGAAATGGAACCATTATTGATGATGCGCCCGCCGCGCGGCTGCTGCGCTTTCATGAGACGTACCGCCTCTTGCGCGCACAGGAAGGCACCCGTCAGGTTCACGCGCACGACCGCATCCCAACGCTCTAAGCTCAACTCTTCGAAGGGCACAGCCGGGGCGCCGATACCGGCGTTATTGAATAATAGATCCAGCCGCCCGAACTCCGTGGTGATTGTCGCGAACAGTGCCCGGACGGATTCCGGCTGACTGACATCTGTCGGGATGGGCCGCATCCGGTCCACGACGCTCGCGTGTCGGGCGGTCTCCTCCAGCTTTTCAGCTTTACGGCCGGCCAAGACCACGCTCCACCCATTCTGGTTGAGCGCCAGCGAAACTGCACGGCCGACTCCGCTCCCCGCGCCCGTGACGAGCGCGATTCTGCTTTGACCTTCCATGCCTCAATTGTGCGTTAACTATCCGAACAGATATTTCACCGCAGCGAATCTGGATACATTGCGAGGCCACTTAGGGCCAATGTTGTACAAACATGGTATGGGTTCGGCAGGAGCACCGGTGGTATGCAACTTGCTGCTTGCCAGTTAGCCTTATCGGCTTCATAAGACAGATCGCCAAGCGGTTTGGTAGGAGCACGCCCGTGCAATTGAAATGTCCCTCCGGAGGCAGTAAGCGACCGTGCTGATATTTTCGGTTCAAGTTCATTACACAGTGAGTTATCTATGATCTCTAAAAGAGTATCGATAGCTGCCTCGTTCATAACTGTCGGACTGCTGACCTCCGCTTCCCCGAGAGTAATCAATGCCCAGAGTAATAATTTCACAAGTTTTACCGACATCGCTGGGAAACACATTGTGTACGTCAGTTCGGATTCACACGTTCATCAGCTTCAGTGCATTGCCAACTGTAGCCTCGCAACCAATTGGATAAACCAGGACTTGACCGCTCTGAGCGGTGGGCCTGCTACTGCCTCCTCGCTAAGCTCTCGCGTTTTCAGCTTCAGCGATCAGGCCGGGGAGCACGTGTTTTGGACGGATGCGCTTTCCGGTCACGTCAACCACCTTTTCTTTAACGGCAGTTGGATCAACACGGACCTCGGCGTCCAGACCGAAACCTCCCAAAACGCGATAACAGGCTACAGCAATGTCGGTGGCGAGAGGCTGTTTTATGTCACTGCCGATTCCCATGTTCATGTGCTTACTTCGACCGCGAGCGCTCAGCTCGCTTCGAACGGCGCTTCCTGGGTAGATACCGATATAACTGCTCAGACAGGAGGTGCTTTGGCGGGGAACACGGATTTCTCCCAAAGCAGTTTCAGTGACTCACTTGGTGAACACCTGTTCTATTCGGGGGTAGATGGACATGTTCATCAGCTCTATGGCCATTGGGAGTCCATCTGCGTCAATATTTTCGGACAACGGATCTGCTTTGGACCTTTTTTTATTTGGAACAACCAAGATCTGACGGCTACGACCGGAGGTCCGGTCGTCGGAGCGGCGCTAACGAGCTTTAGTGATTCCCTCGGGGAACATGTTTTCTACGTTGGCCAAGATGACCACGTTCACCAGCTCTTCTTGAACGGCGGTGGCTGGGTTGATCAGGACCTGTCACTTCAAGCCGGGACTTATAACTCCGGTATTGTACTCGCCAGCTTTAGTGATTCTTTCGGTGAGCACGTGCAATACGTCGGAACATGGGACGCGCATCTTCACCAACTCTGGCACAACGGTACGACCGTCGGGCCTTGGGTCGACCAGGATTTGACGACGCTGGGCAACGGATTACCGATTCCCTCCTCGTGTCTCGAGTCGTTAACGAGCTTCAGCGATCTTTCCGGCGAATATGTCTTCTATTTCCCGGGGGACGACATTCACCTGCTTAACTCTTCTCCCGGTTCGGGTTGGAGTGATCAGCCGTTGCTCGCCAGCCAGCCTGACAATCTGCCGTACTGCTGGATCGATTGATGCGTACCGCGGTGACCCACTTCGATGTGTTGTGACGCGATACAGGGTCAGGGGTCCCTCCTGCGAGTCCGAGACAGAACTTTGAGCCAGTCAGCACATTGGGGTCGACAAAGCAGATCGATTGTCTGATTTGGGATACTATTCCGCTCTAAGCGCCGTCATCGGGTCAATCTGTGTCGCCCGCCAGGACGGCACATAACTGGCAAGAAGGGCCGACGCAGCGAGAATTGCGGTTACCACAACGATGCCCTGCGGATCGACACGAACTACGCCGAAGAGCGCCGTCGCCATGCCGCGCGCGAGCAGCAGAGCCAAAGGCAATCCGAATCCCACCCCGACAATCGTAAGCGCGGCCGCGCGCCACATGGTCATGCGAAGCACGTCGAGGCGGTCCGCGCCCAACGCCATTCGCACGCCGATATCATGCCTGCGCGCAGTTACGAATTGAGACAGCACGCCATAAATGCCCGTAACCGCAAGCAGCAGGGCGATAACGGCATAGGTCGTCATGGCGCGCGCTGCCGCCCGGAAGCCGCCGCGCTCATCGGCTCTCGCCTTTTCGAGCGTCTCGACATTGTAAACCGGCAGGTTCTTATCCACCGCGCTGATCTTCGCCCGGGCGGCTCCGGCAACACGCAGCGGATCAGCGGGTGTGCGAATCAGGATCTCCGCCGACAGACTCGGAGCCTGAGCGTACGGGATATAAGCGGCGGGCGCGAAATCCCCCGTCACCCAATTTTCGACAACATCCCCGCTTACGCCGACCACCGTGAGCCACTCGGAGTGGGCATTGAGTTTGATGCGTCTGCCGAGGGGATTTTCTCTTGGCCAGTAGTGCCGGGCCACGCTCTGGCTGACAACTACGACCCGCTGTGTAGTCGCGCGGTCCGCCGTCGAGACGGATCTGCCGTTGAAAATGGGAATGCGCATGGCCTCGAAATACTGAGCGCTAATGCTGCGGACCGTGGGGCGTGGCTCATAAGGGCGAGGTTCGGGACGCCCCTCGATGAGCAGATTCTGTGCTACACCGTTGTTCGACGAGATCGCTGCCGCCCTGATGCCCGGAATTTCCTCGAGATGCTGCAGTGCCCGATCATAAAACGACCCTACCTGCGCATCGCGGCGGTACGACTCTGCCGGTAACGTGATCTGCATCGTCAGAAGGTTTTTCGGATCAAAGCCTTGATAGACATCGAGCAGGCGCTCAAAACTCTTGACCGTCATGCCGGCCCCGATAAGGAGAACCAGCGCGAGGGCGAGTTCGAGTGCAACCATCGCGGACCTCATGCGGTTTTGAGCGGGAATTGCGCCTTGACTGTCACCGCGCTGTTGAAGCGTCTCATTCAAATCGCGGCGCATTCCTCGAAGAGCTAACTGGAACATCGCGGGCCCGCTGCACAACAAACCCGCCGCAACGGAGAGGACGACGGTGGCAAAGACGACGGTGGTATCCACGCGCATGGCGGCCAAGCCGGGAACGATCCGCAAAACGTTCGCAGAAATGTCTGACCTTGTCAAATCAAGGTTCCAGCCGGCCAGCAACAATCCCAGACCGCCGGCTGCGAGCGATAGCAGAAGACTCTCCATGAACAACTGACGCGCGATCTGCACGCGTGCGGCGCCTAACGCCGTGCGAATAGCAATCTCTTTCTCGCGGCTTGCTGCGCGAGCGAGCTGAAGATTGCCGACATTGGCGCACGCAAGCAGCAGCACGAAAAGAGTTGCGCCCAGCAGTAACAAAACGAAGCGCTGCGTGAAGCTGTCGGCGATTTCGGCCAGCGGGACGCACATCATCCTGCGCCCTTCGTTTGTGTCCGGAAATTGTCGCGCGAGGCGGCCGGCCAGGGTGGCTGCTTCATCAGATGCTTCGCTCCTCGATGCTCCCGGCTTGAGCAGGCCGATAGCCATGAGATCGTGATTTGCGCGATCATGAGTTTCGGCCGGGTCGAAAACCAGCGGCGTCCAGATTTCCGTCTGCAGCGGCCAATTGAATGCATCCGGCATCACACCAATGACGGTGTACTGCTTACCATCGAGTGCGATGGTTTTGCCGATCGCGTCTCTCGATCCCAGAAGATGTGTGTTCCAGAAACCTTCACTGACGACGGCGACTCGCGCGTTCGCTTTCTCTTCCAGGCTGTCTTCAAATACACGTCCGAGGGCCGGTTTGCTGCTCAAAGCCGAAAAGAAGCCCGGTGTAACTCGAGCTGCCAGAACGCGCACAGGGTCGCCCGCTCCGGTTAGCGCCGCATCCCATGGGCGGTACGCGGCCAGTTGACTGAAACAACGATTTTCTCGGCGCAGATCGCCGAAATCGCCTGGCGCGAGCGGGCTTCGTTCCAGCTTGAGTTTCGGTACTGTCTGCCACACTGTCATAATCCTGTCGAGATGCGCGTACGGGAACGGGTGCAGAACAAGTGAGCTTGTCGTTATGAGGGACGAGGCATTGACTCCGATACCAAGTGCCAGAGCAAGCACCCCCACCGCGGTTGCAAGGGGCGTTTTAAGAAGAGCGCGAAACGCGTATCGAGTATCTCGCACAAGATCATTCATGACTTTCCAATGCCCAACCTCGTAGAGCAACCGGGTCTCCTTGCGGCTTATCGATTCTATTTGAGTTTTATCCGGAAAAACCCACGACGGTGTCGCGTTCTGGGAAATCATGTTCCAAATCGCACGGCGCAACCCCT